>JAXDKI010000132.1:0-6297 GCA_034667245.1 Thermomicrobiales bacterium | reverse complement strand
CAAGTCCCGGCCAGCGGAAGATCGTCTCGACGATCAGGGTGTAGCCGAGGAGGGTCCGGAGCATCACGCCGGCCAGGGCGATGATCGGCGGCAGGGCGTTCCGGAGCACGTGGACCCAGATGATCTTTCCTTCCGGCAGTCCCTTCGCGTAGAGGGTTCGCACGTAGTCGCGATTCAGCTCCTCAAGGACCGACGACCGCACGACGCGCAGATTGATCGCGATCGCCTCAGCCGAGAGGACGACGGCCGGCAGGAGGATGTGCTTCCAGCTCTCGTAGCCCGCCACCGGAAACCAATGCCGTTTGACGGCGAACTCCTGGATGAGCAGGATCGCCAGCAGAAAGTTCGGGATGCCCATCCCGAGTACCGCCAGGAGATTGGCGCCGTAGTCGAAGAACGAGTTCCGCTTCCACGCGGCGATGACGCCGAGCGGGATCGCCGTCCCGTAGGTGAGCAGCGCGGAGAGTGCCCCGAGCTTGAGGGTGTATCCGGCTGCGCTGCGGAGAAGCTCATTGATCGGCTCGCCGTTGACGAGCGAATATCCGGGGTCTCCGCGCAGGAAGTTCCCCATGAAGATGAAGTATTGGAGTGGGAGCGGCTTATCGAGCCCCAGCTTTTCGCGCAGGTTCTCGATCATGAAGATGCGGTTGACGGGATTGGTGAGAACGTCGGTGACCTCACCCGGCGCGACGCGCAGCCCGTAGAAGATCACCACGGAGGCGACGAACAGAAGCCCGATTGCGTAAAGCGTCCGGTGGACGATGAAGGTAAGCATTGCTGTTAGCGGAGGGCAGTAGACAGAAGGCAGTAGGCAGTACGATCGGCTCTCATCCGTCTGCTGCTCTCTGCCTACTGCCTACTGCCTTCTCTCGTCTACTGCTCCACCCAGACGTCGTTGTAGAGCGGGTAGAGCATCGTCTGGGTGGGGGTCCAGCCGTGGACCTTCTTATGGTGGGCCCAGATGACGTTGCCGGTGACGACCGGGATCAACGGCAGCTTTTCGGCCCAGATCAACTGCGCCTTGCGGGCGGCGGCCTCGAGCTCGGCGTCGGTGGCGGCGCCCTGCCATTCGTCGAACGCCTGCTTGAGATCCTGATGGTCGCCGTTGAAGGGGAAGTTCGGGATCGAGTTGAAGATCACCAGGACGTCCATCGGCGAGGACCAGAGCCACTCGTAGCTGAAGGCGTCGACCGGCTCGGCCTTGGGATCGAGCACGCGCGGGAAGAGTTCGGCGGTGTCGAGGGTGACGAGTTTCATCTCGACGCCGGCGTCCTTCAGCATACCGGTGATTGCCTCGTTGATCTGGGCACCGTAGGTCTGTGCTCCCCAGTTGTAGAGGGTGAAGGAGAGCTTGACCCCGTTCTTCTCACGGATACCATCCGAGCCGACGGTCCAGCCGGCCTCCTCGAGGAGCGACTTCGCCTTCTCGAGGTCGAACTGGTTGAACTGCTCGACCCCCGGCTCGTACCACTTCCAGTTGGAGGGGATCGGGCCGTAGGTCGCGATGGCGTGGCCGAAGTAGATGGCGTCGGCAAGTCCCTGCCGGTCGATCGCGTGGGAGATCGCCTGGCGGACGCGGATGTCGTCGAAGCCGAGCTCGGTCTTCTGGTCGTTGAGATTGATGAAGAGGTTGGCCGGGTTGGCCCACTCCATGACGACGACGTCGGGATTACTCGTCAGGCGGTCGAGATCCTGAGGGGCAGGATTCTTGATCGCATCGACGCCGCCCGCCTCGAGTTCGTTGGCGCGGTTGGCGACCTCGAGGATCGGGACGAAGCGCAGCTCGTCGATGTAGGCGGGTCCCTTGTTCTCGAGGAAGGGCACGATCGAGCCGGGGTAGTCGGCCCACTTCTTGAAAAGGACCTGGTTGCCCGGAGTGAATTCCCCGAGGGTGAAGGGGCCGGTGCCGTCCTCGGTGGTGGCGCCGTACTGGTCGCCCGCCTCAGCGCGCGCCGCCTGGTTGTGGATCATCGAGTATTCCGTCGCCAGCGTCTCCGGAAAGGCCGCGAACGGCTTGGAGAGCTTGACGACGACGGTGTTGCCATCTCCGGCCGTGACGTCGGTGACGGCGTTCCAGAAGATCGCGTTCTGCCCGCCTCCCTCCGCGCTGCGGAAGAGGTTGAAGTCCTCGACGACGTTGGCGTTCGTGCAGGCAGCGCCCGAGTGGAACTTCAATCCGTCGCGGATCTTGAAGGTCCAGCTGAGGTTGTCGTCCGAGATCGTCCACGACTCGGCCAGACAGGGGACGATGGCGCCATTCGCGTCGCGGAGCATCACGTATTCATAGATCGCGTTGTACCCGGGGTCCGCCCAGCCGCTGTTGACCGGATCCATCTTGGTGAAGTCGCGGTCGTACCCTTCGGTGAAGCGACCACCCTGCTGGGGCGTCTCCTGTGCCATGGCCAAGCGCGGTGTTGCCGCGGCCAGCAGCGAGGCTGCCGCCGGGGCAGAGAGACCGAGCACGGCGGCACGTTTGACGAACTCGCGGCGGCTTAGCCCCGCTTGCCGGTACTCGTCGACGAGAGACTTCAGCCCGTTTCGTGGTCCAATGTTGTCGCTCACGCGTACCTCCTCCGTCTGACGTGGGTGCGCCCCTACCGCAGGTGGCACCTGTCCCGAACGAGAACCCGATCCACGAGGCGCGCGACTTGCCGACGACACGCCCTCGCCTGTTCGTCGCCGATTCCGATAGGGGTTGCACCCTCCTATCACCGTGGTTTCAGCGCGCAAGTCGCACGATCGCTCTGTCCAGCGGGTTTCTCCGTCGCGCCTCGGCATCTGCGCGTCGATGATCCCCGGAGATGGTCGCGGCCGGCACGTCTCCGTCGACCGGCTTCAGCGAATCGGCAGTGGTGATGTTATATATTATATAGTTCGTCGTCAAGCATCCGGCCGAGCATTGTCCCAAACGCGATTCGCTTCGCCCAGCCTTGCCGGTTATCGACGCCCTGGTTGGTCGTTGGCGATCAGGCGCAGGCCGGGCTGTTCGGATCCCAACGGTTGAAGCGAGGGGTCTCGCCTGCGGCCAGGGCGCGGCGTGCCTCCAGCCAGAGTTCCGTCCAAACCGCCGCATCGCGGAGTTCGGTTTCCGGCTGGGCTTTGCTGCGGGCGACGAAACCCGGGAACATCCCGCGCCCGGTCGGCTGACCGGTCGGGTTGTAGCGCAGGTCGAAACTCCAGCGGATGTGGTCGCTGTGGTTCGACAGGGAGCTGTGGACCGTCCTTCTCGTCATGAAGAGGGCCGAGCCCCGCTTCATCGGCAGCGGGACCGCCGCCTCCGAGGCGAAATGTTGCTCCTTGATGTGGACGCCGAACCCTGAGCGATTCGCTTCGCTCGCCGGGCAGTGCGGCAGGAGTCCGGCGTCGTGGCTAAACGGAACGACAGCAAGACAGCCGTTCTCGATCGTCGCGTCGGTGAGCGGGAACCAGACGGTGATGATGTCCGTCTCGTCCGCCTCCTCATTGATGACGCCGTTGTCCTGATGCCAGGGGGTGGCGCCAAGTTGGACGAGTCCGGTCTTCGGGTCCTTCGGGGTCAGGTGTTCGGGCGGCTTGAGGCGGACGTGCTGGACCGGGTTGGAATAGATCTCCGGGCCGATCAGCGACTCGATCGCGTCCAGGATGCCCTCGTGCCTGAGCGAATTGAACACGGCCGGGCCGGTCCAGAAGGGCGTGTCCTGTTTAATGCCGTCCTGGGGGAGCGAGAAGTCGAAGTACTGGGCGTAGACCTTGCCGCTCTCGGCGTAGATTCGGGTGAGCCGGTCCGAGAACGGCAGGTCGTCGTAGGTCGAGGCGATCTGCCCCGCGGCGTAGAGGTCGCTGGCGAGGCGGTCGAGGACTGCCTCGTACTCAGCGATGATCGGGTCGAGATCGCGCTCGGGATCGAGAAGCTTCTCGACGACGAGGTAGCCCTCGCGCTGGAACTGTGCGACCTGCTCGGTGGTCAAGTACGCCATTGTGCGCCCCTCTTCTATCGGAGGACCGCGCCGCGGAGATACGACGCGGTGTGCCGGAGTCTTCTTCGCTGACGGCGGGATTCTCGCCATCATCCGCCGCCGTCGTCAAGCACCTCTTCAGAACCGGTGGCGATGGCCTTCGCTCGACCATCACGACGCACCTTGCCATCGCGCGCTGGCGCTTTGGTGCCGCCGGTGAAAAGCGTCGGATCCTCCGCGAAGAGCGCGCGAAAGCTTTCGACGGAGTTTTCGAGGTGACTGGTAAGCGCGGCAAGCGCGCCGTCGACGTCCCTGGTCTCGATCCGATCGAGGATGAGCTCGTGCTCGGCGCGGGCCGATTCCGCCTTGACGCGCGCCGCGCCGACCCGCCGGTAGCGCTCGGTGTGATCCCAGACGATGCCGATCAGACGCAGCAGCCACTTCGAGCCGGACGGCTCGTAGAGCGCGAAGTGGAAAGCGCGGTGGTCGTCGTATTCGGCATGACCTCGCTGCTCGAATTGGCGGACGATCTTGTTGTTCAACCGCCGCGCTTTGGTCAGGACGGCCGGGGTGATCTGCGGGATTGCCTGGCGGAGTGCTTCGACCTCGAGGACGATGCGCGTCCGGTAGACGTCGAGCATGTCCTCCATCGAGAGGGGCGCGACGCGAGCCCCGCGATTCGGAATCGACTCGACGAAGCCTTCCGCCTCCAGCAGCCGCAACGCCTCCCGAACCGGGATCATGCTGACTCCACTGCGGGCGGCCAGGTCTTGCAGACGCAGCGGCGAGCCCGGCGGGTAGTCCCCCGTCAGGATCGCGTGCCGGGTCCGTTGATAGACCAGCTCAACCGAACTGGTGAGGTCGGCGTTAGCCATTCATCCTCTCGCTGCCCGTGGGCCAGGAGCACCGATTGTCCATGCGACGCTAGGGCGTCGCGACTCTGGCGCTGCCTTCAGTGTGCCGTACGGCAGTTCCCATGCAAAGTCTATATATTATATGATTACGATGCTATCTCGAATCGTGGAGGGTGAAGTTGACGGTGGGCGGCAGGGGTCGCTCCCCCGAAACCCGCCGAGTACCCGGAGCAGTTGTCGTGAAGCTTACATCGGACGTCGCCCTTGTCGGCAGTGGCAGTTTCGGGTTCGACCTGTCGTCGCCGGCCGACGCCCATCTCTACCTGATCGACGGCGGCGATGAGCTCGCACTCGTCGACGCGGGGTGCGGCGGCGCCATCGGCGACACCGACCTCATCCTCCGCAACATCGCGAACGACGGCTACGACACGAGCCGCATCTCGAAACTCTTGCTCACCCACTACCACTTCGACCACATGGGTGGCGCGGCCGAGGTCCATGAGGCGCTGGGCGTTCCGGTCCACGCTTCGCCGCTGACCGCCCGCGTGCTCGAAGCGGGCGATGAGGAGGCGATCTCCTTGCCCGCGGTGAAGGCGATCGGTTTCGTCCCGGAGGACTACCACCTGCGTTCGTGTCCGGCAACAGGCGACATGGTCGATGGCGCGACGTTTCGCATCGGGCGGCTGACCGCGACCGTCATCGAAACGCCAGGGCATGCCGATGGGCATGTGTCATTCCTCGTCGAGGGCGGCGAGCGCGTCTACCTGATCCAGGGCGACCTCGTCTTCTTCGGGGGGACGATCCTGCTTCAAAACGTCCCCGACTGCTCGATCGAGCTCTACGGCGAGAGCGTCCGCAAGCTGGCGGGCATCGAGTTCGAGGCGTTCCTGCCGGGGCACGGGCCGATCTCGCTGCGCAACGGCAAACGTCACGTCGACGCGGCGGCCGGGCAGTTTGCGAAACTGATGGTGCCGAGAAACTGGGGGTAGGAGGAATGACCCTCACCCCCAACCGCGGCCCAGAGGGCACCCCGCCCGCTCCGCGGGAGAGGGGTGCGTTTCCAACTGGATAGCTCTCCTTGGTCGGAGAGGTGGCGTTGATGGCGAAAGGGGCTTTTGAGTGACGGCTGCGGCAACGGATGAGCGAGCGGAGGAGACCAGCGCGAGCTGGCGCGGCAAGATCGGATTGATGGACCAGCGGGAGATGGACGAGTTCCTGGCAGGGAACAACCTGGCCCGGTTGGCGGTCCTCGACGAGAGGGGATGGCCATACGTCCAACCCGTCTGGTACCAGTGGGAGCCGGTGGAGGGCGTCTTCTGGATCGTCGCTCGTAAGAAGAGCGCCTGGGCCGCTTACATGCAGCGCGACGGTCGGGTCGCGCTCACGATCGACGGCGAGACGCGCCCCTATCGCAAAGTCGCCCTCCAGGGGACCGCCGAGATGATCGAGGAACCGAACGTCGGCGGCCAATGGGTCGAGATCGCCAAGCTGATGGCAACCCGGTACCT
>JAXDKI010000131.1:0-10687 GCA_034667245.1 Thermomicrobiales bacterium | reverse complement strand
GAGCTGGAGCGATCAAGCTTTCGAACGGGACATCCTGGACAGTATCTCGCTCGACGCGCCTTGGCCAACGATCGAGCGATTTGCGAAACTCGTTCGATTGTCAGGCTCGCGCGAGGAGAGGGAGGCGGTCGACGATCTGATCGCGCAGCTCAGCTCATGGGGAGTGCCTTACCAACTCCATGAGCCGGTCTGCTTCATCTCGATCCCGTTGGAGGCGACGGTCCGGGTCGACGGCGCGAACGGGAAGAGCTTCCGCGCGAAGACGACCGCGATGTCGATCTCGACCGACGGGCGCGAACTGACCGGGGAATTGGTCTACGTGCCGCCGAAGATTCGGGAGGATGTCGCGGACGATTGGTCGTACGGTCTCGACTTCACGGGCCTGGACGTCGCCGGCAAGATCGTGATCGCGGACGGCATGGCGGCGCCGGGTCGGGTGATCGACGTCATGAACTCCGGCGCGCAGGCCGGGATCTTCGTCAATCCCGGCGAGGCGATCCACGAGAGTATCTGCACGACGATCTGGGGCACGCCCGACCTTGACTCGCAGGATCGCCAACCGACGATTCCCGTCCTGGGCGTCAACCAACGGGACGGTCAAGAGCTGCTCGCGCTGGCGAAGAGTGGGGGGCGGGTCGCGGTGTCGACGCGGGTCGATACCGGCTGGCGCAAGATCCCGATCCTGGTCGCCGAGATTCCCGGCAGTCTGGCTCCGGAAGAGTTCGTCCTGCTCCACGGCCACCTCGACTCCTGGCACGTCGGGATCGGCGACAACGCGACCGGCGACGCGACGATGCTCGAGCTCGCCCGCGTCTTCTGGCAGCACCGCGACCGGCTCGCGCGCTCGCTTCGGATCGCGTGGTGGAGCGGGCACAGCCACGGTCGCTACGCCGGCTCGACCTGGTACGCGGACGCCTTCGGGCTCGATTTGGCGCGCGGCTGCGTGGCGCAGGTGAACTGCGACTCGCCCGGCTGCCGGTGGGCGACCACCTTCAACGAACTGACGGCGATGAGCGAGACGGAGCCGTTCGTCGATACCGTCATCCGGGAGACGACCGGCATCACGCCGCAGACGGAACGCCCGCCCCGCGCCGGCGACTACTCCTTCAATGGCGTTGGAATCAGCTCGTTCTACATGCTCAGCTCGACGATGTCGCCCGAGGCCCGCGCGGAGAAGGGCTACTACCCCGTCGGCGGTTGCGGCGCGAACATCGCCTGGCACACCGAAGGCGACACGCTGGAGATCGCCGATCGGGACAACCTCCTGCGGGACATGCGGGTGTACGCCGCTTCGGTGTTGCGCGTCCTCAACGCACCGCTCCACCCCTTCGACTGGCGCGCCACGATGCGGGAATTCCGCAGCACACTCGATCGCTACCAGCAGGCAGCCGGCGACGCGTTCGATCTCGGTCATTCCCGCACGGCGGTGGACGAGCTCGACGCGGCGCTGGAACGCTTCTACGGATCGGCTCCGGCAGATGCCGCATCGAGCTCGCCGGAGGCTCAGCGATTTAATCGAGTTCAGCGGCAACTCGCCCGCCTGCTCGTGCCGGTCAACTACAGCCGGACAACACCGTTCCATCACGACCCGGCGATGGAGGTGCCGCCGCTGCCCGACCTGGCACCGGCCCTCGCATTGGGCCGCGCCAAGGACGACGTCGCGCAGCGCGGCATCCTGACGGCGCACCTGATGCGCGGTCAGAACCGCCTCGTCTGGACACTTGAGCAGGCGCGGGAGCTAGTCGAGGCGAACGCCGGATAGGAGCGACGGGCTCGGACACTGCCGGACGCGAGTTGCCGGCACGGAGGAGAATGACGATGCGCATTTGCTATGTTGGTCCGGTCGATCGGCAGGCGGCACTCCAGAAATTCGTGTCGCCTGGGGTGACCGTAGAAGCGCGATTGCCGGAGAAGGGACCGGCCAGCATCGAGTCGATGTGGGAGGAGTACCTATCGGTCCCGCCCCTGATGGAGCTGGCGGTCGAGCTGGAGCGGGAGGGGTTCGACGCGATCGTCCCCGGTTGCTTCGGCGATCCGGGTCTCGACGGGGTCCGCGAGCTGGTGAACATCCCCGTCGTCGGTCCGGGCGCGTCGTCGATGCTCGTCGCGGCCAATCTCGGTCATCGTTTCGCGGTCGTGACGGTTCTGGAAAGCGTGGTCCGGCCCCTGGAGAACCTCGCCACGCTGACCGGCGTAGCGCCGAAGCTGGCGGCAGTGCGACAGATCGGCGTTCCGGTTCTGGAGTTGAATCGGGACCGGGAGGCGACGTTCGCCCAACTTGTCAAAGTCAGCCGACAGACGATCGAGGCGGACCGGGCCGACGTGCTCGTGCTCGGCTGCGGCACCCTCTCATTCCGCGCGGCGGAATTGCAGGAGATCCTCGGGGTGCCGGTGATCAATCCGCTGCAGGTTGCGCTCCGGACGGCGGAGATGCTGGTCGCCTGCAATCTGAGCCACAGCAAGCGCTCGTACCCGCTGCCGCCGAAACTGGCGACCACCGGTCTTGCGTCGGCGGCCGACTAATCTCGCGACGGGAGCTGATCATGCAGACTATCGGCTTCGCGACGATTGCCGAATCGCCGAGAGACGATGTGGTTCCCGCGATGCGCGCTTATCTTCCCGCCGACATCCGAGTCGCCGAGCGCGGCTGCCTCGACGGGTTGTCGCGGGCCGAGATCGAGGCGCTTGGCCCGGAGACGGGGGAGGTCGGGATCGTCGCCCGCCTTCAGGCGGGGGGATCGACTCTCCTCTCCCACGCCAAGATCCTGCCTCGGATGCAGCGGTGCATAGACGAGTTGATCCGGGACCAGGGGTCCGATCTCGTCGTCATCCTCTGCGGCGCCGATTGGTCGGAGATTCGGGCGGAGCGGTTGGTCGTCAACCCCGGTCGCCTCTTCCCCGGTGTCATCGGCGGTCTCGCCCACGGTCGCCGGCTCGGCATCATCAAGCCATCGTCCGGACAGGTGGAGGCGGAACGGGCGCGGTATCGCGGTCAGGGAATCGACGCCGTCGTGACCTCCGCCAACCCCTACGCGGGGGAGGAGCGCCTTGCGCTGGCTCACCTGGCGGGAGAGGAGCTGCGCGACGCCGGCTGCGACCTGATCTGGATGACCTGCATCGGGATGGATGCCGAGATGCGCGACGTCGTCGCGGCGGTGTCGGGGAAACCGGTCGTCCTGGCGCAGGCGATCCTCGCCCGCGTCGTCTCCGAGCTCCTGCCGAGCCGGCAACCGGCGTTGGTGGGTTAGGTTCCGATTGAGGCGCGACGCCGAACGTCTAGGGGAGCGCCCCGTGCGCTCCCGGGGCCGACGAGCGCCAGACCAGAAGGGGACAATCCCGCAGATAAGCCACGGGAGGACACAGGGTCCTCCCCTACCCCGGTGGTGTGGCACCGATAGATGCGCGCGGGGTAGGTTGAGCTACAAGATAGCCAAGGACAGTGAAAGACCATGGGGTTGCCAACGGCCGAGGAACGTCGGATCGAGGAGGAGCTGCGTGGGGCCGTCTCCGCGGAGCGGTTGCAGGAGCACCTGGAGGTCTTCAGCAAGCAGTTTCGGGACAGCGGGAGCGAGGACGAGCGAACTGCGGCCCGGTACATCGTCGAGACGGTGGCGGGATACGGGCTGGATGCTGAGATCCTGGAGCTCGACTCGTTGATCTCCTGGCCGCTGGAGGGCAAACTCGCGGTCCTCGATGCGGACGGGCACGAAGTCGAGCAGATTCCGGTACGGACCCGATCCTTCGGGGCGCAGACGCCGGCCGGTGGAATTGAAGCGGACCTGGTCTTCGTCCCGTTCGCGGCGCCGAAGCAGGGGGAGATGATCTTCTCCCATCGGGCTGTTGCCGGCGATTACACGGGTCTGGACGTTGCGGGCAAGATCGTCTTGACGGCAGACGGTGGGCCGGACGGCATCCGGCGAGCGCAGGAGCGTGGGGCGGCGGGGCACGTCCACATCTGGCCGAGCGACGAGAACGTCATCCACGAGATGATCGGCACCAGCGTCTGGGGAACGCCGACGCCGGAGTCGGCGCGACGGCTGCCGACGATCCCGGTGCTCGGTGTCAAGAACGCAGATGGCAACCGGCTAGCTGGGCAGTTGGCGAGCGGTCCTGTCCGTGTCCGCATGGAGTCGAACGTCCGGACCGAGTGGATGCGTCTGCCGCTCGCGACCGCCTCGATCCCCGGAACGGACGGGAGCGGTGATTTTCTCCTCGTCGGCTCGCACATCGACTCCTGGTACGAGGGGATCACCGACAACGCGACGGGGGACGCGGCGCTGATCGAGATGGCCAGGGTTTTGGTTACCCATGGCGGTTCGCTGCGGCGGGGGGTGCGCTTCTGCTGGTGGCCCGGTCACTCGACTGGTCGCTACTCGGGTTCGACCTGGTACGCCGACACACACTTCCGGGAGCTGCGCGATCACGCGGTCGGCTATCTCAACATCGACTCGCCGGGTGTTCGAGAATCGACGATCTGGGACTGCCGCTACAACACCGGCGAGATCGAGGCGATCACCGCCGCGGTGGTCGAGGAGCTCTCGGGGCAGACGCCGAACATCCGGCGGCCACTGCGGGCGGGCGACCAGTCGTTCCTTGGGGTCGGCTTGTCGAGTCTCGGCGCCTTCCGGATGCTTCCGCTCGATCACCCGGATCGCAAGGCGGTCGGCGGCTGCGCGGGCGCCTACTGGTGGCACTCGCCGGAGGACACGCTCGACAAGGCGGACGCGGCGATTCTGGCCGACGACACCCGGATCTACGCGACGCTGACCGCCCGGATGTGCCTGCCGGAGGTTATCCCGTTCGACTTCACGCCGGTCGCCCAGGACTTCCTCGACCACCTGACGCCGTTGCAAGAAGCGGCTGGCCGGCATCTCGATCTTGGCGAGACGATTGCGGATGCCGGGCGGTTCAAGGCCGCCGCTTGCCGGTTGGCAGAGGCGCCAGGTCCGGAAGTGCGGGCATTGAACGACGGGCTGAAGCGACTGGCCCGCATCGTCAACTCGGCGCTCTACACGATCGACGGTCCGTACGAGATGGACCCGGCGCTGCAGCTGCCGGTCCTGCCCGGTCTGGCGCCGATGCGGGAACTTGCTCGGCTCGACCCGACATCGAGCGAGTTTCAGTTCTTGTTGACCAAGCTCCGGCGGCAGCGCAACCGGATCGAGGACGCGTTGCTGACAGCGGCGGAGCTGGCGGAGAGCCTTGCGGCGCGGTCGTGACCGGCAACCGGCTACCGTGTGCCCAGGTTGAAGAAGGCGGTGCAGCCGCCGTCGACCGGGACGATGGCGCCGGTCATGAATGAGGCGTCGTCGGAGACGAGGAAGGCGACGGCGGCGGCGATCTCGCTCGTGTCGGCCTGCCGGCCGAGGGGTTGGAGTGCGGCGGCGGCCTGGCGGGCGGCGAGGTTGTGCGCCGCGTCCTCGGCGGTCATGCGGGTGCGCCGCTGGTCCATGTCATTGTCGACGTAGCCGGGCGAGATGGCGTTGACTCGGATCCCGCGCGGTCCGTAGTCGACGGCCATCTGTCGCGTCAGGGCGATGACGCCGCCCTTGGTGGCCGCATAGGCGGGTGAGTTGGGGGCACCGACCATGCCAAAGGTCGAGGCCGTGTTGACGATGGCGCCCCGTCCGCTCGCCTCGAGGTGGGGGATCGCGTACTTGGCGCAGAGGAAGACACCGCGGAGGTTGACCGCAATGACGCGATCCCAATCCTCTTCGCTCGTCTCGTGCACCGGCGTGCCCGCACCGGGGATACCGGCGTTGCTGACGAGGGCGTCGATCCGACCGAACCGCGCGACGGCCGACTCCATCAATGCCCGTACCTGTCCGGCGTCGGCAACGTCGCAGGCGAGGAAGATGGCCTCGCCACCAGCCTCTCCGATGGTTTTGACCGTGTCATTGCCAAGGTCAGCCTTGCGGTCCACGACCACGACTCGTGCCCCCTCGGCCGCCAACCGAAGCGCGATGGCTCGTCCAATCCCGGTCGCCGCGCCGGTGACAACCGCGGCGCGGCCATCGAGCCTTTTGCATCCGGTGTTCATTGGCTATCCTCCTGCTTTCGACCCTCACCCCTGACCCCCTCTCCCGCTTCGTAGGAGAGGGGGAACGTTACCCGGTGCGGCGTTGACAGGAAAGAGGGCGGGCGAGAGGATGCGAGCCGCCCCAAACAGGACTATTGAAACGGGAAAGGAGGCGAAGAGTGGTCGAGCCGAAAGTGGCGCCTGCGTTGGATTCAAGGCAGATTGAGTTTCTCGCGAATCTTGTCGGCGTTGAACTTGGCGAGGATCGGGCTGCGGCGTTGGTGGCGCAGGCCGAGCCACACTTCGGGCTGATGCGCGCCCTCGATGGGATCGATTCGCGCGGTGCCGAACCGGCAGCGGAGTTTCGCCTGGATGCGTGGCGGAGAGCGGGCGATGCCTGAACCGCTCCGGGAACAGCTTGCCGATCTGTCGCTGGTCGAGGTGGCAAAGAAGATCGAGGCGCGCGCCTTGTCGCCGGTCGAGGCGACACGGGCTGCGCTGGACCGGATCGCCGGGCTCGACGGGACGCTGAATGCCTTTGTCACGCTCCTGGCGGAACGGGCGATGGCAGAAGCAAGGGAGGCGGAGGCGGAAATTGCCGCCGGCCGCTACCGGGGTCCACTGCATGGGGTGCCGGTGTCGGTGAAGGATCTCTTCTTCACGGCGGGGATCCGGACGACAGCGAGCTCGCGGGTGCTGGCCGACCACGTTCCGGACGAGGACGCGACGATCGTTCGACGGTTGCGGGAGGCCGGGGCGATCATCATTGGCAAGACGAACATGCTGGAGTTTGCCTACGCGGCGGTGCATCCCGACTTCGGGGTGACGCCGAATCCGTGGGATCTCGGCCGCTCGTCAAGCGGGTCGAGCAGCGGGTCGGCGGTCGCCGTTGCCGCCGGGATGGGGTACGGCTCGGTGGGCTCAGACACCGGGGGCAGTATCCGCCTACCGGCTTCCTACTGCGGCATCGTCGGTCTCAAGCCGACCTACGGGCGGGTGAGCCGTCACGGCGCGATCCCCGTGTCCTGGTCGTGCGACCACATCGGTCCAATGACGAGGACTGTCGCCGACTGCGCCGCGATGCTCGGCGCGATCGCGGGTGAGGACGAGCGCGATACGACCTCGGCCCGACTCCCTGTGCCGGATTACCTGTCCGGCCTGGATGAGGGCGTTGCCGGTAAGCGGATCGGGGTTGCCGACGCCTACTTGCGGCAGAGCGTCGATCCCGAGGTGCTGCGGCTGGTCGAGACCGCGATCGCGCAATTCGAGCGACTCGGGGCGACGGTCGTGGAGGTCAGTCCGCCGTCGCCGGCGGAGGCGGTGCCGGCACTGCTCGGCATCCTGACGCCGGAAGCGACGGTCTATCACCTCCCCTGGCTTCGCGAGCGACCGGACGACTACAGCCAGGCCGTGCGAGAGCGGTTGGAGTTGGGCGCGATCACGCCGGCGGTCAGCTACATCCAGGCGCAACGTCTGCGGCGCCGCATCACCGACGAGTTCCTGGCGGCAATGGACGCCGTCGACTTCATGGTGATGCCGACGGGACCGACGGCGGCGACACCGCTCGAAGGCGATCTCGTCACCAGCGAGGAGGCCGATCCGGCACTCCTGGCCGCGCTGGTCAACTTCACCGGTCCGTTCGATCTGACGGGGTTTCCGGCGGTCTCGATCCCATGTGGTTTCACCGCGGGCGGCCTGCCGGTGGGGCTGCAGTTGGTCGGCAAACCGTTCACTGAGGCGTCACTGCTAGCCTCGGCCCACGCGTACGAGCAGGCGACGGAGTGGCACCGGCGGTTGCCGACCGTGGTTGCGGCGGCGTTTGCTGGGTGAGTTGACGGACGAGCGGAGATCCTTCGCGTTGCTCAGGATGACGATGAGCGGGGCGTCCTCCCCCCAGTCATCTCGAGCGCCAGCGAAGGATGTCTCACCGTCATGCATCGACCGGGTTATTGCCTCAGCGCAGGACGACATCGGGATGTCGCGATCTCGTCGACCGCTGCCCAGTAGGCCGCCTCGGGGGAGTCGTGAGAGGCATCGTCGGTCCAGACGGGTCCGCCGGGCAGATCGTCGCCGGCTGTGGCTATTTCTGACGCAGTCCAGAAATAGGAGGGGGGACACTCCGGCCCATCGGGCCAGGTCTTGCTCACCGTGACACGGACGCGGGGGCCACGGCCGGGGGGGCGGACTGTCACCGCGGTGAGGTGCGGCTGCTGGTGGAGCTCCCGCAGTGGTCGGAGCACCAATTCGGCCAGTTGTAAATGGATACGATCAAAGCATTCGACCATGGATAGCCTCTTTCGGCACGCAACTCCGCGCCCGATGCCATTGTAACGGGGCACGTTTCAGCGTTGCCTCGTTGTCGCGGCAGGACTACACTGACGGGCGTTCCGGACGGCCCGGGAGTTGGCCGTCGATCAGTCCAGAGGAGGCGCCCGGTTGCAGATTACGTTCATTGGCCACGCCGGTCTCTACGTCGAGACCAGGCACGGCAGCATCCTCTGCGATCCCTGGTTCAACCCGGCCTACTTCGCTTCCTGGATCCCGTTCCCGGACAACTCGGGGATCGATCCGGCCACCATCGGGAACCCGACGTACCTTTACCTGTCTCACGTCCATCACGACCATTTCGATCCGGTCTGGCTGCGGGACCACGTCTCCAAGGAGACGACGGTCATCCTTCCCGATCACCCGCTGCCGCTGGTCGAGCGGTACCTACGCGAACTGGGATTCACGCAGTTCATCCAAACGCAGAACGCCGTCCCGCTCGACCTCGACGGGTTGCGGGTGATGACGACGTCGCTCGTCTCCCCGGCCGACGGACCTCTCGGCGACTCCGGACTCTCGATCGACGACGGCGAGGTCCGCATCTTTGACCAGAACGACTCGCGACCGGTCGACTTCGACGCGTTGACCGCGTTTGGCCCCTACGACGCGCACTTCCTCCAGTTCTCCGGGGCGATCTGGTATCCGATGGTCTACCGCTTCCCGGAGGCGGAGAAGCGCGCGCTCGGCCGCCAGAAGCGAGTGACGCAGATGGCCCGGGCCGTCCGCTACGCGCGGCAGATCGGCGCGCCGCACATCGTCCCGATGGCCGGGCCGCCCTGTTTCCTCGACGACGACCTGTTCCATTTCAACGACTTCGACCGCGACCCGGTCAACATCTTCCCGGACCAGAGCGTCTTCCTCGATTTCCTTCAGGAGCAGGGATACGCGCCGGAGCAGGGTCATCTCATGATCCCCGGCAGCGTGATGACGCTGACGCCAGAGTCGTGCACGGTCCAGCACGAGCTCCCGGACGACGAGGTGAGCGCGATCTTCACCGACAAGCGCGCCTACCTCGAGCAGATGCGGGAGCGGCGGCGGCCGGAGATCGAGGCGGAGAAGGCAACCTGGACGCGGGGCGAGATCGAGATCCTGCCGGTCCTCAAGGAGTGGTTCGAGCCGCTGATCCAGCAGGCCGACCGCACGGCGGAGGGGATCAACACGCGGGTCCTGTTGAACTTCGGGGAGGCGCAACAGTCGGTGGTGCTCGACTTCCGGCGGCGACGTGTGCGAGCCTGGCACGGGGAGACATGCGAGTACCGCCTCTTCCTCGACCCGGCCCTCGTCGAGACCTGCATCAAACGGGGCGACGAGGACTGGGTGAACCAGATCTTCCTCTCGTGTCGCTTCGCCGCGGAGCGGGACGGGCCGTACAACGAGTATGTCTACAGCTTCTTCAAGTGCCTCACGCCGGAGCGGATCCAGTACGCGGAGGGGTTCTACTCGGAGCAGCAGCCGGAGCAGGAGATGTGGGAGTGCGGCGGCTACCGCATCCAGCGCCGCTGCCCGCACCTGAAGGCCGATCTGACCCGCTTCGGTCAGGTCGAGGACGGTATCCTCACCTGCACGCTCCACGGTTGGCAGTTCGACATCGCGACCGGTAAATGCCTGACCAGCGACGACAAGCACCTTCGCACCGAGCCGATCGCTCCGAACGGCGCGACTCCGAACGGTCATGGTGAGAACTGCCCGGCGGCGGTGGCGACGTTGACGGGGGTCGGCGGGTCGGTCAGGGGCGACTGATCGCGCTGACGCTGGGCGGTGCGGATCTGTTGTCGCCCCTACGAATGGTGTGCACCGCGAGGTTGAATCCGCCCTCACACCGCCTCAGCGAGGTTCCACTCTTCGCGGGGCTGTCTTCGACCCTTCTCGATCAGCTGGCGGTGGCCGGGAGGGTTCGGCGTTATCCGGCCGGCCAGGTGTTGTTCAGTGAGGGCGATCCCGGCGATAGTCTGGTGGTTCTTGAGGAGGGCCAGCTTAGGGTCTCTCGCTTCACGCCCACCGGGCAAGAAGCAGTCCTCACTGTCGCGGAGGCGCCGGCGGCGCTCGGGGAGCTGGCGCTGCTGGACGGCAATCCGCGCGTCGCGAGCGTCACGGCGCAGCGGCCGGTCGTCGTTCGGCTCGTCCCGCGATCGGAATTTCTTGAGTTGGTGCGGAGCGAACCTGCCTTTGTGGAGGGTTTGCTGGCGACGCTGGCGGGTTGGGTCCGGCTCGCAAACGCGCGCCATGCCGATTTGCTGGGTCTCGACGTGCCGGGACGTTTGGCTAAGTGGCTCCTTGCTCGGACCGAACGCGAAGGCACTTCGATGTTCGAGATTGGCCGCACCCAGGGCGAGCTTGCCGCCG
>JAXDKI010000130.1:0-3485 GCA_034667245.1 Thermomicrobiales bacterium | reverse complement strand
TACGAGGCGATCGCGACTGCCTACGCCGCTGCCCTGGAGGGGAGCGGGTTCGCGGTCGAGATCCTGCCGGTACCGGTCGAGGCGGTGACCGAACGGGGACTGAGCACCGCGCGGATCAACGTGATCGGACGGTGCCGGTCAGGTCGCCCCGGTCCCCGCGTGATGTTGAACGCCCACCTCGACTCCGTCCCGATCGGCAACCTGGACGAGTGGACGGTCGACCCGCTGGGCGGCGATGTCCTCGACGGGAAGGTCTGGGGCCGCGGCGCCGTCGACTCCAAGGGGCGACTGGCGGTCTATTGGGCCGCCGCGACCGCGGTCGTCCGTGCCGGCGGTCCCTGGTCCGGCGAGCTCCTGGTCGTCGCCACCTGCGACGAAGAGTCCGGCGGCGATCTCGGCGCGCGGTGGCTCGTCCAGCAGGAGGGACTGCACGCCGACCACGCGATCGTCGAGGGCTACAACCGACCGGTCGTCCGCGCGTCGTCCGGCATCCTCTGGCTGGAGATCGTCGTCCGCGGCCGGGCGGCGCACGCGTCCTGGCCATGGCGGGGACACAACGCCATCGTCGACGCGGCCGCGCTGATCCAGGAGCTCGAGGCGCTCCGGCATCGCCTGGAGGCGGAGCCGGGCGATATCCCGGGCATCCCACACACGACGATGAGCGTCGGCGTGATCGAGGGCGGAACCAAGGTCAACGTCGTGCCGGACACCTGCTGCGTGCAGGTCGACTTCCGGGTGATGCCGGGCGTCGAGACGGGCGCCATTCGCCGCGAGGTCGAGGCGATTCTGCATCGGCTGGGAGATGCCCGGCCCGGCTTCGCGGCCACCTTGAGCGTCCTCCAGGAGCAGCCGCCGATGGTCACCGGGGAAGATTCACTCATCATCCGGACCGTCGTCGACGCCGTCGAGGAGATCTCTGGGAAACGTCCGGCGGTCGAGGGGGAGCCGGGCGGAACGGACGCCCGCTGGTTCAACCAGGCGGGTATCGCGACGGTCAATTACGGTCCGGGCTCGCCGGAGAGCGGCAACTTCCACGCGCCGGACGAGAACGTCGATCTGGAACAACTTCGGGAAGCGGCGGCCGTTTGTGCCCTCACCGTGGCGCGGCTGATCGGCCCTGAGAACGGTGAGGAGATGCAATGACGATACGCATCAGGGCCGGGCGGCTCTTCGACGCCACCGGCAGTCCGTTGATTGAGAATGGCGCCGTCCTCGTCGACGGCGAGCGCATCGTCGCCGCCGGCTCGGCAGGTGACGTTCCGCCGGGCGATGAGGAGCTGATCTTCGCCGAGGGAACGCTCCTGCCCGGCCTGGTCGACGCCCACACCCACATCTCGTTCAACATGGGCGAGCAGGCGGTCGGTGCCCTTGAGCGCGGCAGCGCGGTCCACCGGGCGTTGCGGGCGACCCGTTACCTGCGCCAGGATCTCCTGGCCGGCGTCACCCTCATCCGTGTCGTGGGCGAGATGGAATTCCTCGATGTCGCGGTCAAGGATGCCGTGGCCACGGGGACGATCGCCGGACCGCGGATGGTCGTCGCGACCCGCGGTCTGGCCGCGACGAACGGGCATGGCGGCGAGTGGCCGGGCAACGCCGTCGATGGCGTCGACGAGATGCGGAAGGCGGTCCGTACCAACCTGCGCCGCGGAGCCGACCTGATCAAGCTACTGGTCACCGGCAGCGTCGACCACCCCGGCGGCCACTTCGCCTGCGGCTTCACGCCGGACGAGATCGCCGCCGCGGTCGAGGAGGCCCACCGGGCCGGCAAGACGGTCGGCGTCCACGCCGTCAGGTCCGAAGACGTCCGGATCTGCGTCGAGCTCGGCGTCGACGCCATCGAACATGGTCACATGATCGACCGCCCGACGATCGA
This sequence comes from Thermomicrobiales bacterium, assembly GCA_034667245.1. Taxonomy (GTDB): domain Bacteria; phylum Chloroflexota; class Chloroflexia; order Thermomicrobiales; family UBA6265; genus DATBFX01. The sequence goes on along the minus strand of JAXDKI010000130.1, from coordinate 1,612 downwards.
CCTGATGGTCGAGCGCGGCGCCTGGCTGGTGGCGACGCTGGCGATCGTCCTGGACGAGGACCTGCTCGCCCCCGATCTCACGGCGAATCCCACCTTTGCCGACGTGGAGTGGCTGCCGCGACGAGCGGCTGCCCCAGAGGCGTACCGGTCCGCCGTCGCCGCGGGGGTGCGGTGGGCCTGCGGAACCGACGCGATGCACGGTCGGATGGCGGACGAGATCGCGGCGCTGGTTGGCATCGGCATCCCCCCGAGCGACGTGCTGATCGCGGCGACCCGATCAGGCGCCGAGCTCTGCGGGCTGGGCGACCGGCTCGGGACGGTGGAGCCGGGGAAACTCGCCGACCTGATCGTCGTCGACGGCAATCCCCTGGAGGACCTTTCCGCGTTGCGTCGAATCAAGATGGTGATGCAGAACGGTCAGATCGTTTCGTAGCCGACCGAGTAACGTCGAGGAGCAAGCAGTGAGCGAAGGTTATCGCTACATTCCCGACTGGCTGCCGGCCGAAGACCGCGCCGTCTATGCGCGAGCAGGCTGGGGCAGGCGGGTCGGATTCGGGGAGCGCGCGGCCGTGATCGTCATCGACATGTGCCGTTATTTCACCGAGCCGCAGTACCCGTACTCCTGCCCGGCAACCGGGCGTGCGGCCGCCGTCGCGATTGCGGACCTCCTGGAAACGGCGCGCGCCGCGGCTCTGCCGGTCATCTACACCACCCAGGGCGACGAGCGACCCTACTCCGCGGCCACCGCGGGCCGGTTTCCGGACAAAATCATTCCGCTCGACTCTGCCTTCGCGACCGACGCGCGCTCCCACGAGATCGTTCCGGAGGTATCGCCCCGACCGGAGGACGTGGTGCTGGTGAAGCCGAAGCCGAGCGTCTTCTTCGGCACGCAGTTGGGAAGCATCCTCAACTACCACCGGGTCGATACCCTCGTCATCACCGGGGTTGCCACGAGCGGCTGCGTCCGTGCCTCGGTCGATCACGCCTTCGCGCTCAACTACCGGGTCATCCTTCCCCTCGAGTGCGTGGCGGATCGGGCACGCCTCCCGCACGAGTCCAATCTCTTCGACATGGACACCGCCACCGCCGACGTGATGCCGCTCGACCAGGTCAAACGTGCAATCGAGGAGCGCTGGGGTAAGGGGACCGGGTAACCGCCCGCCGTCACCCTCGCCAAGTCAGAGCAGGGCGCCGAGGCCGTCGAAGACCCCACGCGGGTCGTGCTGGCGCCGCGGCGTGGCATCGTCCAACTACGTCAGAGAGAGAGCCACGAAGGCCCAACCCTCGCCAGTCGCATCGCCGGGATAGCGCCCGCGCTGTGCCTTCCCACGGCCCTTCCCAAGTTGCGCAACTGGTTTGGGACAACGAACGGCCGGGGTCGAGTTTCCTCGACCCCGGCCGTCGGCAGCCTATGGGCCGCAGATGCCGGTGCAGCAGTTGGCGTGCTCGCGACAAGTCCTGCCCGCGTCAGCGCAGTCACGGGCAGTCGCCGTGCCCACGCCGAGTGCGCCGAGGGCGCCTCCTACGAGGACGCCGACGAGTCGCCGTCGGGAGACCGGCGCGGCGAGCAAGCGAGCAAAGGCGTCGAAGCGCGCGCCGTCTACCGCAGTTT
>JAXDKI010000129.1:0-3212 GCA_034667245.1 Thermomicrobiales bacterium | reverse complement strand
ATCACCGGCGGGCCGATCGGCCCGGACACGCACTGGGCCTACAACGGGCTCCCGATCTACACGGCGCCCGATCCTGAGAAGGCGAAGTCGCTCCTCCAGCAGGCCGGCGTCGCCGAGGGCACCGAGGTGGTGCTGGTGACGACCTCGGGTGGCGCCTGGGCCGACATCGCCCAGGTGATCCAGCAGCAGCTCGCGCCGGTCGGCATCAACGTCAAGATCGAGGCGATCGAGGGCGGGGCTGCCAACACCCGCGTCTTCCAGGAGCACGACTTCGATCTGACGATCCGCCGCTGGGGCACGATGATCGACCCGAACGACTTCACGGGCGAGTTCTTCTACTCGACCGGCTCCTACAACTTCGGCCAGCTCAATGATCCCAAGATCGACGAATTGCTCGATAAGGGCATCGCGGTCGCGAATCAGGAGGAGCGCAAGCAGGTCTACGCCGAGATCGAGCAGTACCTGGCAGCCGACGCAGTGCCCTACGCCTTCCTCTACCGCCCGACCGTTTACGCCGCCTATCACGGCGACGTGAAAGATCTCCAGCACGAGACCGCCAATACCCGCCTCTCGTTGAAGCAGGTCTGGCTGGATCGTTAGGCCCATCGGGTTCAGGTAGGTACTCTCGGACCAAGAGTCGGTATCATCGAGCCAACGCGGGGGACTTCGATCGCGTCAGCGGGCGAGGTTCTCCGCGCGGCTCGGTTTTGTGAGAGCCGATCTGGGAACGCGGTGCTCAGAGGAGTGCCGCTCCCGCGCCCGTCAGTAACGCGACGAGCTTAGTGGCGCGTCCGAGGACGGGATCTGGCTCGGAGTTCTTGAACGTTGGTAGCAGGGGAGGCACCCCATCGGCGCGTACATCCTTAAGCGGCTGATCGCCTATATCCCGGTGCTCTTCGGCGTCTCCGTGCTCGTCTTCGGGCTGATGCGGCTCATCCCCGGTGACGCGGTCGACGTGATGATGGGACAGGTGCGTCTCGATCCGGAGACCGCGGAGAGCCTTCGCCGGCTCTTCGGGATCGACGTGCCGATCTGGAAGCAGTATCTGACGTGGATGGAGGCGATCCTCAGCGGCGATCTGGGGCGATCCATCCGGTCGGGCCGGCCGGTGACGACCGAGATCTGGTCGGCGCTCGGCCCGACAGTGCAGCTCGCGATCCTCTCGACGCTCGTCGGCTGTGTGATCGCGATCCCGGCCGGCATCGTCTCGGCCGTGCGGCAGAACTCGTGGGCCGACGCCGTCGTCACGCTTCTGAGCTACGTCGGTATCTCGATGCCGGTCTTCTGGCTCGGCACGCTCTTGATCCTCGGACTGAGCGTGCGGTTTACCTGGCTGCCGGCCGGCGGCTACGTCAGCGTTTTCGACGACGTTGGCGAGAGTTTGCGCACCGCGGCATTGCCGGCGGTGACACTCGGACTCGGGTTCGCGGCGCTACTGATGCGTATCGTTCGCTCGGCGATGCTCGAGACACTGCGACAGGACTACGTCCGTACCGCGCGGGCGAAGGGGCTCCGAGAGCGCGTTGTCCTCCTTCGCCACGTGCTGCGGAACGTGCTGATTCCGGTCCTCACGGTGATCGGGCTCCAGTTTGGCTGGCTGCTCGGCGGCTCCGTGATCGCCGAGCAGGTCTTTGTCCGCCCCGGGATCGGGCGGCTGCTCCTCAACGCGATCTTTGCCCGCGATTACCCGATCGTGCAGGGAGTGGCACTCCTCTTCGCGGTGATCTTCCTGACGATGAACCTCCTTGTCGACGTGGCCTACAGCTTCGTCGACCCGAAGATCCGGTACCGCTGATGGACGTGCGGGATGCCGCCGGTCGCCTGCTGGCGAATCGGCTCGCCGTTTTCGGCTTGATCTTCGTCGGCGTCGTCGTCCTTGGCGCGCTTCTCGCCCCGCTGCTTGCTCCGGCCGCGCCGGAGACGATGGACGCAACGGCGCGCCTGGCACCGCCGTCGCTCGCGCATCCGTTCGGGACCGACGACTTTGGCCGCGACCTCCTGAGCCGCGTGCTCTACGGCGCGCGGATCTCGCTGCAGGTTGGCCTGATCGCGATCGCCGTCTCGACCCTGCTTGGTCTGGTTGTTGGACTCGTCGCGGGGTACGCGCGCGGGTGGGTCGACAGCGTCGTCATGCGGGTGATGGACGTCGTGATGGCGTTCCCGTCCGTTCTCCTGGCGCTGTTCATCATGGCCGCCTTGGGGTCGTCGCTGCGCAATGTGGTGATTGCCGTCTCGGCGGCCTACATTCCGTTCTTCGCGCGGATCACCCGTGGCCAGGTTCTCACCCTGGTTGAGACACCGTTCGTCGAGGCGAGCCGGGCGGCCGGTGCCTCGCACGTCCGGCTCGTCGTCCGCCACGTCTTTCCCAACGTGATTCCCTTGCTGATCGTCCAGGCGACGACGAACCTCGCGTTCGCGGTCCTCGCCGAATCGTCACTGTCCTACCTCGGCTTGGGAACCCAACCTCCCGATCCGTCCTGGGGCCGCATGTTGACCGAGGCGCGACCGTGGATGAACAAGGCGCCCTGGCTGTCGATCTTTCCGGGGCTGGCCTTGATGGCCCTCGTGATCGGCAGCAACCTGCTCGGTGACGGACTGCGGGATGCGCTCGACCCGCGACTCCGCGGATCCACACGTGCCCGGCGGCGGCGGGTCGGACGCCTCGATCGCCTTGCTGAGGCACGGTCTTCCGTGCCGATCGTCGCCGATGGTGGGAAGACGTGAACGGGTGTGAAAGACGAGTCCTCGCCGAGGCGAGGGCAGCCGAATCGGAGATGGTCGACCTGCTCCGCGGGCTCATTCGGATCAACTCGGAGAACCCGCCCGGCCGCTACGAGGCGATCGCGACTGCCTACGCCGCTGCCTTGGAGGGGAGCGGGTTCGAGGTCGAGATCCTGCCGGTACCGGCCGAGGCGGTGGACGAACGGGGACTGAGCACCGCGCGGATCAACGTGATTGGACGGCGCCGGTCCGGTCGCCCCGGTCCTCGCGTGATGTTGAACGCCCACCTCGACACCGTCCCGATCGGCAACCTGGACGAGTGGACGGTCGACCCGCTCGGTGGCGATGTCCTCGACGGGAAGGTCTGGGGCCGCGGCGCCGTCGACTCCAAGGGGCGACTGGCGGCCTATTGGGCTGCCGCGACCGCGGTCGTCCGTGCCGGCGGTCCCTGGTCCGGCGAGCTCCTGGTCGTCGCCACCTGCGACGAAGAG
>JAXDKI010000128.1:0-3564 GCA_034667245.1 Thermomicrobiales bacterium | reverse complement strand
CATCACGGCCGTGTCGATGATGCCGCCGCGCAACCCGGCGAGCAGACCCAATGGGATGGCAATCAACCCGCCCAACCCCGTTGCCCCCGCACCGACAAGCAGCGAGATGCGGCTGGCGTAGAGGATGTTGCTCAACAGATCGCGGCCGAGCTCATCCGTTCCCAGTAGGTGGCGTCCGCTCGGACCGGCCAGCCGGCTCTTGATGTCGATCTCGAGTGGGTCGTAGGGCGAGATCACCGGCGCCAAAACCGCCGCTCCAATCAGTGAGACGACGATGACGGCCGCGATGACGCGGATCGGTGAGGCGACCAGTTGCCGCCAATTCGCGAATCGGACGCGGTGGGCAGCGCCTGCGACGGCCAGTGCATCGCTGGGTGTGCGACCCGTGTTCGACAGGCCCGTCCCGGACGAGGCTGACGACTGTGGGAGCGACGGCACGTCGGGCAAGCTCACCGGCAGTCCCATTCAACTCAACCGGACCCGCGGATCGAGCACGGCATAGAGGAGGTCGACGGCGAGGTTGACCAGAACAAAGATCGCCGCGATCGTGATCACCGTACTCTGGACGACGACGTAGTCGCGCGACAGGACCGCCTTCAGCGCGAACCAGCCGATGCCAGGCCAGCCGAAGACCCACTCGATCATCACACTGCCGCCGACGAGGTAGGCGAACTGCAACCCGATCCACGTGACCGTCGGGATCAATGCATTCCGCAGGGCGTGGCGATAGACCACCGTGCGTTCGACAAGCCCCTTCGCCCGGGCCGTCCGCACGTAGTCCTCGCTCAGCACGTTGAGCATGCTGGAGCGGAGGAACCGCATCGTCGGCGCCGCGACGAGGATCGCCAGCGTCGAGGCGGGCAGGATCAGGAGGCGAAGGTTCTCGGCCGGGTCCTCGTCGAACGAGACATAGCCGCTCGGCGGCAACCAGTTGAGGTGGACGGCGAAGATGAGGACGATCAGCATCGCCAGCCAAAAACCGGGCATGGCGATGCCGGCGGTTACGAACGTTGTCGTCAGGTGGTCGATCCACGAGCCGCGCCGGAGCGCCGACAGGATGCCGGCCGGAATCGAGATCGCAAGTGCCAGCAGCGTCGCCGCCAGCGCGAGCTCCAGCGAGGCCGGCAACCGTCGCGCCAGGAGCGTCCCAACCGAGGCCTGGCTGATGTAGGAGTGACCAAAGTCGCCCTGTGCCAGATCGCCAAGCCACGTCAAGTACTGGATATGGAGCGGCTTGTCGAGACCCATCTCGTGCCGCACCGCGTCCAGCAACTCCGGCGTAATCCCGCCGACATTGCCCAGCATCGATTGCGCCGGGTCACCGGGCGTCGCGCGCATGATCGCGAACACGATGAGCGAGACCAAGAGGAGCGTCAGGATCGCCTGGAGCAGACGGCGCGCGACGTAGGACGCCAAGGGCAACTCCCACGGGCTTGATTCGTCGATCTCGTGCTGCGGCTAGGTTTGGAACTCAACAGGATCGTACCAAGGGCACATGCAACCCTCAACGGCACAAACGACCAGGTACGACCTCAACGGCCTGGATGTTTGTTCCATCTGCGCCACGGGATGACTCAGCGCGGTGAGCCAGCCGATGGTTCGCTCGCAAGGCGCGTGATCTCGAGGGCGAGTTGGAGATTCAGGCGGGTCGGGGCATCGTCGAGATCGAGATTGCCGAGTTGGCCGATGCGATCGAGCCGTCCCCGCAACGTATTCAGGTGAATGTTGAGGCGACGGGCGGTTTTGCGGAGCGCCCCGTGCTCGTCGAGAAAGACGCGCAGTGTGCCGACGAGATCGGTGCCACGCCGGGCATCGTAGGCGAGCAGTGGTTCGACCATCCGGCGGGAGAAGCGGAGCAGTTCGTCCTGATCCTCCCGCCGGAAGAGGATACCGTAGAGTCCCAGTTCTTCCAGTGCCACCGTTTGGTCGCGCCGGCCCAGTCCGTGGGAGACGTCAAGGGCGCGGCGGGCCTCGGCGTACCGCACGGGGAAATCGTCGAGCGCGCGGCAGACGCCGCTGACGGCGACGGTCACCGTCGCGCCGGGTAGCATCCGGACCGTTTCGCGCCGTAGCTCCTCCGCCAGGGTCCGGGGCCCGTCCGCGCGCGAGCCGGGGACCGCGACCGCCGGGTGGAGGACGACGATGCTCTCTCCCTGGACGGCGATGATCCCGCCGGGGAGCCACTGGCGCGACCGACGGCGAATCACGTCGAAGAGTTTCTGGTGAGCCGCGACGGGATTGGCGGCGCCTGTCGCGACCACCAGTGCGGCACTGTCGTCCGCCTCGACGAGGAGCACGATCCAGGACCGGAAGAGATCGACACCGAGAAACCCGGCTCGACTGACGACGGCGTCACGGTTGGGAGAGCGGCCGGAGAGGAGTTCGCCGAGAAAGTCCGTCATCAGGTGGAGCTCGGTCTCCAGCGCGACCCGGCGCTTCAGCAACTCGAGGGCCAGGATCTTCGCCGCTTGTTCGAGGGTGGTCGCCAGTCCATCGGCGAACGGCCGCTCTTCGAGCACGGTGACATAGCCGATGATCTCGTCGTTGGCGAGCACCGGCGCCATCAGACGGCGTTGGTCCATCCCGTGGTCGGGAAAGGCGGGGAAGAGGGTCGGTCGCCGCCGCTCGGCGACGAGGCGGAAGTGGGCGCCGACGAGCGGATCGTCGAGGACCCGCCGCGGCGTCCCGCCGTAGGCGACCGCCTCGCGGCGGTGGCGGTCTCCGTGCTCCCCGCTCGGGGAGCTTGCCAGAAGGTGGAAGAGTTGATCGGCGAGTGCGACCGGGTTCCCCACCGTCGCGGCAAGGAGATCGACCATCGCGGCCACACCCCGCTCGCCGAGTGCCAAGTCGACGAGGGCATTCTGGAGTTCGGCGGCGCGGCGCAGGGCGTCGTTCTGGGCGACGAGGTCGGCCAGGCTCCGGTTGGCCTCGTCCCAAGGCGCGTCGCCCCAACCGTTGCCGACGACCGCCATCGGCAAGGCGTCTTGCTCGTCCGGCATCGCCGACCCCCGTGTTCGGTCCCGTGTGGCTCTGCGCGGCATCGCCGCCGCGTCATTGTCGGGTATCCGAGCAATTGCCGCTCGCCGACTTGTCCGCTCTCGAACGATGCAGGTAGGAGCCCCCCACATACTCGAGTCCACTCGGGGCCACGCTGAGGAGGATGCGAGAACGTCGCCCCTCCTCAGATGCGCACGATCATGCTCTCCATGTCGCGGGGGTAGTAGGTGAGGCGTTCGGCGCCGGAGGAACGGATGACGACGGTGTCGGAGTGGCGGAAGCCGGCGAGGCCGGGGACGTAGAGTCCCGGTTCCACTGAGATGACCATGTTTTCCTCGACGAGGACGTCGGGGCTGCCCTTGTCGATGAAGGGCCACTCGTGGCCTTCGAGGCCGATGCCGTGGCCGGTGTGGTGGCGCTGGAGGTCGGCGACGCCGAGGGTTTTGAAGGCGTTGCTGACGTCGGTTTCGACGTCGGCGAAGGTGCGGCCGGGGCGGAGGGCGTCGAAACCGGCCTGCTGGAGTTGCATCATCAGGTCGAAGTACTTGACGAAGTCCGGCGAGGGCT
>JAXDKI010000127.1:0-11148 GCA_034667245.1 Thermomicrobiales bacterium | reverse complement strand
CGGTGCTCTTCGTAGGCGAGTTTCGCCGAGGCGTAGTGGGCGCGAATATCGTAGGCGATCAACACCACCAGCGCGAGCAGCGTGAGCCACGAGATCCAGAGCCAGATCCTCGAACCGAAGCTGAGCGGATTGATCTGGAGCCAGCGGATGGCGAAAAAGAAGAGTCCGAGGCCGAAGACCGTCAGCGCCCAACCGGACCAGCGGCGCGCCATTCGTCGCAGCACCGGATTCGGGATGAGTGTCTTGGCACCGCCACCGCTGTAAACGGCGACGGCGACCAAAAAGCCGACCGCGAAGACGATGAGAAAGATGACGGCAAAGGGTCCGAACACCTCGTCGGGTCCCGGCGTCGTCGTCAGATAGTCCCAGGAGAATGGGTTATCCATCGGGAAGTTGCCCCCGCTCCGCTAATCCGGCCAAAGCGGCGCGGAGTATAGCACGGGCATCCCCGGCCACCCCCTTGCCGGTCGATGTGTCGGGTGCACGTTATGAGACACGTTCGAAGAGGAGTGCGCGTTTGACTTCCTCGATCGCATTGGTGATCTGGATGCCGCGGGGGCAGGCGTCGGTGCAGTTGAAGATGGTCCGGCAACGCCAAACTCCAGATCGGGTGTTGAGGATGCGCAGGCGCTCTGTTGAGCCCTGATCGCGACTGTCGAAGATGAAGCGGTGGGCGTTGACGATCGCGGCCGGTCCGACGAACTCGGCATTCGTCCATGTGATCGGGCAGGCGGTGGTGCAGGCGGCGCAGAGGATGCACTTGGTGGTGTCGTCGTAGCGTTCGCGCTCCGCGGGGCTCTGGCGGCGTTCGCCCGCACTCGGGGCGTCGTCCGCGATCAGGTACGGCTTGACCGATTTGTAGCCTTCGAAGAACTGGTCCATATCGACGACCATGTCCTTGACGACGGCGAAGCCCATCAGGGGTTCGATAGTGACCTTCTTGCCGAGCTCGTTCATCAGGACTTTGCACGCCAGGCGATTGCGACCATTGATCCGCATCGCGTCGGAGCCGCAAATGCCGTGGGCGCACGAGCGGCGGTAGGTGAGGGTACCATCCTGGTACCACTTGATTTGATTGAGGGCGTCGAGGACCCGGTCGGTCGGTTCGACGTCGACGAGGTATTCCTTGTAGACCGGTTTGACATCGCTGTCGGGGTTGTAACGCTTGATGCGAAGGGTGACCTCCACGTCGGTGTCTCCTTTAGCGGCTAGCGACTGGCGACGCTTAGTACTTGCGTTCCTTCGGTTCGAACTCGGTGATGACGACTGGTTTCTTACGCATCTCAAGACCGCCCGAGGTTTTGTAGACCATGGTGTGGGCGAGCCAGTTTTGATCGTCTCGTTTCTCGAAGTCGGTGCGGTAGTGAGCGCCCCGGCTCTCCTCGCGGGCGATCGCGCCGGCGACGATCGTCTCGGCGCAATCGAGCATGTAGCCGAGCTCGAGGGCTTCCATCAGGTCGGTGTTGAAGGTCTGGCCGCGATCCTGGATCGCAAGGTTGCCGTAGGCGCGGCGCAGATCCCGAATCGTCTCCTTCGCCTCGGCCATCCCGGTGCCGTCGCGGACGACCGAGACCTTGTCCATCATCACTACCTGCATTGCCGAGCGGATATCGGCGGCGCGTTCGCCTTTCTGGCGATCGAGGAGCGCCGCAACCTCGGCGCGGGCCGTGAACTCCGGGTCGTTCGGGAGCGGAGCCAGTTCGGCTTTCTGGATGTGATCGAGCATGTGGCGACCAGCTCGGCGGCCGAAGACGACGAGGTCGACGAGCGAGTTAGTGCCCAGGCGGTTGGCGCCGTGAACAGAGACGCAGGCGGACTCGCCGGCGGAGTAGAAGCCCGGAATCGGTGTCGCCTCCGGGTCCCGAATGACCCGGCCGTTGATGTCGGTCGGGATCCCGCCCATGGCGTAGTGAGCCGTCGGCTGGATCGGCACAGGCTCCGTTTTGGGCTCTACTCCGAGATAGGTGCGGGCGAAGTCGGTGACGTCGGGCAATTTGGCGTCGATCACCTCCGGCGGCAGGTGCGACAGGTCCAGGTGTACATAATCCTTGCCGTCGATCCCGCGCCCCTCTTTGACTTCCTGGTAGATAAAGCGCGAGACCATGTCGCGCGGGGCAAGGTCCTTGAGGGTCGGGGCGTAGCGAGCGGCAAAGGCTTCGCCGGTGCTGTTGCGGAGGATTCCGCCCTCGCCGCGGGCGGCCTCGGACAGGAGGATGCCGAGTTTGTAGAGACCGGTGGGATGGAACTGGTAGAACTCCATGTCCATCAGCGGCACACCGCGGCGGTAGGCGATGGCGACCCCGTCACCGGTCCCGGCCATCGCGTTCGAGGTGATCTTGAAGCAGCGGCCGAAGCCACCGGTCGCGATCAAGACGGCCTTGGCGTGCAGGGTGTGGAACTCGCCGGACTTGAGATCGCGGGTGACGCAACCGCAGCAGACGCCGTCTTCGGTGAAGAGGATGTCGACGAGGAAATGCTCGTCGAAGAAGTTGACGTGGTGCTTGATGCCCTGCTGGTAGAGCGTCTGGATGATCATGTGACCGGTGCGATCGGCGGCGAAGCAGGCGCGCCGGACCGGTCCCTCGCCGTAGTTTCGGGTGTGGCCGCCGAAGCGACGCTGGTCGATCCGTCCGTCGGGCGTGCGGTTGAAGGGGAGACCCATGTGCTCGAGCTCAAGCACCGCGTCGATCGCTTCCCGGGCGAGGACTTCTGCGGCGTCCTGGTCGACGAGATAATCGCCGCCCTTGACGGTGTCGAACATGTGCCACCGCCAGTGGTCCTCTTCGGTGTTGCCGAGGGCGGCGCTGATGCCACCCTGAGCCGCACCGGTGTGGGACCGCGGCGGATAAAGCTTGCTGACGACGGCGATGTTCGCCTTGCCGGCGAGCTGGATCGCCGCCATCAGGCCGGCCCCGCCGGCACCGACGATAACCGCGTCGAAGCGGTGGTAGGCCATCGAAGCTCCTCCCGGCACTGGAATGAATCGAGATCAGCGGGCACTTACACGCACGGGTTGAGGCAACCTCGCGCGACGCCGCTACGGGGCAAACGTATCGCCGGCGGTCATGGGTGTCAAGACGGGGGACGGTCGATTTCGTGACGCCCGGCTCGGCTATACTGCATGGTGCCGGGTTAGCACGCTACGCCCGGATTTACTTCCCGAACTGGAACCGAGGACGCAATGACGGCGCATCAGAACAGGAGCCGGCCGGGAGTCGGGTTGCGCTCGGCGGCGGTGCGCGAGGTCGTCGCGTCGTTTCAGCAATCGGTCATCGACCTCGCCTGCGAGATCTCGGCGATTCCGGCGCCCACCAACGACGAGCGAGAACGGAGTCGCTTCGTCGCAAAACAGATGGCGGTCCGGCAACTGGCCGACGTCGCAGTCGACGAGCTCGGCGACGTGGTCGGACGGATTCCGGGGAAGAACCAGAACACTGCCCTGTTGATCGCCGCGCACCTCGACACGGTCTTCCCATCCGGAACGACGCTCGACGTGGTGCGGTCAAACGGCCGTGTCGCTGGACCCGGTATCGGCGACAACAGCCTCGGCGTCGCCTCGGTGTTGATGCTGCCGCGGGTGCTTGAGGAACTCGGCGTTGTGCCGGAGGTCGACATCCTGCTGACCGGCAACGTCGGCGAGGAAGGACTGGGAAATCTCCGGGGAATCCGGTCCGTGATGGATCTGCACCCGGAGGTCGGCGCGGTGATCGCCGTCGAGGGGCACAATCTGGGACGGGTGACGCATGTTGCCGTCGGCAGCCGCCGGCTGCGGGTACGGGTGACCGGTCCCGGCGGGCACAGCTGGGGTGACTATGGCAATCCGAGCGCGATCCACGCGGCGGCCGAGATCGTCGGCGAGCTCTCCCGCCTGACGTTGCCGACGACCCCGAAGACGACGCTCAACGTCGGGATGTTCACGGGAGGTATCTCGGTCAACACGATCGCGCCCGAGGCGTCGTTCATGCTCGACTTGCGATCGGTCGACGAGGCGTCGCTACGGCGTCTGACGGATCGAGTCGATGGGATCCTGCGCACGGCGCGTTCCGGGGTGACCATCTCGGTCGAAATCCTCGGTATTCGGCCGGCCGGAGTGGTCTCGCCGACGAGCCGGATCGTCCGGCTGGCGATCGAAACGCTCGAATCGATGGGAATTTCGCCGACGGGAGACGCGTCGAGCACCGATGCCAACATTCCGATCAGCCGGGGCATTCCGGCAGTCTGTATCGGACTCACCACCGGCGGCAATGTGCATCGCGAGGACGAGTTTATAGACCTTGATCCGATCACGAACGGGCTGACGCAACTCGTGCTCTTGAGCCTGGCGGTCACAAAGGAGCTCAACTCGGGCTCGATTGCACCGGTCGGCGCCAAAAAGCGGATCTCTTGAGGAATCAACTGTAGCTAGACGGCACTGAACGTGGATGACCAATACGCCGCACTCGACGTCGAAGCGACCGGGATGGATCCGGTCCGCCACGAAGTGATCGAGGTCGCGGTCGTCGTCTTTTCTCGTGAGCGCGAACTCGAGCGATTCACCTCGCTCGTCCGACCGCGAGCGCGAGTCTCGCTGGACTCGGCGACCCTCACCGGCATTACGCACGAGGAGCTCCGAGGAGCTCCGCCCCTGAGTGAGATTGGCGCCACGGTCCGCCGGCTGACGGCCGGTCGACCGGTCGTTGGCCACTCCATCGACATGGACGTGGCGATGCTGACGGCGGGCGGCGTCTCGATTGCCAGCCCCCAGTACGACACGCACCAGATCGCGACGCTGCTCCTGCCCGACCTCCCGAACTACTCGCTCGCTGCAGTCGCGGAAGCACTCGGGTTACCGCTTGGGGTGGAGCACCGGGCACTGTCCGACGCCGTTGTGGCGGCGAACGTCTTCCGGGCAATGCTGGCGAAGATCGACGAGATCGACAGTCTGACGCTGGAGCGTGTGGCGTCGCTCGCGCGGAGCGCAGGGATGCCGACGGCCGACCTGTTTCTGGAGGCGCTGCGGCGCCGTCCGACGGGGCCGCTGTTTGTCATCTCGGACACGCCGACGCAGGGACCGCACGAATTGGCGTTTCTCGTGCCCCGCGAACGTCCGGAAGCGCTCCGGCGTACCGGATCGAAGCGGGAGATCGACGAAGCCACCGTTTCGGCAGCGCTGCAACCGGGCGGGGCACTGAGTCAGGTTGTCGGCGGCTACGAGCATCGGCGACCGCAGGAGCAGATGGCGCTGGCGGTGGCGCGCGCATTCAACGACGATCAGCAGGTGCTGGTCGAGGCGGGTACCGGGACCGGTAAGAGCGTGGCCTATTTGCTGCCGGCCGCAATGCACGCGCGCGAGCGAGGCGAGACGGTGGTCGTCTCCACCAACACGCTGGCGCTCCAGGATCAGCTCTTTCGCAAGGACATCCCCGATCTGAAGCGGGCGCTCGATGGGAACGGGGACCAGCCGCCCTTCGAGGCTGCCGTCCTCAAGGGGCGACAAAACTACCTTTGCCTGCGGCGGTGGTTCGCGTCGCAGCGGCAGCCGGTCGGCGGGCCCGACGAGGCGGCGTTGCGCGCGAAGGTGCTGCTCTGGTTGGGGGAGACGGAGACGGGAGATCGAGCGGAGCTTCGGTTGACGGCGGAGGAGGAATCGCAATTCCGTCACATCTCGGCGGAAGGCGAGGCGTGCTCCGCATCCAGGTGCGTGTTCCAGCAACGCAACCAATGCTTCTTGTTCCGCGCACGTCGAGAGGCGGAGCACGCTCATCTCGTGGTCGTCAACCACGCCCTCTTGCTCTCGGACACGATGGAGGGTGGACGGATCCTGCCTGATTACGAGCACCTGATCGTCGACGAGGCCCACCACCTGGAGGATCAGGCGACGAACCAGTTCGGGTTCAGCGTCAGTGAGGCGGCGCTCCACGACGTGCTGGATTCGGCGATCCGCGTCGACGGACCGATGTTCGGCGGGACGGTGCAACTGGCGATCAACGAGCTTGCCCGGGCCGCGACAAACGATGCAGACCGCACGCGAGCGGCCTCGGCATTAGAGCGGGCGCGGGCGTTGCTCACCCGGTCGAGCGCGCTGAAACTGTCGGCAAGCGATCTCTTTGCGCGGCTGAGGGAGATCGTAGACCAAACCGGGCAGGGCTCGTCCGGGTACGATCGCTCGCTTCGGATCACGCCCCAGATCCGGAGGCAGAGTCAATGGGTCGAGGTCGAAGTTGCTTGGGAGCGGGTGGACCGCGATCTGATTTCCGTCGAGGCCGACCTTGCCTGGTTTCTCGAGTCGGTCGAACGGCTTCCCACCGAGAAGGATAAGGACGATGACCTCGGCGCGGTGGAAGATCTTGCCGTCGACCTCTTGAATGCGATCAGGCAGAGCGGCGAATTCCGGGCCAAGCTTGCCGAGATCGTGATCGATCCAAGCGACGAGGCGGTCTACTGGATCGAGCGCGACAACAATCGCGGCACCGTGAGTCTACGGGCGGCGCCGCTGCACGTGGGCCCATTTCTCCAGGAGCGACTCTTCGACCGGCTCCGCACCGCGGTCTTGACCTCGGCGACGCTGACCACCGACGGCGGGTTCGAGTACGTCCGGGAGAGACTTGGTCTCGAAACGGCGAAGGAGTTGGCGGTTGCCTCTCCCTTCGACTACGAGCGATCGACGCTGCTCTATCTCGTCGACGACATCCCCGAACCGAATGCGCCCGGCTACCAACGCGATCTCCAAGACGTGCTGATCGAGCTCGGGATGGCGCTGGGGGGCAAGACGCTGGTTCTGTTTACGTCGCACGCGGCGCTCCAGGCAACGTACCGGGCGATCAAGGCGCCGCTGGAAGATCGAGGCGTCGTCGTCCTCGCGCAACGAAGCGACGGCAGCGCCCGCCAGCTGATCGAGCGTCTCAAACACTCTGACAACGTCATGCTGCTCGGGACGTCGACCTTTTGGGAGGGGGTCGACGTCGTCGGGTCAGCGCTGAGCGCGCTGGTGATCGCGAAGCTGCCCTTCTCGGTGCCATCGGATCCGGTTTTTGCAGCCCGCGGTGAGGGATTCGACGAACCATTCCAGCAATATGCCATCCCGCAGGCCGTGCTCAAGTTCAAACAGGGGTTCGGACGTCTGATCCGTTCCAGTCACGATCGCGGTGTCTGCGCGGTGTTGGACCGGCGGGTGATCTCCAAGCGATACGGGGCATCATTCATCCAGTCGCTTCCACCCTGCACGGTCGAGGTCGCCGGTGCGGCGGACCTGCCGGCGGCGTCGGTGGCGTGGCTGGAATCAGTACCGACGGTGCGCTGACTTCAAGGGATGGGTAGGCGAGACTACCAGAGGAGGTAGAGATGGCTGCGGCTGGAACTGGGTCTGAAGCTGAGACGGTGGCGATCGATCGGAACCTGGCGTTGGAACTGGCGAGAGTGACCGAGGCGGCGGCCATGATGTCGGCCCGCTGGATGGGGCGTGCCGACAAAGAGGCGGCCGATCAGGCCGCGGTCGATGCGATGCGGCTGGTCCTCGGTTCGATCGCGATGGACGGCGTGGTCGTCATCGGCGAAGGGGCAAAGGACGAAGCGCCGATGCTCTACATCGGCGAGCAGGTCGGTTGCGCGAGCGAGCCGAAGGTCGACATTGCCGTCGATCCGATCGATGGGACGCGGCTCCTCTCACTCGGGATGCCGAATGCGATCTCTGTGGTGGCAATAGCGGATCGGGGGGCGATGTTCGCCTCACCGGACATCGCATACATGGAGAAGATCGCGGTCGGACCGAGTGCAGCCGGCACCATCGACCTCGACCTGAGCCCGACCGAAAACCTGAAGCGGATCGCCAAGGCCAAGGGCGTCGAGCTGGGCGATCTGACGGTCGTTGTCCTTGACCGGCCGCGACATCAGGATCTAATTGCCGAGATCCGCCGCGCCGGGGCACGGATCAAGATGATCACGGACGGCGACGTGGCCGGGGCGGTGATGGCTGTCTCGCCCGATACAGGGATCGATGCGCTCTTTGGCATCGGTGGTGCACCGGAGGCGGTGGTTGCCGCATGCGCCATCAAGTGCATCGGCGGGGACATCCAGTGTCGGCTTTGGCCGCGCAACGACCAGGAACGCCAGATCGCCAGAGAGCAGGGGATCGATCTGACACGAAAGCTTTCTTGTGACGACCTGGTTTCGGGGGACAATGTGTTCTTCTCAGCGACCGGCATCACCGACGGCGAACTGCTCAAAGGCGTTCATTACTTCTCGAACGGAGCGACGACGCAGTCGTTGGTCATGCGATCGAAGTCAGGCACGGTTCGGCGGATCGACTCGACCCACCAACTCCGAAAACTGCGCCAGTACGCCGCGTTTCCGTTCGATTAACGAGCGGTCCCAGCGGACGGCGGCAGTGCCCTGGTGCCGGTAGGACTGAACGAAAAAAGACCGATTGACGAACGAACAGCGAAGTGGTAAGATGCATGCACGCCTCGGTGGGCAATCGTGACCCCTGCCTGCCGCCGTTCATCTTTCCGCATTTGGGAGTCGATCGGTCGCTGGGTCCGTTGCCTTACCTGAATTACAGTGCGCCCAATGCGTGGTCGCTCTTTCATTGGATGAGGCGATCCGCAGGCTGTGGCCTTGCGGTCCGGCCCAATCGCTCCCCTTTGGCCCCAAACGGCATGTGGAATCGAACCCGTCCCCAACGATTCGTAGCCACGTCGCGTTCGCCCGAGCGGCGCATATTCGTTACCCGTGACGTCATTAGCACCGGGAGGGATCCCTTTGTCTGATCAGGAAGATCTCGTCGTGACAAACGACGAGGCGGCAAAACCGGCGCCGAAGCCCCGGACCACTCGAACCAGAAAGAAACCAGTTCCACCAGTCGAAGAAACGATCGCGGTACCTGAAGAGTCGGTTGCGGCCCCGGTTGCCCCGGTTGCCCCGGTTGCCACGTTTGAGCGAGAACCAGAGCCCGCGCCGGTGGTTCTACCCCCGCCCGTCGTGATGGCGGAAGAGGAACCAGTTGCTCTTCCTCCCGTGGTCGCTCCTGCGGCATCAAACGGAACCGACTTCGTGCCGGCTGCCCGGCCCGACGGTCGGCCAGGCGGCGATCGCCCTCGGCGAGAGCGGCCACCGCGAGACCGCGACCGCGAGCACCGTGGCGAACGAATGCGTCCGGACCGCGGAGATCGTCCGGAGCGGAGCGACCGGGACCGGGATGGTAATGGATCCGCCAACGGTCGTGACCGCGCGCCGCAACCCAGCCAGTTCGCGCCCAAGGGGCACAGCCGCCCCGCCCTGCCCACGCCGCCGGTGGTCGCGCCTCCCCCGCGGAACGGCAACATTCCTCATCTCAACGTTTCCGAGCTCGAAACGATGGAGATGGAGAGTCTGTACGAACTCGCCCGCACCCTCGAGCTGCAGGGATACAGCCGGATGAAGCGTCCAGACCTGATCAGCAAGCTGCTGCAGGCGCGGACCGAGATGGAAGGCAACATCTTCGGCGACGGCGTGCTGGAGATCATCGAAGACGGGTTCGGCTTTCTGCGCGGTGCCCGATTGTTGCCGGGACCGGACGACATCTACGTCTCGCAGTCGCAGATCCGCCGCTTTGGACTCCGCACCGGCGATCGCGTCTCCGGTCAGGTGCGCCCGCCGAAGGACAACGAAAAATTCTTCAGCCTCCTGCGGGTCGAGGCGGTCAATGGCGTCGATCCGGAGACGGCGCGCCGGCGACCCGGTTTCGACACGCTGACGCCGATTTTCCCGTTGGAATTGATCAACCTCGAGACGCTGCCGAACATCCTCTCGACGCGCGTTCTCAATCTGGTGGCGCCGATCGGGCGCGGTCAGCGTGGACTCATCGTCTCGCCGCCGAAGGCGGGTAAGACGTTGCTCCTGAAGGCGATCGCCAACGGGATCACGACCAACTGCCCCGACATGCACCTGATGGTCTGTCTCATCGGCGAACGACCGGAAGAGGTGACCGACATGCGGCGATCGGTCGAGGGTGAGGTGATCTCCTCGACCTTTGACGAGCCGGTCGAGGACCACACCAAGGTCGCCGAGATGGCGCTGGAGCGGGCGAAGCGACTGGTCGAGGGTGGTCGGGACGTAACGATCCTGCTCGACTCGATCACGCGGTTGGCGCGCGCCTATAACCTCGCGGTGCCGCCCAGCGGTCGAACGCTCTCCGGTGGTATCGACCCGGTCGCCCTCTACCCGCCGAAGCGGTTCTTTGGTGCCGCGCGGAACATCGAGGGTGGTGGCAGCCTGACGATCGTGGCGACCTGTCTCGTCGACACCGGAAGCCGGATGGACGACGTCATTTACGAAGAGTTCAAGGGCACCGGTAACATGGAGCTCCACCTCGACCGGAAGCTGGCCGAGCGCCGCATCTATCCGGCGATCGACATCCAGCGGTCCGGTACCCGGCGTGAGGAGCTTTTGCTCGACGAGTACACGCTGCGCCAGGTTTGGACGATGCGAAGGATGGTCTCGATGCTCGGCGGCACGGAAGGCACGGAGTTGCTGCTCGGTCGCCTTGCCAAGACGCAGACCAACAGCGAGTTCCTGACGACGCTGAACAAGGACGTCTAAAGGGGCAAGAAGCGCCAAGACCAGATTCGACAGGCTACGCTGACGGAGAGGTCCTTCGCTACGCTCAGGATGACCAGGGGGAGTGAACTCCGCACTGGACATTGTGAGGGCTGGCGAAGGGCCTCTTTGCTTCTCCGCTCAGCCGTCGAGGGGAACGCAGAGGCGGGGCGCTTCGACGTAATCGTCCATGTCCGTGGACATGTAAATGTAGGTTTTGCCGACCGATGTCGAGGCGGCGGCGTGCCGACCGGAGGGATCGACGGCGATGATGTTCATCTCGCTCGCGTACGGGTCGTCGAGCGCGCGGAGGTCGGTCATGGCTGTCGTGACCGCCTCGTCGAGCGAGAGACCGAAGCGAAGGAACGTCACGACGCTGTGGGCGGTGCAGGCGCGCTGGGCCATCTCGCCGCGGCCCGTGCAGGCAGCGGCGCCCCAGCGAGTGTCGGCGTAGTTGCCGGCGCCGACGATCGGCGAGTCTCCGAGTCGTCCCGGGTACTTCCAAGCCCAGCCCGAGGTGCTGACGCCACAGGCGAGATTGCCTTCGCGGTCGCGGGCGATGAAGTTGACTGTTCCATGAGGAGGTTCGGGGAGTTC
>JAXDKI010000126.1:0-7754 GCA_034667245.1 Thermomicrobiales bacterium | reverse complement strand
CGTCTCCCCGATCGCCGGCACCACGCGCGACGTCGTCTCCGAGGAGGTCACCATCGACGGCATCGCCGCCACCCTCCTCGACACCGCCGGCATCGCCGCCAGCGCCGACCTCGTCGAACAACTCGGGATTGAGCGCAGCCGCCGCGCCCTGACCGCCGCCGCCGCCGCCGTGCTCGTCCTCGACGGCACCGTGGTCCCAACCGCCGAAGATCTCGCCGTCGCGCGGCTCCTCTCCGAGCGACTAGCGGATGGAGGCGCCGGCGCGGCGCCGGTCGTCGTGGTCGTGAACAAGCGTGATCTTCCCGATCGTGCCCCCCAAGACGCGGTCCTTGCCTTGCTGCCGGATTCGCCCGTCGTCGAACTCTCGTCGCTCACCGGTGTCGGAATAGAGGCGCTGGAAGATGCCCTGGGTAGGCTGTTGCGTGGCGAGGCGGTGGGCCAGGCACGGCCTGCCCTGATCACCGCGCGTCAGCGCGCCGCCCTCGATCGCGCGCTGGAGCACATTCGTGCCGCCGCCGTTGCCCGACGCGTCGGCTACCCCCTCGATCTCCTCGCCACCGACGTCCGCGCCGCCCTCCGCTCCCTCGGTGAAGTCACCGGCGAGGCGGTCGACGAAGCTGTCCTGACCGAGATCTTTAGCCGGTTCTGCATCGGGAAGTAGTCCCTTCCCCGCGTCCGCTTGCATACCGCGAAACCTCTTTAGCCGTCGCACCTGAGGAACAACATGGTCATCCACATAAACTGTTGACCCTCCCCGAATCATGTGCTAACTTCCCGCTCATTACACTTACTTCGCGGCAATCGGCGCAAATCTAGCCGCACTCGCATGCGCGCAACCCACCGGTCGTCTGGCCTTCGCTTCGGCGTAGGCCGCGGACCAGTCAATTTACGTCTGAGGCGGTCCCCACCGCGTGCTCCTGCAAGGCACATGCGACGCCGCCTCACGTTCGACTCGGCCTTTCCGGCCCGCTCCGCCACGGTGGCGGCGGGTCGACAGGTACCGGCGCGGTTGGCGCTGGTCAGGACATCGACGTCCAGATTAGAGGAGAGCATCTCATGGGCGAGCTCGGCAAAGGATTGAACCGTAAAGAAGTCGGTCGCTTGATGAATGGGGTCACCCGCCGGGGATTCATGGGTGGAGGTGCGGGTCTCGCAGCGTTGGCGGCGTTCGCCGGGCTCCGGCCGGGCGTGACCTCGGCTGAAGCGCTGAACAATCTCGGGATCTTGCCGGACGATCTGCCGGCGAAGAAGTACCGGATGGCGACCGTCGAGGTCGGCGCCGCCTCGACTTGGGTCTCGCACGGGATTGAGACCTCCAAGTTCTTCGGCTCACTTCTCGGCGTCGAGGTGCAAGAGTTCGACGGTCAGTTCAGCGTCGAGAACCAGCTGAAGGCGCTCCAGGACATCTCGACCGGGCAGTGGGACTGGGTTGCCGTTCATCCGTCCGCTTCCGACGCGCTCGTCGACGGTGGCAATGCGGTGATCGAGAAGGGCATCCCCCTGATCATCATGGACACCCGACTCATTCAGGATGAGGCCCAGTTTGCCGATTACGGGCACTTGACCTACTTGGAGCCGGACAACGTCTATATGGGTTCCACGGTGGCTCAGGAGTTGTTCAAGGCTATCGGCGGCGAGGGCGAGGTGATCCATACCCAGGGCCAACTCGCACACACCGGCGCGCAGGGCCGAGCCGAGGGCTTCCGCCAAACCGTCGCCAATTACCCGAACATCAAGGTCGTCGACGAGACCCCGGGCGACTGGCAGGTGGAGAAGGTTGCCTCGCTTTGGCAGGACCTGCTCCAGCGGTTCCCGAACGTCAAAGGCGGCTTCTTCCACAGCGACGACATGGCACTCGCCGCTCGCTCTGTGGTCGAGGCGGCCGGCATGGGCGATCAGGTCAAGATCGTCGGCGTCGACGGGCTCAAGAACGCCTGCGAGGCGATCCTCGAGGATAAGCTGACCGCCTCGGTCATCAACCCCAGTGGGCGGATCCATGGCGGCTCGGTTTGGGCCGGCTACCTGACGGCCTCGAAGACGGACAACGCCGAGGGTGGATTGCCGAAGTTCATCCGCACCGACGGTGGCCCGATCACGAAGAGCAATGCCGCCGGCTACATCTGGCTGCACGACAACTTCCAGTACTAGACGCCAGGGAACAGGGGACGGACGACGGGCGACAGGAGTTCGATGCGAAGCTATGAGCGAGACGCAAGAAGCATCAGACGTTTTCCTGTCGCCCGTTGCCCATCATCGATCGTCTGAAGGCGAGCCGTTACTCGCCTTCCGCGGCGTAACGAAACGCTTCGGTGGGGCGACGGCGCTCAGCGACGTCGACTTTGAGGTCTTCCCCGGCGAGATCCATGGACTGCTCGGGGAAAACGGGGCCGGCAAAAGCACGCTGATGAAGATCCTCAGTGGTGTCCATTCTCCCGACGAGGGGGAGTTGACGCTGCGAGGAGAGGTCCTGCGTTTCCGCTCTCCAGCCGAGGCCAAAGCTCGTGGCATCGGCATGATCTACCAAGAACTCAGCATGATGCCGACGCTGACGGTCGCGGAGAACGTCTTCCTCGGCCGTCAGCCGACCAACCGGGCCGGCCTGATCGACTGGAAGCGGATGAACGCCGAGGCGGCGTCCCAGCTCCGGGAGCTCGGGATCGACCTCGACGTCACTGATCGCCTCGGTAACCTCTCGCTCGGCAGTCAGCAATTGGTCGAGATCGCCCGAATCGTCTTCTCCGGCGCCGAGGTCATCATCCTTGACGAGCCGACTTCGGCCCTCTCCGGGCCGGAGGCCGAGCGGCTCTTCGCGCTCATGCGTCAACTCCAAACGCGCGGCAAAAGCCTGATCTTCATCTCCCACTTTCTCGAAGACGTGCTCGCGGTGGCAGACCGTATCACCGTGCTCAAGAATTCGCGCAAAGTTGACACCCTGGTCAATCAGGGATTGACCAAGCACCGCCTGATCGAGTTGATGATCGGCTCCGACGCCACGTCCTTGGCCGAGGGTTACGAACGCGGTAGGACACTGCCGCCCGCGCCCACGGGTCCGGCGATGCTCGAACTCCATGGATTGACGGCGAGTCGTGCCTTCGCCGAGGTCAGTCTCCGGGTTCATGCCGGCGAGATCGTCGGCATCTTCGGCTTCCTCGGGGCCGGGATGACCGAGGTGGCGCGCGCCCTTTTCGGGATGATGCAGCCGCAAGCCGGGACCATGCGATTGGAAGATCAGGCGATCTCGCCACGCTCCCCCAGTCAGGCGAAGCGTCTCGGGATCGCCTACCTGACCGAGAACCGGCGCACGACCATCTTTCCACGCCACGAGATCTACAAAAACATCACGCTTGCGCACCTCAATCACCTGGTGCGGCCGATTTTTCGCCATCCGTCCGAGGTCCGAGTCGCGACGAGTCTGGTCAAGCGGACCGGTGTCCGACCGGCCAACGCGACGATGCGAGCCGGACACCTGAGTGGCGGCAACCAGCAGAAGGTCGTCCTCGCGAAGTGGCTGACGCGTCAACCGAAGCTGCTGATCCTGAACGAGCCGACGCGGGGTATGGACGTCGGTGCCAAACGTGAGGTGCTCGACCTGATCAAAGAGTTGAAGGATGAAGGTGTCGCGATCTTGTTGCTCTCAACCGAGCCGGAAACCGTGATCGCCGAATCCGACCGGATCCTGGTCATGTCCAAAGGCCGAATCACCAAGGAGTTCGCCGGCGAGCGCGTCAGTAAAGACCTGCTGATGAGCTATGCCTGAGAAGACAAGCGACCGGTGTGTAGCTCCGCATCGTATGTCGTCCCACAATGATCGATATCTCGGAGGTATTCGATGGCACAGTTGAGCGCGCCGATCGGGGGGCGACAAGCTGGCGGTGGAGTCTCCAACCAGGCGCTCCGGTGGAGCAGCCGGAACGCTCGGATCCTGGCGCCCATGGCGACGTTGGTCGCGATGTTTATCTTCTTCAGCTTCGCGACAGACGTCTTTCTGACGACGCGCAATCTGCAGAACGTCTTGACCCAGGTCGCGCCGATCGCCGTCGCGGCAACCGGTATTACGTTTGTGCTGCTCTGTGCCGAGATCGACCTCAGCATCGCCTCGATCTCGACCTTCGTCGGCGTTCTCGTGGCCTATTTCTGGGTGGGAACATGGCTTGAGTTAGGCAACCGGGGCATCCTCGTCGGCGTCGTCGCCGCGGCCGCACTCGGTCTGCTCAACGGTTTCTTCATCGCCTACATCGGCATCCCGTCGTTCATGATGACCCTGGCGATGCTGACCATCGCCCGTGGCCTGGCAACATTCGTCTCCGAAGGAAAACCGATCGGGAAGGTACCGGAGGTGCTCCGCGACCTCGCCAGCGCCGGGAACCGCATCTATGGGATTCCCATCATCGCGCTGTTCGCGCTGGGTGTGCTGATCGTCGGCGAGATCATCCTCGGCTACACGAAATTCGGGCGCTACGTCTACATGACCGGCGGCAATCGCGAGGCCGCCGAGATGTCGGGCGTGAACACGCGCCAGGTCATCATGTTCACGATGATGATCTCCGGACTGACGGCCGGGATGGCCGGCATGCTCTTTGTCGGTCGATTGAGCAGCGCGAATCCGGCGGCGGGCACCAACGTCCTGATCGACACGATCGCCGCGGTCGTCCTCGGCGGCACGTCGCTCTTCGGCGGTGAGGGCGGGATCAAGAACACGATCCTCGGCCTGCTGATCTTCGGCATCCTCTCGAACGGCCTCAACTTGCTGCCGAACATCAGCATCTACTTCAAGGAGGCTCTCCAGGGCATCATCCTCTTGGCGGCGCTCCTGCTCAACGTCGTCGCCCTCCGCCTGGAGAAGGTGCAGACGCGAACGGAGTAACGACCCTCACCCCCTGGCCCGTGCCCAGAGGGCTTCCACCGCTTCGCAGGAGAGGAGGTGTCGCGCCTACTGGCGTGGTCTTCTCACCTCACGGGAGACAGCTCATGGTTCAGAACCAAAGCAGTCCGTTGGACGCCCTGCTGTCGGCGATCGGCGCATTCGAGGTCGTCGATCTGACGGTGACGTTGGCCGAGCACTTGCCGGGGGCATGGCCGACGCATATGCCGTTTCAGCGCAAGGTCTACAACTGGTACGCGGGTGGGGCCACGGGACAGATCCAGCCGATCCATGGCTTCCGAGGACCGTATCAGACCGCGTTTCTGACGCTGGACGAGCACTGCGGGACGCACATCGATGCGCCGGCGCACTTCATTCCTCCTCCGGGGTCCGGACTGCCGGCCGAGGGCGAGATGGGGCTGGTCACGGGGGAGCAGCTCGACCTTGCCAAAATGATGGGTCCGGCGGCGGTGATCGACGTCACCGAGTTGTCGGGTCAGGGCGAAGACGGCGTCAGCCCCGAGATCCTGCCGGAGCACGTCGAGCGCTGGGAGGCGGCGAACGGCCGTCTGCGGTCCGAGGACATCGTCCTCTTTCGCAGCGATTGGGACGACCGCTATGTTCCGTTCCCGGAGGGAAACGGCTACGTCTTTGACTCGTTCGTCATGCATCAGGGGTCCGGCTGGCCGACCCCCGGTATCCCGTGCTTGCAGCTCCTCTTAGATCGGGGAATCACGACGCTCGGGCTCGATGGGGTCAGCGTCGGAGCAGCCCACGCCGGTGTTCCTCCCCACCAGTTCGGGTTGGGACGCGGCATGATGTACGTGGAGCTCCTCGCGAATCTTCGTAAACTGCCTCCGCGCGGCGCCTACTTCATCTTCCTCCCGATCAAGGTCGAAGGTTCGAGTGCCGGTCCTGGTCGGGCGATCGGTCTCGTGCCGCGAAACAGTGGATAATGCCCACCACGGCTCAGGTTGCCGCTCCGGATGCGTCGGGCGTCGTTAGGCGGGTAGGTCATGCCCGATGACGCGGGTTGCCGATGCGGGAAGCGGCGTCGAATACAGGGAGCAGCATGTCAGAGGAGCGTTTTCTCGTCACCGGCGCGTTGGGGTGCATCGGAGCCTGGACGGTCAAGCGTCTGCTCGCCGAGAACGTGCCCGTTTGGACGTATGATCTTCCCGGAAATCCCCATCGCCTGCGGCTGATCATGGGCGACGATGCCCTGAAGCAGGTGAACTTCGTCGAGGGCGACATCACCGACCAGGCGGCGTTCGAGCGGACCGTGGCCGACAACGGCATCACCAACATCGTCCACCTCGCGGCGCTGCAGGTGCCGTTTGTCCGCGCCGATCCGGTCCAGGGGATGCGCGTCAACGTCGTCGGCTCGACGATCGTCTTCGAGACGGCGAAGCGCCATGCCGACCAGGTGCGGGGACTGGTCTACGCCAGTTCGGTGGCGGTCTACGGGCCGGTCAATCTCTATCCGCCGGGTCCCCTCCAGCACGACGCGCCACATCTCCCCGCCACACTATATGGCGTCTCCAAGCAGGCCAACGAGTGGTCGGCGCGCGTCTACTGGAACGACTACAAACTCCGCACCGTCGGCCTCCGGCCCTTCTTCGTCTACGGACCGGGGCGCGATCAGGGCGTCAGCTCCGTTCCGACCAAGGCGATGCTCGCCGCAGCAGTCGGTCGCCCCTACCACATCAACATCGGCGGGACCGCGATCTTCCAACACGCGGACGATTGCGCCCGCGTCTTCATCGCCGCCTCCCGTGCCGGACTGGAGGACGCACCCGTCTACAACCTCGGCGGCACCAAGGCATCGATGGCTGAGGTCGTCGCCGCGATCGAGGCGGCGGCGCCGGAGATGACCGGCAAGATCACCTACGACACCGTGCCGATCCCCGTCCCGGAGGACGTCGACGGCAAACCGGCTGAAGACGCGCTCGGTCCGGCCAACTGGCGCCCCTTCGCCGATGGCGTCCGCGACACCATCGCCGACTTCCGTGCCGCCGTTGCCGCCGGCACCCTGGACGTGGAGCGTGCGATAGCCTGACGGAGGGCGAATGGACCGCCTCAACGACAAATCGTGCGTCATCACCGGTGCCGCGTTCGGCATCGGCCGGGCGACTGCCACGCGCTTTGCCCAGGAAGGCGCGCGTCTCGTCATCACCGACATTCAGGAGGCGCCGCTCCGGGCGCTCGCCGACGAGCTGCGGGGGAGCGGCGCCGAGGTCGAAGCGGTGGTCGGCGACGTCTCGGTGCCCGATGACGCGCGGCGGATGATCCAGGCGGCCGTCGACCACTTCGGCCGACTGGACGTCCTGGTTGCCAACGCCGGAATCATCCCACTCGGCGACATTTTGGAATCGACGGTCGAGGACTGGGACCAGGTGATGGCCGTCGATGGCCGCGGGATGTGGCTGACCTGCAAGTACGCTATCGAGGCGATGCTCTCGACAGGTGGCGGCTCGATCGTTTGTCTCTCGTCGATCTCCGGGATGGCGGGGCAAAAGCGGCAATCGACGTACGGTCCGGCGAAATTCGTGGCCTCCGGGATCACCAAACACCTGGCAATCGAGTGGGCCGACCGCGGAATCCGCGTGAACGCCGTCGCCCCCGGCACGATCCGCACCGAGCGCGTCAAGCGCTTGCCGGAGGAACCGGGGGGCATCGAGTACCTGCAGGCGATCGAGAAGATGCACCCGGTGGGGCGCATCGGCGAACCGAGCGAGGTTGCCGCGGTCATCCTCTTCCTAGCATCCGACGACGCCTCCTTCGTCACCGGCGCGATCGTGCCGGTGGACGGAGGATATCTGGCACAGTAGGGGCGCACGGCGGTGCGCCCGGTACAGGAATGCAGCGCTCGTGTCCTTCAGCCGGGCGCACC
>JAXDKI010000125.1:0-9449 GCA_034667245.1 Thermomicrobiales bacterium | reverse complement strand
TCTTGTCACGTGCCTTTGTCGTCTGACGTCTCACGCCCATCGCCTCCGTCCGGTACAATCCTGCCCGGCGAAGTCGCCGATCTGCGTGGAATGTATGGAAAGGGGAAGTGGGCCGATGGCCTACCGGTTCTTGCTCGAGGTTCCGGAGTCGCTGAGCGCCGAGGCAAACGTCGCCGTCGCCGCGGCGGACGACGCTCAGGTGCTGGTCGTCCGCAATTCGCATGGCCGCGACTACGACGAGCCGTACCTCGATCTCACCATCGCTGCCCACACCCTCCGAGTCATCGAGACGCTCTACGCTTGGTTCGACGACCTCGGCGCCTCGCGCCCCGACATCCGGATCGTCCTCCACAGTGGCGAACGTCTGTCGTTGGAGGCGCACAACCGCGGCTCGCTCGTCGCCGCCATCCGCCGCGACCAACCCTGGGTCGAGCGTTCGATCCCGCATATCGGCGACCACGTCGACGACCTGACCGAGATCGACGACGACACGCTCGGCGATCCGGTCATCCCGGTCGCATCCGCCGTCGCCCGCGCGGCTTCCTCGCTGGCCGTCGCCGCGCCGGAGCGCACCGTCGCCATTCGCGATCTCAACCACGTCGCCCTCCGCGTTACCGATCTCGCCAAGGCCGAGCGCTTCTACATCGACTTCTTCGGGATGGACCTGATCGGCCGCGCCCGCCGGTCCCCACAGGGCGGCTACACCACCCTCAACGGGAGCTATTCCTGGGATGACGCGGTGCGCACCGGTCAGGAGGCCGACGTCACCTTCCTCCGTAATGGCCCACTGACCCTGGCCCTCCAACGCCTCGGGCGCGGCGCCCGCCTGGAGTGGGGTCTGCTCGACCACATCTCGGTCCGGGTCGACGCCACGACCTTCCTCAACCTGAAGGGGCAGGTCTTGATGCGATCCTACGAACTCCTGGCGAGCGCCGAAACCGCCTTCGCCTTCCGCGACCCCTTCGGCACGTCCTGGGAAATCACACTCCAGGGTGCCACGTCCGTGATGTAACGAGCCGCTAGCCGCTGGCCGCTGGCCGCTAGAAGAGACGCCTTCAAAAGCTGGCGTCGCCTTCGATCGGATCAATTGCTAGCGGCTAGCGGCTGAAAGGCTAGCGGCTCACAGAAATGCTCGACGACTACCAGGACCTGATCGACGAATTGCTCGGCACGCCGAAGATCTTCCGCGATCTCATCGCGGAGGCGGGCGATGCCGTTTCTCCCGAGGCGCTCGGTCTCATCGCCGATCTGCGCGATCGCGATCGGGTTGTCCTCGATCGTCTCCAGCGGCTGACCCGCGAGACCTCACCCCACCTGCGCGCCCTGCCGGCGGCGGAGGAGTTCGAAGGCCGGGCCTTACCATCCGGCGATGCAGACGAGTTGCTCGCCTCCTTCGACACCGCCCGCGGCGATCTCGTCTCGCTCCTGATGAACCTCACCCTCAAGGACTGGACGCGGTCCGCAACCCACGACACCGGCGGTATCATCAGCCTCGCCGACGAAGTCGAACGCCACGTCGAGTTCGACGAGGATCGGGTCGAACGGGTTCGCGCGATCCTCGTCGCGTAGCCGGCACGTAGGGGACATCGTCAGGCGGGGGGTGTTCCCTCATCCTCCGGCGGTGCCGTCGGTTCTGGAGCGGGCGTGTCCGTGGCCGTCGCGGTCGGTTCAACCACGTCGGTCGCCTTGGGAACCGCGTCCTCACTCGTCGCCTCGACCGTCGCGGTCGCCTCAACCGAGCTGGTCGTCCCAGCCGTGGTCGTTGCCCCAGGTTCTGTCTTTGGCGCGGTCGTGCCCGCCGGTTCCGCCGCTTCGCCGTCAGGCGACGCCTGAGGTGACGCAGCCGGTGGAGCTTCTGGGGTCGCGTCCGGGCTCGTGGCCGCCGTCGCCGCGTCTCGATCGTCGTCGAGACTCGTCGCCAGCTCCTGGAACTGGGTGATCACGCCGTTGATTCGCTTGATTGCCTCGCTGAGCGTGGCGTCCTTGTCCTTGGCGACGCTCTTCAACTCTCGGTTCATCTGCTTGATCAGACGATCGACGTCTCTCGGCACCTCGTGCGGATCGTCCACGCTGTAGACGTATTGCAATGCGACCGCCACGGTGACACACCGGTTGCACTCCCAGTTCACCGCGACCGCCTCGTTCTTCGGCGCAACCTGCTTCGCGTCCCGACCGATCAGGTTGATCTGCATGGCGACGGCGAGCGTCTGGCACTCGGTGCAGGAGGAGTAGGCGTAGGCCGAGTTGACGGGAGCGACCGTCTGCCCGG
Organism: Thermomicrobiales bacterium; assembly: GCA_034667245.1. GTDB lineage: Bacteria > Chloroflexota > Chloroflexia > Thermomicrobiales > UBA6265 > DATBFX01. Next base: position 7,180 of record JAXDKI010000125.1, on the reverse strand, counting down.
TGATGCGGTTCAGCTGGACCCTGCCGCGGACCCGCAACCGGCCGTCCTTGTGGTTCTTGTTGTGGACGATGTTGCTGGCGCCCTCTCTCCCTTCGTGCTCGTCGTAGCCGATCTCCTCTTGGTTGTTGTCGTCCTCCGCTCGCACGGCGGAGTTGACGAACCCGCCGTCCGACACGCCACCGACCCAGACAGTACAGAGCAGCGCGACGACAAGTACCAGCACCAAGCGGCCACGCCAGGACGCCTGCATTCCCCGATCGCTCATCAAACCCTCCTTGCGCGGTTCCCGACCGTTTGGCCTTCCCGCACGGTTGCTATGTCTGATTGCCCGACGGGGCCGTCGAATTAGCCGGTTCCGTCGGCTGCTCCTCTGGCGCCGTTGTCGGCTCAGCCCGCGCCTCGGTCGGCTCGGGAGCTGGGGCCTCGGTTGCGGCAGTCGTTGGCGCTTCCGTTGGCGCAGACCCCTGGGCCGGCGTATTGGTCGGAGCCGCCTCGTTCTGATTCGTCGCCGTTGCCTGAGCGGTCCCGGTCGGCGTCGGCGATGGCGTACCGGCTGGCGTGCCCGTAGACGCAGGTGTGGCCGAATCCGCGCGGCAGGCGACCGGGCTTCCGGCCACTCCGCCCGTGCCGTCCCCACCTCCTGCGGCCGGGGTTCCGGCGTCGTCACACGCTTGTGACTCGTCGGTCGTCTCATCAGTCTGGAACGGAGCGAGGAAGATTCGGCGCCAGGTACTCTCCTTGGCGAGGGGGGTGGACGTGGTCGGCGTTCCTCCGGCCGCGGCCTCGCCGGTCGCCGGGGTCGCTGCCGACTCCGGCGTCGCGGCGGTAGGGCTCGGCGCGACGGTCGGAACCAGCGTTGCCGTTTCGGTCGGCGCGGGCGCCGCCGTCGGGGTGTTCGTCGGTACGCTGGTCGTGGTTACCGTCGCCGTTGGCTCCGCCGTCGGCGTGTCCGTCGGTACCGGAGTGTCGGTTGGCTCTGGAGTTTGGCTCGGACTCGGCGTCGCGGTGTCTGTCGAGAGAGGAGTTGCCGTCGGAACCGGTGTCGGGGTTTCGGTTGGTACCGGTGACTGGGTGGGAGATGGAACAGGCGTATCGGTCGGTTCCGTCGTCGGCGTGTCTGTCGGGATACTCGTGGCCGTCTCAGTCGGCACGGGCGTGTCCGTTGGTTCGGGTGATGGCGTCGCCGTCGGGACCGAGGTGTCCGTCGGCCGTGGCGTCGCGCTGGGGCGCGGGGTTGCCGTGTTCGTGGCAGTTGGTCGCGGCGCCGGCGTCCGAGTCGGCGCCACCGGCGACGGGGTGTCGGTGGGGACCGGACTCCGCGTCGCTGTCGGCTGCCGCGTAGCGGTGGCAGTCGTCGATTCGGCCTCCGCGACGTCGGCGCCGGCTGGCGACGGTTTCGATGTTGGGGTGCTCGTGGGCGCAGCGACCGACCGGACCGTCGGCACCGGCGTGTCCGTCGGTTCGGGCACCGCCGTCGCGGTCGGTGGCGTCGACGGTCGGGGGGACGGTGTGGCCGTTGGGCGGGGTGTCGCTGTGTGCGTCGACGGCACCCGGATCTTCGTCGGCGCAGTCGTCGGTGGCGAAGTCGGCGCCGGTTTCGTCGTCGCGGTCGGCTGTGGCTGCGTCGGCGCTGATGTCGACGTCGCCGTGCGGGTACGCGACGGCGAATCCTCGGTCGCCGTCGCGATCGACACCTGCCTCGGCGCCCGCGCCGTCGGAGGAGTTGGAGACAGCTGCGCGGTCGCCCCCGCAAGTGACGCCGAGGTTGCCGTTCGGACACCGGTCGCCGTCGCGGCCGGTGTCGATGTCGGGGTCGGCGTCTCGGTTGGCGGGGTCACCTGGGGTGCGGCAACGCCCCTTGAGCGGGATCCCCCTTCGGTGTCACCTTGCGCCGCTGGCCGCTTCACATCCGGCACCCGCAGCCATGCCGGCACCGTCTCTGGGACGAGGCGCCGTGCGACCGGGATGTCGCTCGCCACGTCCTGGACCCTGCCGCGTTCGTCGGCGCGGATCGGCGTCCAACTGGCCCGCGCGTCGGCCGCAACCCCGCTCGGTCCGCCCAGCGGAATCTGCGGGATCCAGAGGTAGGCCAGCAGCGCCATCGCCCCGACACCGATCGTCGAACCGGCGAAGCGCCGCATCGGCGTCGGCTTGCTCCAGTTGTACAGCCCCGTCGACGCCCTTCTCCCCATGGTCACCACCGAATAGACCAGGCCGAGGGTCGGCAACGCCAGGATGCCGGTCTGGACAGCCGCTGCCGCCATCCCCGCCGTGTCGCCCGAGGCGCGTGCCAGGCCGAAGGCGTCCGTCTGCTGACCCGCCGAATCCCAGGCGGTTGCCAGGATGCGCGGCATGCTCTTGATCATCATGAACAGAAGAAAGAGGAGGACGGGAATGGTGACCAGCACGTACGTGCCGAAGACGATCCGCACCCACCGCTTCATTTCCGGCAGCTTGCGGCCCTTCCAGCTCGTGAAGGGGAGAACCGTCCTGAGGAAGGGACCGATGTGCGTAAAGAGATCCGGGATGCCGGTTGCGTCGGCGAGCGCCCAATAGCCGTCGAGCCGGACAAAGGGCAGACACTGGTGGAGGATCTCGAGGTTGATCAACAAGACGGGGAGGAGCAGGATCTCTTCGCGCGTCCACAGATAGAGCCCAATCAGACCGAGGTTGAAGATCCAATTGAAGTAGAAACCGCCGAGGTCCGTGCGCACGCGCGACCAACGCGGCAACCGGTAGTTGTCGGTCACGTCGGTGTAGAACGCCGGGTAGACGATGTAGAGACCGGCGCCCATGCCGCGGACCTTGCCGCCGCCGTACTTCAGCGCCGCCGCGTGCCCGAACTCGTGGAACACCGTGGACAGGATGACGATGCCCAGGACCACCAGCATCAGCGCCGGCGAGTACATCGCGTCGTGGACGCCGCCGGCGATGCCGTGGACGACGAAGACCCAGGCCTGCGCCGCGATACAGACCAGGAGGACCGGTAGCAGGACGTAAGGTTTGAAGAGAACCTGGAGGACGGCGCTGATCGGCTCGATGTACTCGGGCCCAATCATCCGCAGCTTCATGCGGACCTGGAGCGCCGATCCGGGGCCCTTGGCTCCGACTGCTTCGGCCACGCTCCCGTCGGCCTTGAGCACCAACCCCATCGGGATCAGCTTGTTGCTCAGCAGATACCGGACGTTGTCGGCACTGACCCGGCGACCCGTCGCCTCCGAGACACCGGCGGCCATCTCTTCGAGCGTCCGCTCGCCCGTCGCCTGCTCGGCGACGCGGTAGATCAGTTCGGTGACCTGGACGAATCGACCGTCCCGCTGGATCAGCCACTGCTTATCGGCGAACCCGCCCTCCTGCATCTCGCCGCTGAGCTCGACGTTCTCGGCGAGTTGCGGGCGCTCCGCGACGTCCGCGTCGGTGACCTTCTGCGCTTGGTCCTTTTCCTGGGACGGCGACTCGTCGTCCTTCGATTGCCGAGCCGCGTTGCCGTGGGGACGGGTGCCATCAGCACGGGCACCGTCGCCCGACCGCCCGTCCGATGGGGCATCCGGCGAATCGGCGCGAGGCGTCACTTCTGGCTTCGTCTCGGCCAAGGGAGCGACTCCTTCTCTGGGACGACTGGTGACGCGAATCCGAGTGCACCCGTCAACCGCTGCGGAGCCGACGCCGTCTTAGACGCCGGCCTTGTCGCCTCGACGAACACGTTCGAGACGCCCGAGAGGAGCGTGTCCTCGAGATCGATACACGCGCTTCGTGCGATGGACGTTCCCGCGCGGGGGTGACAAACAGGCCGGCGGATCGGCGTGAGCCGATCCGCCAGGTGATGTGCAGGCTATGCGCCCCTCAAAGACGGGGGTGGATTAGGTGCTCTGGGTGATGTCGCCGGTCTGTTGCGCGTTGGCGTAGGCAATCGAGTTGTCCGAAGCCACGTTCAGTGCCGCGGCGAGATTCACCGGCGCGGCGACGTTCGCGTTGATGAGTGACATCGCCTCCCGATCCGGCAACTCGGCGGCGTCCTCTTGCTCCAACTCATCCGGGCTCAAGCCCTGGACATCCTTCTCCGACATCGTCTGTGCTCCTATCGCGATGGCCCGGGCTGGACACCGGTGTCCCGCCCGCGCCATCAACCTGCTCGCATGTCGTTGTCTACTCAACCAGTAGTCGGCAGTCGGTAGACAGTCGCCGCATGGAGTCCGAAGCTCCGGTATGGATTGAGGTCGGTAAAGCCCTCACGACTGACGACTGACGACTCCGTCAGATCGTCTGCGTGATGTCCCCGGTCTGCTCGGCGTTGGCATAGGCGATCGAGTTGTCGGAGAGGACGTTCGCGGCGACGGCCGCATTGATCGGCGCCGCCAGGTTCGCGTTGATCAGCGACATCGCCTCGCGGTCGGGCAGTTCCGCCGCCGCCTGCGCCTCGAGTTCTTCTGGTGTCAGATCGCGTTCGTTATCCGCCATGATGGCCCTTCTCCAAGTCTGGTCGTCGCCAGCAAAGGCGACGGTGCCCCGACGAGACCCGCTAGCCGGGTCTCGCACGACCTTCGCTCACGTACTTCGCGGACAGAGATGGGAGGGAAGGGGACCTAGGTGCTTTGGGTGATGTCGACGTTCTGCTCGGCGTTCGCGTAGGCCACCGAGTTGTCCGACAACACGTTCAACGCGACCGCGGCATTGACTGGGGCGGCGATATTTGCGTTGATCAGCGACATCGCTTCGCGATCGGGTAACTCGGCTGCCTCTTGCGCGTCGAGTTCTTCTGGGCTCAGTGCGCGTTCGTTATCCGACATCGCGTCATCCTTTCTCGTCTCGGCCTACTGCTCGTCCGCCTACGGCGAGCAGATGCCGCGGGGTGCCGTTTTTCAGAGGGCGAGGGTTACGTACCCTGCGTGATCGGAGCATCCTGGGTCGCGTCGGCGTACGCGATCGCACCATCCGAGAGGACGTTCGCGGCTACCGCGGCATTGATCGGGATCGCGACGTTCGCGTTGATCAACGACATCGCTTCGCGCTCAGGCAACTCCGCCAGTTCCTCAGCCTCCAACTCTTCGGGAGTCAGTTCGCGCCGTTCCTTGTCGGCCATGCGTTCCTCCTTCACCGTTCCTTATCGCCGGCCGTGCGATTGCTCCCCAGCCGGCTCGGACTCGCGTCCGACAACTGAATAGAAAGCACCAGCGATGCCAGCCTCATCAGTTTCTTGGTTAGAACGACGGTTTTGCAGGGCCGGGGCTCGGACTACGACGCTTTGGTTGCCCTGTCGAGGCGCACGATAGCTACTGGGGAATGAGTCGGATTCGTGGACTTGATCTATGCCGACGCTCGCGCATAGGCCAGATAGGTACCTGCAAGCAACGCCAGGGTCACGTGACGGTGCCAACCCTGCCAGCCGCGCACCTCGTACTCGCCGAGACCAGTCTCGCCTCTCCCGTCGCGGAACAATGGCGCTGTTGCCTCACGCAAACCCGCGACGTGGGCGACCGTGGCGAGGGGCGTATCCGGGGCCGCGTTCGACAGGTAGTAACGTGGGTCACCGCCGGCCATGTCGCGGCGCACGACGAGCCAGCGATCCACCCCCGGATCGCCTTCCTTGCTGTCCTGTACCCGCCGCACCGCGAAGCGGTAGGTCGAAGACGTCCCCTTGGGGGTCGGCAGCGTCGATTCTTGCCAGCCGGTTGCGGTCAGGCTGCCGATGACCGGGCAACGGTCCGGAGGACGGGCCACAGCCGGAGGCGCGAACACAGCGGCAGCATGCGGCGCCGAATAGATCGGTGTGGTGCGCGGAACTTCGAGGACGTAACGCAGTCCCTCAGCATCGAGTGCGTGGCGGAGCGCAACCGACTGGGCATATCGTCCGTCGCTCGCCAGCCACTCGCCCGTCAAGCTGCCCCGTCGCCGGGCGAGGCCGAGCATCTCCAGTCCGAGCTCCTCCCGCGTTCGGTAGCCGATTTCCGGAGGTATTCCCGCCGCGCGTCGCCGCTCCGCATCATCGATCCATTCGCGGGGCAGATAGAGTCGGGCATCGACAAGGGCCTGACCGCGCTCCGAGGCATAGGCCAGGAAGACCCCGACCTGACAGTTGGCAACATCGGCGAGCCGTCCACACGGCTGGCGGCCGACGCCGACGGACTTCGTCCCCTGCTTACGGAATCCGATCTCGCCAAGCACAAAGACGCCATCCGGCGCACTCAAGAGCGCCCCGAGATCGCGCTGAATCGCGGCGATCAGGGGACCGACCGACCAGCCCGAACTCGACAGAAAGCGCTGGAGGGCGCGCGGCGTCGCCCCGTCGACTCCGGCGATCGTCGCCGCCGAACGACGCGAATCCGCACGCGCGAGGAGTCCACGCAGATACTGCTCGCTGTGCCACCGTGCCTCCCGCCTGCCGAAGAGGTCGGCGTACTGGCTGTGGAAGGCCGTAATGGTGTCGCCCATAGGAGGATGACAGTCCCGGTGGCTCAGTTCACCCGAGTGCCAATTGACAGAAGTATCTCGCGACGCGTCCAGACGTCGGGGCGGGCCGTCGACGTTTCAATGCCGCCGCGAGAGCAGGGTAAGCTGCCGTGCTCCGTTGGTCCCACCCGCCAAAAGTCCCTTTCCGTCGCCGCGCCCGCCGGCAGCCTATCGATTCGCGGTTCCCGCGTCGTCCGGCGACCCGACGTCGGATGGTAGTTCGGCCGCTCCCGGATCAACCTCGGGCAGCGGAAGGGAGAGCAACGGATGGAGTGCGGACGGCCGGAGCAGGGACAGCGCCTCACGATCCGGAAGTTCGCCGATCTCCTCCGCCTCCAGTTCCTCGACCGTCAACTCCCGGGGTTCGTCCATGTGGCACCGCCTGATCTCCTACGGCCCCGTCGCATCCGTCGAAGTGACTACCTCCTCAACAGTCTTGCCACCCTCTTGCCGGATCCGCACCGTCTGCGACGACGACGCTGCGTATGACTCGCTGTCGCTTCCTACCGACCCCGTCACCACCACATTGTGCCGTCCGCTCACATTGACGTGACCTCCGTCTTTGGCAGCTCCCTGGAGTTGGTCCCGAATGTCACGTGCCGCCTGTTTTAGTGTCTCGCCAAGCGCCCGTCCGGAATCCACCTCATTCACCTCCGCTGTCAGCCTCGCCATCTCGGCTGCCACTCCAAACGCCCGGTCTGCCGTAACGCCCCAATAATTTGACAGGCACAAG
>JAXDKI010000124.1:0-23329 GCA_034667245.1 Thermomicrobiales bacterium | reverse complement strand
CGTGACCGAGAGGTGGGGTTCCGGGCTGCGCTGACGAATGCGGGCATCGCCGTCGACGAACGTTGGATTTCGCACGGGACCTGGTTCATTGATGACGCCGAAGCGCGAACGGACCGAGTGCTGACGGAGGCGCCGGGTTTCACGGCCATCTTCGCCGCCAACAACTTCATGGCGATTGGTGCCCTGCGTGCGCTACGGCGGCACGGGCGGCGCGTTCCCGAAGATATGGCCCTGGTCTGTTTCGATGATGTCGAGGTTGCGGCCGAGATCGATCCCTTCCTCACCGTTATGGCTCAACCTGCTTACACCATGGGGACGCTGGCCGCTCAGCTCCTGCTCGAGCGGATCAACGGCCGATTCACCGGTCCCGCCCGTGAGGTCGTCCTCACGCCGCGGCTGCTCGTCCGCCGGTCCTGCGGCGCGATGAGTGGTACGGGGAACGCGGAAGCCGACGATGGCCACATTGGGGCCACGCCGGAAGCGGCAGCTCGCGCGTAGTGGGGTGTCGCTGGGTGCGAAGCAGTTGGGGTTTCGCACGCGTATGAGCCCAGACCGCCGGTCTGGGCAACGAGGGAGGGTTATGCGATGGAAAAGGTCTTCGTCATGTATAAGCTCAAGCCGGGTGTCACCCTCGAGCAGTACCGAGAGTGGTCGGTCACGCTCGATCAGGTGATTACGCCATTCCAGCCCGGCGTCATCCGGTTCGAGGTCTACGTGATCGAGGGTGCGCTCGAGGGCGATTCGCCCTACACGATCGTCGAAGACATCGAAGTCGACGACTGGGAGACCTGGAAGCAGGTCATCGAAGGCGAGGGGATGAAGCGCATCTCCGAGACCTGGGGTGATTACGGCGATGAGTCCACGCTGGTCATGATCCACGGCCAGAAGGTCAAGTAGCGCGCCACAGCCGAACGCTTCTACCAGTCGCGACAAGCGACGATCGCCGCGAAGCAAGCGCCCGCAACGTCGTTGGGACACCCTTCGGATGAGCTGAGATCCGGTCGACTACGCGGGCATCGCATGAGTCCGCGACGCGATTGGTATGCGCCCGGTCGATTGGCGGGGTGGCTCGACGGCAACTGCCCCGGCCTCTCCTTCGGCCAATCAGGAGGCACTCAGCCTCCGGATTTGCCGAGGACCGGTCGGCACAGCGAGGTCTCCGCGATCCGGATCGTGACGTGCCCATGCGCACGTCGTCGGCTAGGGGCCCTCGACACATCCGAGGCGAACTGGGGGGAACGGTGACGGAGACGGCCATGGCACAGGACACGAGTTCGTCGCGGTCGGGTACGGCCGCGGTCAAGATCGAACTCGCCGATGTGCGGAAGACCTTTACGACCGAGGGACACGGAACCCTTGACGTACTCAAGGGGGTCACGGCCGAGATCCTCGACAAGGAATTCGTGGCGCTCATCGGTCCCTCGGGCTGCGGTAAATCGACGCTCCTCAACATCGTCGCCGGACTCCTCGCGCCGACGAGCGGTCGTGTCTTACTGGACGGCCAGGAAGTGCGGGGACCGGGAGCTGAGCGTGGGATGGTGTTCCAGCAGGATGCCATCTTGATGTGGCGCAAGGTCCTCGGGAATGTCGAGTACGGGTTGGAGCTGCGCGGTGTGCCGAAGGAGGAACGGCGGCGGATCGCGATGGAGTACATCCGGCTGGTCGGGCTTGAGCAGTTCACGGATTTCTTTCCCAAGGAACTCTCGGGAGGCATGCGCAAACGCTGCCAGATCGCAGCGGTCTTCGCCAACAACCCCGAGGTCCTGCTGATGGACGAGCCCTTTGGCTCGCTCGATTACCCGACCAAGGTCACGCTGCAGGAAGAGGTGCTCAAGATCTGGGCGCGAGAGCAAAAGACGACCCTCTTCGTTACCCATGACGTCGAAGAGGCGCTCTTCCTGGCAGATCGCGTTTTTGTGGTGCAACAGGGCCGGATCGCGACGATCGTGCCGGTCCCCTTCGCCCGACCGCGACAGGCCGGGATCCGTGCCTTGCCCGAATTCCGCGACTTACTGGTCGAGCTCTGGGCCTACCTCTCGGAACGCGCGTAGGGAGTAAGGACGATGGCGCACTTGATGGCCGCGGGAAGCGAGCAGCCATCGCTCGGCGCGACGACGGCCTCGGTACCACGGCGCCGGCGTATCCCCCGACCGAACGGCTGGCAGATCCTCGGGATCGTCCTCATGCTGGTCTCCTGGGAACTCTACGCGTGGCACGTTCACGACCAGAACCCGCGTCGCGGTGACACGATGTTTCCACGATTCGAGTTCATTGCGACGGAATCCTACCCCGAATTCGCCACGTTCTACGGCATTGAGAAGGGCATGCTCGGACGGAGGTCGAATTACCGCCAGGCAACCATCGTCCTCGTCAAGAACTCATTCGTCACCGCCAAGCGGGTATTGATCGGAGCGGGTCTGGGGATCGGGCTCGGGGTCGCAATCGGGCTGATGGTCGGGTGGAGTCGACGGGCCCGCGAGATCGTGCTTCCGCCGATCCTTCTCCTACGGACCATTCCCATCCTCGCCTTGATCCCGCTCTTCATGTTCTGGTTCGGGGCGCGCGAGATCGGCATCCTTATCTACATCACCTTTGCCGTGTTCGCGATGATGATCATCAATACCCTCGAGGCCATCCGCAACGTTTCCCCGCTCTACCAGGACTACGCTCGCTGCATGGGCGCGTCCCGGTTCCAGGTCTATCGCACGGTCGTGACGCCGGCGATCGTTCCGGCGTTAGCAGGCGGCATCCGCGTCATCCTCGGCATCTCCTGGGCAATTGCCCTCGCCGGCGAGTTGCTCTCCACCGATCGCGGCCTCGGCTGGCTCATGATTCTCTCGGAGAGGCAGTTGAAAACGGGCAGCATGGCCGTCGTTGTCGCGCTCTTCGTGCTTTTCTCCCTCATCGTCAATGCCGTGTTCGTGCGGGTTTCCACGTATCTCTCGCGATGGCAACCGCGTGCCGATCTCACCTGAGAGGCTCGCGAGCAGTCTGTTACCGCCACGCTGAAAGGAGGAGCCGAAGCGTTGCGGCTCGTCGGTTCTATCCCGGAGCTACTGGTTCTTGCAGAAATCGTCTCAGCTGGAGGATAGGAAGAGATGGCAACACGCGACATCGGAACACGATCCGCGCCTGGTGGGTCGCTGCCCACCGATCGCCGGACGCTACTGAAACGCGCCGCGGCGCTGGGAGCGGGTACCGCGCTCGTCGGGGGCGGTTTGACGAGACAGCTCTCGACGCCGGTGCGTGCCCAAGATGCCCCGGCCGTTCCTGAGATCCCGCAGGTCACCGTCAAGTATGCAAGCCTCCACGCGATCGATCACACGCACATCGTGATCCCGGTCAAGCGGGAGTGGAACAAGGACGTGGGCATCGAGATCGAGCCAGACGTCTACGGCACCAGCGCCGGTGCGGACAAAATCGTCTCGATCCTGACCTCGGGGTCGGTTGACATCGCGTCGGGCGCATCCGTCTTCGCCTTGAGCGGATACAACACGAACGATTCCTACATCTCGTTCGGTCACGGCGATATCTTCCAAGGGTTCGGCTTCATGGTCGATCCCGAGGCGGGGTACAAGAACGTCGACGACTTCGTCAAGGAGGGCATGGACGGGTCCGCCGCGATCAAGGCCACGGCCGAGCAGTTCCGTGGCAAGCGCCTCGCCACCCTCAACGAAGGCGGGATCCGAGGCTTCATCACCATCGCCCTCGAATCGGCCGGCATGACGCTCGACGACATCAAGGTCGACAGCTTCGATACAGATTCGAAGATCATCGCCGAGTTGGTTGCCGGACGCGCCGACTTCGCCTGCGGGTCCGCACCGGGCCGGGTTTCGATGACGCTTCAGGGTTTTGTGCCGGTACTGACCTCCTTGCACGTCACGCAGTTCGCCGCGCCTTCTCCGGATTCGAAGGCGTTGCGCGCCATTTTTCACGACGGCTGGGCAACGAGCCGCGACTATTACGCTAACAACCACGACACGATCTTCCGGTTCATGAGCATGATCTATCGCACCTTGCGGCTCATGGTGGACAAGCCGGAGGAAACGATTCCGGATCACACCGACTACTACAACAGCATCGCCGGTGCCTCGTTGACGCCAGAAGACGTGAAGGTCATCTACGACGAACTGGATCCGTTCATCGCCTATGAAGATCAGGGTCCCTGGTACGACGACGAGGCCGAGTCGACGAACCCCTTCCACTATCGGAACGTGACCGGGTCCCATATCAAGCTCTGGGAAGAGCAGGGGGTCCTCGAGCCCGGGAAGTACACCGCGGACAATGTCTCCGTCGCGCTCGACCTCTGGAAGGAGTTCAAGCAGCGCGAGGTGAACGCGAAGACGTTGATCGAGCAGGCGACCGCGGCGGTCACCGACCCCGCCAAGCAAGCCCAGGCCAAGGAACTGCTCGACAAGGCGGTCTTCTACCAGGAGATCTACGACTTCCTGGATGCGGAGACCTTTGCCCAAGCGGCGATCGATTGGGCGGCCTACGAGGGCGGCAGTTAGGTGTCGCACGGCAGGCGGGTGAAGGCGACATCGGCCTTCACCCGTCTCGCTGCGATCGAAGCGGCGCCGGACGCGGCCTCACCGGGGCCTGGGATCTGAGTGGACCATGAGCACGGTACCAAGCATCCGGATCGGGCGGAACGAGATCACCATCCGTCACACGCTGGGCTTCGTGGCGATCTTCGTCGCCTGGTGGTGGGCGGCGAACCGGCTTGGCACCGCGCGGCTGCCGTCGCCCTCCGCGATTGCCGAGAATTTTCTCTCCGTCCACACGGCGTCGGCCAAAATCGAGGCGCAGGGCGGCGGTGCCGGCGGCATCTTCCCGCACCTGACCGCGAGCGTCGTTCGCGTCTACCTCGGTGGCGCGATCGGGCTCGGTCTCGGGATCTTCGTCGGTCTCCTCATGGGATGGAGCCGGCGATTGGGCGATCTCCTGCGCGGACCGATTGAGGTCCTCCGCGCCGTACCCCCCCTCGGACTCGCCCCGTTTTTCCTGATCTGGTATGGGCCGACGGCACGGACCCAATACACCATGATCATCCTCTACCTCTTCCTGGCGTTGACGGTGAACACCGCCGCGGCAATCCGCAATGTCCCATCGGTGCACATCGAGTACGCGGCCACCATGGGGGCCAGCCGGTTCCAGGTCTTCCGCACGATCGTGCTGCCAGCGATCGTGCCCGAACTCGTCGGCGCGATCCGGGTCGGGATCGCGCTCGCGTGGGGCATCGCCGTGGTTTCCGAGCTCTTGGGCGCCCATGAGGGGATGGGCACCGTCTTCAGCATGATGCTCTCGGCCCAGGGGCTGGACATCATCATGATCGGCATCATCGACGTCACCCTGATCGCGTTGGTCTCGGATCTCCTCTTCGTTCGGATCTCGAACAGTTGGACGCGCTGGGTCGCTCGCGCGTGAGTCGAAAAGGAAAGGATCGGTCTCGATGGCAGACACCTGGTATCCATCGCGATGGGGCGCGGACGACGTCCTTGGCTCGTTCAACCTCGTCACGCCGACGTCGATCGTCGCCGCACTGGCCCTCGTTAAGGCGGGCACGGTCTACGACCTCTCCCATGTCCTGGATCAGGACATGCCGGTCCCTGGGTTCCACGGCTCCTTCTTTGCCAACACGCAGTACACGCTGGAAAACGGAGCGGAGTGGCATCACCGCGTGATGGGCAAGATGGCGAACGGCTACTCGGCGCAGAACATGCGGCTGGCCATCAGCGATCACTCGGGGACCCACATCGACCAACTCAACCACGTCGGACAGCAGCAGCCGAACGGTGAGTTTTTGGTCTACAACGGGATCAAGAACAAAGACATCATCGATACCTTCGGGACCAAGCGGCTCGGGATCGAGCAGATGCCGCCCCTGATCTCTCGCGGGATCTTTGCGGATGTCTGCGGTCACAAAGGGGTGGAGATGCTGCCCGCCGGGTACTGCATCTCACCCGAGGAGATCGACGAGACGCTTGCTGCGCAAGGGACCGAGGTGCGTGAGGGCGACGCCGTTCTCGTCCATACCGGATGGGGCAAGAACTGGAGCAACCCCGAGAAGATGCTCTCGGGCGAACCGGGATTGGCCATGGCCTGCGCGGACTGGGCGCGGGAGAAGAACATCGTGACCTGGGGGACCGACCAGTTTGCGACCGACCCCATCCCCTTCGAACAGCCCGGGATGGCGCTGCCGATGCACATCGAGATGTTGACCAAGGCGGGGATCCGCCTGATGGAGAACGTCTACATGGAGGAGATCGCGCGGGACCGCGTGTACGAATTCTGTCTGGTCGCCGCCCCGCTCAAGATCCGCGGTGGCACCGGCTCCCCGGTTCGGCTCCTCGCCCTGATCTAGTGCTCGCATCGCTGTTCGCACGTCACGCATGTCCGGCCGCTGGCGCCAGCGGCCGGACGCGTCGGGTCCTGCACAAGGTGGCAGGTGGGAAGGAAGCGCGTTCGATGACGGACTCCTGGTATCCATCGCGGTGGGGGGCGGAGGACATCCTCGGCTCGTTCAATCTCGTCACGCCGGCGTCGATCGCCGCGGCGTTTGCCATGGTCAAATCCGGAATAGTCTACGATCTCTCCCACGTGCTCGATCAGGACATGCCCGTGCCAGGGTTTCACGGCGCGTTCTTCGCGAACACGCAGTACTCCCTGGAAAACGGGAAGGACTGGCATGACGCCGTGTTGGGAGTCTCGGAAAACGGCTTCTCCGCCCAAAATCTCCGGCTGCAGATCAGCGACCACTCCGGGACCCACATTGACCAGTTGAACCACGTCGGCCAGTTGCAGCCGAATGGCGAGTTCCTGGTCTACAACGGAATCCGTAACAAAGACATCATCGACTCCTTTGGCACGAAGCGGCTTGGGATCGAGCAGATGCCGCCCCTGATCTCTCGCGGGGTCTTTGCCGACGTCTGCGGCCACCAGGGGGTGGAGATGCTACCGGCTGGCTACTGCATCTCACCCGAGGAGTTGGACGACGTGTTCGCTGCGCAAGGGGTGGAGGTGCGTGAGGGCGATGCCGTCCTCGTCCACACCGGGTGGGGCAAGAACTGGCACGACCGGGAGAAGATGTTGTCCGGGGAGCCCGGCCTGGCGATGGCCTGTGCGAGGTGGGCGGTCGAGAAGAACATCGTGACCTGGGGGACCGACCAGTTTGCGACGGATCCCCTGCCGTTTGAACAACCCGGGGTGTCGCTGCCGATGCACATCGAGATGTTGACCAAGGCAGGCATTCGTCTCATCGAGAACATCTACATGGAAGAATTGGCCCGCGAGAAGGTCTACGAATTTTGCCTGATTGCCGCGCCGCTCAAGATCCGCGGTGGCACCGGATCGCCGGTCCGGCTGCTGGCCGCGATCTAACGAACCGGCGGCCTGAGGGCGACTGTTCTGGGCGCGTTACGCGTGAGATGAAGGGTCAGGGATCTCTTCGATGCAGCGATACGGCTATCACGGGACGGTGTTACACGTCGATCTGGGGGCGCAGCGGACCGAGACGGACATGCCCGACGAGACCTTCTGGCGATGCTACGCCGGGGGCGGACTGCTCGCGACCTCGTATCTCCTGCGCGCCACCCCGGCGGGGATCGACGCATACGATCCGGCGAATCCGCTCATCTTCACATCCAGCGTCATGGCCGGGCACCCTTACGTCGGACTGCCACGGTGCACCGTTGTCGGGAAAAGTCCCCTGACCAACGGTGTTGGGGAGACGCGCTGTGACGGACCCTTTGCGGTCGCACTCAAAGGCAGTGGGGCTGACACGATCGTCATCCAGGGCGCGGCCGTGCGGCCGTGCCTTCTCCTCGTCGAAGATGGCCGGGTGTCGTTCCACGATGCCGACGAACTGTGGGGGCTCCCGGTTTCCCAGACCGTCGACCAACTGGAGGGCCGTTTTGGCCGGGCGATCCATACCGCCGTCATCGGTCCGGCGGGCGAGACGCTCGTGCGCTACGCCAGCATCGTCACGGACCGCGCCTTTCAGGCTCCGCGGATGGGGCTCGGCGCGGTCATGGGGTCCAAGCGCCTGAAGGCGATCGTGATCCGGGGGGAACACCACCCGCCTGTCGCTGATCCCGGTCGTTGTGCCGAGATCACCGATCGTTACCGTGAGCGGATGCTCGACAACCCGCTGACACGTTGGCAGTACGAGCCCCCCGGCTTCTCGGCCTGGGTGCACACCCATGGGACCGAAGCGGCGCTCTGCACCCACAACTACCGCGACAGCGTGTTTGCCGGCGCGGAGGTCTACCAACCTTCGGCGTACATGAAACACTACCGGCACGACGGCATCTGTCCGGGCTGCCCGAACAATTGCATCAAGTTCTTCGGGACGGACGACGACGGGGCATACGATCCTCGCGCGGGCGGCATCCATCAAGAGATCACTGGCGCATTCGGGCCGAATCTCGGCATCGCCGATGTCGACTTTCTCTTCAAGGCCAACATCCTCTGCAACGAGTATGGCCTCGACCCGACCTCGCTGGGTTTCACGCTTTCCCTCGCCATGGAGTGCGTCGATCGAGGGATTCTGCAGGAAGCGACCATCGGATTGCCCCTCCGTTTTGGGGATGCTGATGCCGCGCTCGGGATGATCCGCCAAATAGCTCGCCGGGACGGTTTCGGCGACGTGCTCGCCGAGGGCGTCAAGCGGGCGGCCGCGCAGATCGGACGCGAGGCATCGCGCTATGCGATGCATGTCAAGGGGCTGGAGCTCGCGGTCTTCGAGCCACGGACGCAAGCCAGCCTCGCGCTCGGCTACGCGACGGCCCCGATCGGCCCCCGATTTGACATCTGTGAGCACGACTGGGACTACGACACCGAGGTCGGCTGGCCGCACACCATGGAAGGATCCCGGACACTCGGCATCTTTGATCGCGTTCCCATGGCCGAGCTCAGCGATCGGAAGGTGCGCAACTTCAAGGCACTCAATACCCTTTGGTCGGGCTGCGACGTGCTCGATCTGAATGTTTACGCGTCGGCGCCGACGCGGGCACTCGGCCTCGAGGAGATGGCCGAGCTGCTTGCCGCCGTCACCGGTTGGAACACGTCGTCGTCCGAACTGATGCGTCTCGGCGAGCGGCGCAACCATCTGATGCGGGTCTACAACCTCCGGGAAGGGCTCACCGCCAGCGACGATACGCTGCCGGATCGCTTCTTCGACGACCCGATCCGGCAAGGCGTATGGGCGGGGACGCGCCTGGATCGAGCCGCATTTCGCGATCTCATCCGAACCTACTACCGCATGATGGGCTGGGACGATGCTGGGCGACCGCGGTACGAGACCCTTCTCGACCATCACCTCGAGTGGACGATCCACGAAGGGCATGCGGCCCGGGTGTGATGGGGTGCTCCAGGGCGGAGATATCGGGGCTCTCCTCAGGCGACACAGACCTTGGGAACGGGTGGGGAGGGCGTCGGATTTCCCTTGGGCGCGGTGAGGCGGACGGCCATCCGGCTCTCGACTGGTTCGCCGTCCGAAAGAGGAAGACGGTTTGCACTGGCATGGAGGCTGTAGCGCCGTGTCAGCGTGCTGATGAACGAATCGTCAGGTACCAATGGGCTGGCCCAGTAGTACTTCAAAAGGTATGACTGGTTGCGTCGAAGGGAAGAGCGACATAGAATCGGCGATACGTGACATGCAGAGCAGGCTAGGCCCGGTCGGTGGTGCCGGGCGATGGTGGGCGTTGAGGAAGGGCGATGCCGGTGGGTGGCACCCGTCCCTCGAATCTGCCGCATCCGATGACGCCGTTGATCGGGCGCCGGCGTGAGCTGGACGAGATCGGGGCATTGTTGGGCAACTCGGACGTGCGGCTGTTGACGTTGGTCGGTCCCGGCGGGGTCGGCAAGACCCGCCTGGTGGTGCGCGCGGCCGAGATGGCTGCCCGCAACTTCGAGGATGGCGTCCGCTTCGTCGATCTCGCGCCGCTGACCGACCCTGCTCTTGTCGCGACCGCAGTCGCGCACGCGTTTGGACTGACCCCTGATGCCGGCCGTGAGGTCGAGGAAGTCCTCATCGAGCACCTGGCATCCTGGAATATGCTCCTAGTTATCGACAATTTCGAACATCTGCTGGAGGGCGCTCGACTTGTGCCGCAGCTGCTGGCAGTTTGTCCGGAATTGGTCGTGCTGGCGACCAGTCGACAAAAGCTAGGCGTCTATGGCGAACACATCTACCGAGTCGAGCCGCTGGCACTACCTGATCCCGGACGTACGGCGACTGCCACAGATGTGGCCGGTAGCGAGGCCGTAAGCCTCTTCGTCAGGCGTGTGCAATCCGTCCGAACCGAGTTCGCCCTTACGGATGCCAATGCTGACGATGTGGCAGCGATCTGCGCCCGTCTCGACGGGCTGCCGCTGGCGATCGAGCTAGCGGCAGCCCGCATTGATCTGCTCTCCCCAGCTTCGTTACGTGCCCGACTGGACGCGGCTTTGCCGTTGTTGGGTGGTGGTGGCCGCGATCAACCAGCCCGGCATCAGGCAATGCGTAATGCCATCGGTTGGAGCTACGGACAGCTGATGCCCTGGGAGCAAGTCCTCTTCCGGCGGCTGTCCGTATTCGTCGGAGGCTTCAGCCTCGCCGCCGCCGAAGCCGTCGCGGCGAATACCGCAAACGGGCGAAGTAGGGAAACAACCGAACCGAGCCAATCCTCTGTCATCGATACGCTTTGGCCGTTGTTCGATAAGAGTCTGTTACGTCGTGCAGAAGGACCAAAGGGAGAGCCCCGCTTCTTTATGCTCGAGACAATTCGTCAGTTCGGCTTTGAGCAATTGCAATCGGAAGGCGAGGAGGAGGCAATCCGATGGGCACATGCGGCATACTTTCTGGAATTAGTTGAAGCAGCAGCGCCTGAACTCGTCGCAGGCAGATATGCCGAATGTGTCTCAGTTCTCGATATTGAGACCGCCAACATCCGAGGTGCTATTCAATGGTGTGTCACCCGTGGAGAAGCCGGAAGTGAGACCGCGCTCCGCATTTGTAAGGCCGTTTGGAGATATTGGAAGGCATGTGGATACCTAACGGAAGCGCGCATTTGGATGCAGCGAGCCATTGAGTTGGTCGGAGACTCGAGTTCAGCGTTGCTGGCTGAGGCGTTGCTCCTGCTCGGACATTCGATGCTTCACGTGAACCTCTCTGAGGCCACATCGTACTACCGCAGAAGTCGCGATTTCTCTCGGCGCTTTGCCGACAGACTGGGCGAAGCCGCAGCGCTTTGCGGGCTCGGCATGACCGCTTACGATTCCGCGGAGTACGACCAAGCCGAGGAACACTTTGGCCAGAGCCTGAACATCTATGAAAAAGTCGGAGACATTCACGGAGTCGCATTAGCGAAGTATTACCTCGGGTTGCTGGGAACCCAGCGCGAAGACTTCACAGCGGCAAGACAGCTATTCGAGGACGCCCTTGCAACTTGGCGACGGATTGGCCGAGATGGCGACGCCATCTATGCCCTCATCGATCTTGCCCGCCTCGAACGACTTCAGGATAATCCGGATCCTGCGTTAATTTTCTTGGGCCAGGCACATGCTCTCAGTCGCGCTTTTGGTAACAGGGAAATGGATGGCTACATCGATGCTGAGGGTGCACAGGTGGCGCTCATCCAAAGGGATTATGGACGGGCAATCGATCACTTCGTTGCCTCCCTGACCAAATTTCGTGAATCTGGCTATCGAGACTCCGCTACGGCCGCTTCTATCGAGGGTATTGCCAGGGTTGCTTTCGCGCAGCATGAGTCCGAGGATGCCGTCCGTCTAGCGTCCTCTGCGGCGGCTTGGAGAGAGACGACTCGGATCAGGATTTCTGCCATCGACTTCCGTGCGCTTAAACGAGACCTAAGTGCTGCGAAGCGGGCGATGGGTGACAATCTGTATCAGGCCCAATGGTTGGTAGGACAGACCATGTCGCTTGAGGAGGCCATTGCTCTCGCCTTCTCCATAACGGTGAGACCGAGCGGCAAGGTTCGCGCACACGTGGCGAGCTTGCCAGCCGACTTGCAGCGACTCTCTCCCCGGGAGCGGGAAGTTCTCTGCCTGATCGCGCGCGGGCACAAGGATCGAGACGTGGCGGACGAATTGGGCATCACCGTCCGCACCGTGAACACGATGGTGACTCGCATCCTGAACAAGCTCGTTGTTCAGCACCAGAACCGCACATCGGCCGCAGCGTATGCGGTTGCCCAGGGATTGTGCAAGCTGTTTCCCGACGAGCGCTGACCGAACGCCTATACCCGAATTCGCCCTCCGAGGGGTCTCACGCCGTCTCTTCGTCCGTGGAAAGGCTCGCGATCTTCTAAGAGCGAACCCGAGAGCGTAAGGCGAGTCCCCCTTGCCGGCGGCTATGGAGCGAGGTGGCAACTGCTCTGGCCGCCTTGTCCATGACGACCTGGATTTTATCGAATGGGTGGTACGTGGGAAGCCGACAAGCGTTCCTGATGTCTGGTGGGCATTAGGGTGTCGGGTACATATAGAGGCGGCGCAGGCAGGACTCCGCACCGCCTCTGACATCATGCTAATTCTGACGGTGCGTGGCCACCGATTGCTTAGTAAGAGAATTTCGTGGCGTC
Source organism: Thermomicrobiales bacterium (assembly GCA_034667245.1). Taxonomy (GTDB): domain Bacteria; phylum Chloroflexota; class Chloroflexia; order Thermomicrobiales; family UBA6265; genus DATBFX01. The sequence continues at coordinate 10,748 of JAXDKI010000124.1, read as the reverse complement.
TGGACTCCCCTTTAGGGAGGCGATAGTCGTGCTAACCCGCGTCCTTTGAGGGAGTGCGGTGCAGGCGTCGCCGATCTGGTTCTTCTTGGCAGCTACGGGCACGGCCGGCCTGCGCATGGACCCCGTCCCAGGTCCAGACCGGCCATGAGGACGACGGCGCCCCCCTCGTCGGCGCAGCTCAGTTCGTACGCTGCCTCGGACACAAGGACGACGGCTCCGGGTCGCAGAGCAATGGACGGGGCGCCTGCTTCGAGCTTGAACTTACCTCCCTCTTCGTTGTAACCGCCGACGAAGCCATTCATGGGCCGACCGTTGTCGTCCTTTCCTTCACCGTGGAACAGCATAAGTGGCGTCCCCGGCGGCACACTTACCACGTAGTAAATGACGGTGCCCCGGCGAGGCTGTTTTTCCTGGTCCTCGATCAGTTTGATCGAGTGGTCGTCCCCGGCGATCCTGCGATACTCGAGGAACAAGGTCGGTGTCTTGTGGGCGACGTGCTCCAGCGACGCGAGGCTGGCCCACACATTCGGATCCTCCAGCAAGTCGAAGTCGGCGAGAACTTTATTGTAGGCGTCACCGAAGTCTGTCGCGAGCACGGGGTGTTTGACACTGGCTTTGTTCTCATTGCCTAGATTTGTCATGGATGCCTCCTTGTCTTGGTTAGACAGAGTTGCAGCATCGGCCGCAACAAGCTGATCCGGCGGGATGCCAGGTGCCCGCATCGAATCCGATGGTGATTTCTCCGGGAAGCCGAGCAGTTCGGGCATCCCGAAGACGGGCTTGTCGTTTATCGGGTGGGTGCGGGCGCCGAAAAGGCCAGTTGTCGGCGTCCAGGCCGGATCGACGCGCAGGTACGATTGCGGGTCGCCGTAGAGGAGACCGATTAAGACCTCGGCGACGATTCGACCGCCGACCGGTCCCAGCCGTTTGCCTCCGTTAAAGACCTCGGATTCCTTCAGGATGTAGTACCAGAGCGGCGTCTCATCCCAGAAGACTTCGTCGATGACGCTGTCATTGGCTTCCTTTCCCTCGCCGTCCAGTTGCACCTCTTGTACTTTGGTCGGTTTGAAATGCTCGCGACCGAGGATCAGGTGCCGGGGCAGGCCCATCGCGACGGCGACCGACTGTCCGCTCGGCAGACCGAGCGCCTGCCCGCGCAGGAGGTTTCGGGTCGCCAGCAGCGGCGCGATCGTTTGCCGCTCCGAGGGATTGCCTTTGACGAGGTCCGCGCACGCGCTGTCCTCGGGCAGCGCTTCGCGCATTGCCGGATCGCCCCGATTCGCGAGTGCATGGGGCAGGTGGGCGAGGCGTGTCGCCAGCTGCGTATTGATGAGCCGCGACATTTGCACTGTGGGCTTCGATTGCGCTGCCTCGGCGGTCGGGTCATCGGGGAAGGTGAAGAAGCGGCGCCAGTCGATGGTCCGGTCCTTGGGGCGATGGCGAAAGCCACGCAGATCGTCTTGACCTTCGGGATCGTCCGGCGAGCGGAATGTCGGCAGTTCCTCCCGGCCTTTGGCGCCGCTCGTCTGCCCGTTCATGGCGTAGTCGTCGCGGATCATGCTGTGGCCGAAACGGAAGGCCGCCGCGGCAAACTCGACCGGCATGAACGGGTTGTTGCGCCAGTGGAAGAAGCGCAAGTTGGGATTGACCCACGCCGCGCGCTGCTCCGGCGTCGGCCCGTCTCCGTACGTCCAGACTGGATAGGTCGCAAGCCAGGCGGGCGTTCCGTCGTCGGCGCCGAGCACGTCCTTGACGACTTCTTCGCCGACGACGCGCGTCAGGAACTCGTGGACAACGATCCACTGGTAGTGCCAGCGAACGGTCCGCTGGGTCACCGCCAGCAGCCGCGCCGAATCCTCGGCCAACTCCGGCTGCTCCAAGCTCAAGACGTCCGCGACCCGGTTGTGGTAGTTGATGAACGCGAGGTGCAGCTGGGAGATGATCAAGTTTTCGTCGTTGCGGGGGTCGGGAATCAGCGCGCGTCGATCCTCGGGTTTGGCACCGGGAGTCCGAAGGAGGTCCGACTGATCGTCCTCGCTGAGACCGGTCCGCAGGTGAACGCCGTCATCCTCGTACAGGTAGGGATCGCCGTCCGGTCCCGCCCCGTAGACCGAGTCGAGGTCGTAGCGTGGGGTGCGGAAGTTGACGAGGGCATCCGGATCATTTTGCCGTTGGAGGCGGGACGTGGGGTCGAACGTGATGTCATGGTCGATGAACTGACCCAGGTAGGTGTAACCCGCCTCGATGACCGGATTGTTGCCTGGGTCGATGGTCTCGACTTCTTCCCCTTCTTTCGGATCTTTTTCCTCGTCGGTGAACATGCCGCAGCCGAGGTCGATGAGTTTGCGCTCGTCGTGCACGACCGGGGGCAAGCTTCGGAACATCCGTCCAAAGAAACCGTCATAGAGCGTAGAACGCGGTACGTCCTCCAATCCGCGCGGCGATCTGGCACCGTGATAGCGCCGCGCGCGCTGAGCCCGCTCGGTCTCGTCCAGATTGGACGTCATAGGTCGAACCTCCTACAGCCAACTAGCACTCTACGCAAACTTGCGTGCCGCCGCGTCGTAAAAATGAATGACATTTGGGAGCTTTCTTATCAGTCCTGGGAGTTGCTGCGGTGATATCGACTGGCCAGTGGTTGCTGGACCGGCGCTTCCGAGCGCCAAATCGACGGTCAGTTATGAATGAGGGAAACCGTCGGCGCGATCGCGTGCAAGCGGAGTGATGGAATCTCGCCATGTTGTGAAGGCCGCGGTCGGCGAAGCCGGCACTGGACGTGCCGGGCTGATCACCATAAGCCGGCTGGAAGCCGGCTGGGATCACCGGTTTGGTGTGGCGGAGGTGGACGGGACGGCTCGGGAATTGCCCGGACTCCTGGGCCAAGGTGGGAGCTTTTGATGTCATGGGACTGGTTCGCCCTGCTATGATCGGAGGCCGGTCCTCAGCCGGTCGATCTACTGCGAAGGGCGAGTCAAGGATGCCGGCGCGTTTCGATAGTCAACCGATTCCGCTTCCGGACGAACTGCGCAGCGAGCGGCTCGTCCTCCGGCCGTATCGGGCCGGGGACGCCGAGGCGCTCTTCGAGGCGGTCGCGGAGTCGCGGGAGCGGCTCCGGCAGTGGCTCGACTGGGTGGATGAGTTCGAGACGCCGGATCACGCCCGCTACTACGTGTCGGGCGCGGCGCAGGACTGGGCGCGGCGGCGCGACCTCTTCTTCGGTCTCTTCGACGCGGACCGTCGCTATCTGGGCAATGTCGGGCTTCACAACGTGGACTGGTCGCTCCGCTCGTTCGAGGTCGGCTACTGGCTGCGCGACAGCGCCGAGGGGCACGGCTACGCGCAGGAGGCGGTGCGCCGCCTGAGCCGTTTCGCCTTCGACGACCTCGCCGCCAATCGGGTGGAGATCCGCTGCGATCCGCGCAACGAGCGGAGCCGGCGGGTGGCCGAACGGCTCGGGTTTCTCCTCGAAGGGTGTCTACGTAACAGCCGGCAGGATCCGGATGGGAAGCCGCGGGACACGCTGGTGTACGCGTTGGTGCCGGGGGACCGGGAGCGGGTGGGGTGGTAGGCGGGTGTTCGGGTGGGCCGGGGGCCGAACCGCTCAAAACTCCGGCAGGTAGCTGTCGTGGGCGCCGTCCACGAGGAGGGTTTGGCCGGTCGTGAACTCGCTTTCCGGGAGGCAGAAGAAGCGGACGGCGGCGGCGATGTCTTCGGCGCGGCCGACGCGGCCGAAGGGGATGCGTTTGGCGGAGGTCGCCCACCAGGGGGAGGGAGTGGTGCCGGGGCGTTCGGCGATGTTGCCGGGGGCGACGCAGTTGACGGTGATGCCGTGCGGACCAAGCTCGAAGGCCATGTTGCGGGTCATCGCCTCGACGCCGGCCTTGGCGCTGTCATAGACGGCGGCGTCGCGGTGGCAGGCGCGGGCGCCGATGGTGGAGATGTTGACGATGCGGCCCCGGACCTCGTTGGCGATCATGTGTTTGGCGGCGTGCTGAGCGAGGACGAAGGGGCTGCGGTAATTGACGTTGACCTGCTCGTCCCAGTCGTCGTCGGTGACGTCCCAGAAGTTGCCGCGGATGCTCATCCCGGCGTTGTTGACGAGGATGTCGAGGTGCTCGACGCGCGTGAGCGTCTCCTCGGCCAACCGATGCGCGTCGGCGATGCGGGAGAGGTCGGCGGTGATGCCGAACGACTCGACGCCGAGCTCCTTCATCGCCGCGACCGAGGCGTCGACGGCCTCCTGCTCGCGGCCGGAGACGACGATCGCCGCGCCCTCCTGCGCCAGCCACTCGGCGATGGTGCGGCCGAGACCGCGGGTGCTGCCCGTGACGAGGGCGGTTTTGCCGGCAAGACGTCCGGTCGTTTCACTCGACATCATCTGCTCCGTCTGACATCCAATCGGGAATCGCGAACAGGCCTTTGGGGTTGACCTGGAATCCTGGTAACACCTCCGAGAGGACGATGCCGTCCTCTGCAATGAGCGGGACAAAGACCCGATCCCGCAGCACCTGAACGTCAATCGTTTCTGCTTCGGCGTCGACGATCCAGTACTCGCGGACGCCGAACGTCGCGTACTGGGATGCCTTCTTGATGAAGTCGTGGCCGCGGTTGGACGGAGAGAAGATCTCGATGAGGAGATCGGGGGCGCCGTCGATGAGTTTGAAGTTGCCCTTTCGCATCAGATGACGTTTCTCTCGACTGAGAAAGACGATGTGCGGCTGGACGATGTTGCGGGGATCGAATCGGACATCGAGGGGGCGGCAAAGACGAGTCCGAGTTGACGGACCAGCACGAAGTCGCGGAGCAGGCTGAAGAGGATGCCGGACGCGAGCTGATGGAACAGGTTGGGTGATGGCAACTCGGAGATCTCCCCTCCGATCTGCTCGTAGCGCTTGCCGTCGTCGGGCAGGGCGACGAGGTCGTCATACGTGAGTGGGCGATCGAGCGACGCGGTCAGGACCATCGGGCACTCTCCTCGCAAGCAACGGCCGGGATTGTACCAGCGGCCTCGGTGGTTGCCATCTATTGACTGCCGTTCGGGTGATCCCTAGAATGCGGGCGTTCCCGGTGGTGCCTTGCCGCCGGTGGCATGGTTTGGGTCACGGGTCTCCGCCGTGCACCAAAGCGGGCAGGCCATTCGGCCGCCGCTGAAGGAGGCGTGCATGCACCAGCCGACCGTCGTTCTTGACCGCGCCGTGGCGCAGGACGGTTAGGCTCGGGCTGCGTTTCGCGCTTCCTGATCCCCTCGGTTCCCGTCGGCGCGCGTGATCGTTACCGGGTAGCCAGCTCGGCTCCCGCCGGTTGATCGTCCGCGCGTTTTTGGGGTCGTTTTTTCTCTCCTCAGCCCAGTCTTTCCGCCTCGCCGCGGCGTGAGGTCGTTTCGGCGTTCCCGCCGTGCGGGACTCGCCGTGGCGTGGTGTCGCCATGCCCGGCGCACGAGACCGATTGTCCAAGGTGTGCGTCGGGTCGTTCCCAGAGAGAACGCTAGGAAGAAGGGTCGAATGATTCTTGTCGCCATCCAGTGCAGCAGCACACATCCCATCGACCATCGTCGTCTCATGCTGTCTGGAGGAGATTCCCTTGCCTCGCATTCGATACGAGGACATCCAAGAACTGAACGATGTTGATGATTACGACAACGTCCAGGACCGCCGCGCTTCGCGGCGTCCACGCGGTTGGGACGCCGAACCGTCGCCCCGACCGAAGCGGAGACCGGCCGACGGCAGCGAGTCGTTCAAGTGCGGTCACTGCAAGGCGTTCATCGGCCCGACGGTCTCGGGCGGCCGACACCGGAACCACTGCCCGCTCTGTCTCTACTCCCGGCACGTCGACGATCGGCAGCCGGGGGACCGGGCGAGCACGTGCCGGTCGCTGATGGCACCGGTCGGGACGTTCCACCGGCCGAAGGGGGAACAGGTGATCCTCCACTGCTGCCTCGGATGTGGCGTCGAGCGCTACAACCGCGTCGCGGCAGACGACAACCTGCTCGCCTGCCTGTGGCTACCGCTGGTGGCGCCGCGGAGCGCACGTGAGGAGGTAGTTGTCGTGCGTGAGGAGGAGGCGATCGCGTAGCGAGGCGGGCAGGCGGACGGGCGGAGAGACGGAGAGACGGAGGGACGGAGGGACGGAGGGACGGAGAGGCGTTCAGAAGCCAAAGGATCAACCCCGACGCACATCGGTGCTATCCGTCTCTCCGTCCTCGTTTCGTGAAGAAGCGCGTCATCCCGAGGGCTGCCATGTAGGAGGGGGTGGCCCATTCGAGGTTGGTCAGGACGTCGGGCGGGACCTCACCGAGGCCGGCGGACATGTGGGCGTGGAGGCGGGCGGTGAGGTTCGGTTGGTCGCCGCCGGCGGCGAGGGTTTCCTCGGCGATGGCGAGGAAGGCATCGAGCTCGGGGAGGAGTCGGTCGAGGTGGGCGGGGGCGTCGTCGACGGCGCCGAAGTGGGTGAGATAAAGGCGGCGGGCGTTGAGGGAGCGGAGGCGATCGACGCTGGTGCGCCAGGCGTCGGGATCGAGGTCCGGTGGGGGGGTCGGAGCGGCGACGTAGCCGGTGCCGGGCATGCGGATACCGCCGACGTCGCCGGTGAAGGCGGCGCCCGACTCGTCGTCGGCGTAGGCGACGTGGTGGGAGGCGTGGCCCGGTGTGAAGAGGATGCGCAGGCGTCTCCCCGCGACTCGCACCTCCTCGCCGTCGGCGAGTGGGACGATTTGCTCGGAGGGGATCGGTGCCACCTCGCCCCAAAGCGGGTCCATTTTGTCGCCGTAGATGCGGGTGGCGCTGGCGAGGAGTTTGGCGGGATCGACGAGGTGGGGCGCACCGAAGGGATGGACGAAGACCCTGGCGCTTGGGAGATCGCGGGTCAACGGGCCGGCCGCACCGGCGTGGTCGAGGTGGATGTGGGTGACGAGGAGGTGGGTCAACTGCTCTGGGGCGAAGCCGGCCGCGCGGATGCCGGCGAGGAGTGTCGGAAGCGTCGAGCTCGGACCGGTCTCGATCAGGGCCAGGTCGCCGTCTCCGGCGAGGAGGTAGGCAGCGACGACACCTCGTCGCCCCTGAAACCCGAGATCGATTTGCCAGACGCCGTCGTCAACCTGCGTCGTCACGTCCTCGGGTTGCCAGATCCCTCGCTCCATCATCGTCATCCGTTTCCTCCTCTGCCGACTCGTCGACGGCGAGGATACCGCACTCCGCCCCGTCGGACGGACCAGAGTCGTCCCACGGTCTCTTCGACGTCCTGTCGCGGGCAGCACTCGGGGCCCCTATAATGCGGATATTATTAACCGGTCTGATGCACGGATCGCGTGTTGTTGCGCGCTACCATTGAAGGGAGAATGGTGGTAGGGTGACGCACCGATCGGCCACGGTGCGTCGAACCGGGGCGATGTCGCGGAGGGGGGAGGACCGTGGACGGGCAGACGTTGGTGACCGTCGCCGAGGCGGCGCGCCGGTTGGAGCGCTCGACTGAGCAGGTGCGGCGTTACCTGCGTGAGGAGCGACTCAGCGGCAGGAGGATCGGTGGCCAGTGGTTCATCGACGCGGCGGCACTTGAGGCGTTCTCGCATCAGATGCGAGAGGAGCGGGGGTTCCTTGAAAAGGTCAAACCGGCGACGGAGGTCGATCCCCTGGCGGCCGTGATCGGGATCGGGCGGGGCGGTGGCAGCAACATCGCCGAGGGCAAGGACGCCTACCGCCGGGCGTTCTGGTGGAGGCGCTAGATGGAGAGCGAGCAGCAGGGTGGTGCCGGCCGCAAGCGTGGTAAGCGCGATCGGGAACCCCGCGCCAGACTGGATCCCCGAGCCCCCGTTGCCTTCGTCGATTCCTCCGCGATCGTCGCGCTTGTCGATCACGACGACACGACGCACGCGGCAGCGGTCGAGGCCTACCGCTCGCTGGTTTCGTCCGGCTATCGCCTCTTTACGACCAACCATGTCGTCGTCGAGGTCTACGACCTGCTTTCTGCCGGGGTCGGCCCGGCGATCGCCCGTCGCTGGTTGCGGGAGAGCCGGTTGGCGATCTACACGACGGACGAAGACGACGAGGAGAAGGCACGGCAGATGGTGGCGACCGCCGACAGCAACGTCCCCTTGACACTGACCGACGCGATCAGCATCGTGGTGATGGAGCGACTCGGCGTTGCCGACGCCTTCGCGGTGGATCCGGATTTTCTGGCGGCGCTTTCGTGAGTCGGGCCGACGGACAGGCGGACGGGCGGACGGGCGGGCAGGCGGACAGGCGGACAGGCGGAAAGACGGAGAGACGGAGAGAAGAGCGCTATGCGGGGTAAGATGGGCGTCCGGTGTGATGTGAGGGCGGACGGAATTGATGCCGTCCGCCTGTCCGCCTGTCCGCCTGCCCGTCTGCCCGCCTGTCCGCCTGCCCGCCTCGGACGGTGCGCGTGAGCGCGCCGTCGCGTCGCACGTGCGCCCGATGTGGGACACAGAATCCGTCGCGCGCAACGGTCTGCGTGCGGTGCGGGCAAGCGCTGCCGAAACGGGAGGAACTCGGGCGATTGTGGGGGGTCGATCCGGCGCCGGGCCCGCGGAACGACGGGGTGATCGACTTGACGCCGAGCGATGACCCGTCGTCGCAGGTGACGGCTCCGTTGGATCGGACGCGGCGGTTCGACCCCGTGACCCGGGCGCGGAAAGAGCCGATCGATCCGTGGTCGTCGGGCGGGGGCACGCTGGCTCGCCCGTCGAGTGGGGCCCCGGTCAGCTATCCGCCACCTGAAACCGTGGTACCCGCCACGCGAAGATCGGGAGGCCCTGCCGGGTGCCTCCTTGGGATGCTTGCCTTCGTCATCATCGCCGCCGTCGCCGGGGTGTTCGCCTGGGCGATCGCCAAACCGATCGTCAACGATCGCGTTCAGGCGGAACTCGATCACGGGATCGCGACCCAGGTCGCCGCAATCGACGTGCCGAGCCTGCGGACCGCGGGCCGGATCACGCTGACCGAGGACGAGATCAACGCGGAGATCGGTCGCTTCGCGGGGTCGTACGATCCCGTGAAGAACCTGCGGTTTCGCATCTTGCCCGAGGAACTTCGCGTCAGTTTCGACCTCTACGGGGTGACGAGCACGTATCGCGGCGGGCTGAAGGTCGAGAACGGACGCATGGTCGTCGTCGATCCGGAGCTGTCGGGTCCGGCCGGGCAAATCCTCGATGCGCGCGAGATCGCCGACATCCTCGAGACGCAGCTCGCGTCGCTGATGGACCGCTCGGATGTGCAACCGGCGGCGGTCCGGCTCCGCGAGGGGGTCCTGACGGTGACGACCAAGCGCGCCTGACGAGGTGCGAGCTTCGAGCTTCTGGCTTCGAGTTTGCCTAATGTGTGATTGATCGTGAATGGGGAAGAGGATGAGCGACGAGACGGAGCGGCGGTACTCGAAGGCGGAGTTGATTGAGCGGATGGCGGCGGTGCGGAGCATGGTGGAGGCGGCGATCGCGGGCAAAGACGAGGCGATTTTGACGCGACCGGGTGCGGATGGTTGGTCGGCGAAGGACCACCTGGCTCACCTGACCGCGTGGCAGGAGTCGTTGATGGCACTGCTGGAAGGAAGGTCTCGGGCAGAAGCGTTGGGGGTGGACGAGCAGACCTACAACGTGGGTGGGCTCGATGAGACCAACGCCTGCCTGCACGAGAGGGCGAAGGACCAGCCGCTCGACCGGGTTCTCGCCGATTTCCGGCGCTCGCGGCAAGACCTCCTGGCCCTGCTCGACCGTTTCTCCGACGAGGATCTCTACAAGCCCTACTCCCATTACCAACCAAACAACCAGCCGTACAACCCGGATCCGGTTATCGGCTGGATCGCCGGCAACACCTTCGGACACGAGGAGGAGCACCTCGGGTGGTTCGAGGAGTTGCTGCGGGGGTGAGGTTGTCCGAAATCCACTGCGGATGCTGACCGCCTCTTGCGAGGAGTGGAGGCCTGCGTAGGGACGGCAGGGGCCGCATCCTCTCCTTCGTGTCGTCACGTTGCGGTCGATGGTGGCGTAGCGGGTCCGTCGGGTGGTGCGAGGCCGAGCCGTGCTGCCGCCCAGGGCAGCGTGACGCGCAGGACGTCTGCCTGAAGGGCGCGAAGGGTCGAGTCGGGCGAGGGCGGTGGTTGTGGGGCGCGCCATGCCCAGAAACCGGCGAGGAATGCGACGAGGCGGCCGTCGGCGTCGGGGGCGACGGCGTCCGGCGGCGGACCGCCCTGCCGGTAGAGACTCGGGAGCCAGCCGATCGGGTCGAGTTCGGCGTTGCCGCGGCAGGAGTGGTTCCAATCGACCAGGATTGCCGGTCGGTTGGGCAGACCGAGGCAGAGGTTGTCGCCGCGGACGTCAAGGTGGAGGAGCTCATCTCCTTCGAGCGGCGCCGTCTCGTCGGCCGCCAGCAGGTCCGGCAGCGCTCTCTCCAACCAACGAGGCGAGCAGAGACCGAGTGCGAGGAAGGGCGCCGACTCCGCCGCGACGTGCCGCCAGCTCGCGAGCGACTCGCGCCAACCCGCGAGCGAGGGGAGGTCGGGTGGGGGCGGGGTGGAACGGACGGCGGCGAGGGTGGCCAGGACGGCCTCGACGTCGCCCGGTCTCCAAGGCGGCGGCCAGTAGCCGGCACGCAAGTCCTCCAACACGATCAAGGGTGGGTCGCTCTCGTCCAGGGCGAAGACTGCCGGGGCGAACGGCGCTCGCAGGTGGCGATAGACCGCAATCTCATCGCGAATCCAGCTCGTGGTGAGGTCGTCGGTCGCGGCTTTGACAAAGGCAG
>JAXDKI010000123.1:0-5153 GCA_034667245.1 Thermomicrobiales bacterium | reverse complement strand
CCATGACTCTGGCCACCCATATTCGGGAGGCTTCGAAGATGGCGTATGGAGATGTCCTCCTTGGGGCACGAATGGTGCTGGTCGGGCTCGTGGCGGCGCTCCTGCATGACCATTCGGGTGTGCCCGGCAAGGTTGAGCCCGGTCTAAGCGAGCGAATCACCCTGATGGCCGGTTTCTTGCACGGCATCGGCGCTACCGAGGACCTCATTTCGGAAGGCCAATACATCAAGGCTGCTGCGGCGTTGAAGCAGGATCTCGAGATCCTTGCGCGGTTGCGCGAGGTTCAGGAAGGGAACCACCGAGCGGGGAGAGTTCCCAACGTTCGAGCCGTTCCGGGCGCGGGTCGACTCTATGGAGCCCTCAATGATGTTGCTCATCCGTCCAATCCGCGACTTCTCGAGCTGTTGATGGAACGGCGGGCCGTCACTGACGCCGCGGCTGGGGTCTCCCCCCTACCTACTTTTGTTCCCCGTACAGCGGTAGAACTGTATGAGGTTCATGTTTGGTCCCTCCTGATGATGTCAAGAGAATTGGCGACCCTGGTACAGGAGCTTTACCCAGAAGAACGAGCGCTGTCGAACGAGTGGGTCACGACGTGGGCGAGTCAGGCGGCTCGACTGGAGGAAGCGGGGCATATAAGCACGAAGAGCTAGGGATTCAGTGAAGAATCCTTAACGCCAAGGCATCCGATGTTGAACGGTCGACTCAAAGAGTGACTCGAACCCTGTGTCGCACGCGTTGCAGATCGAGCCTTAGGTCTCGCCCATGTCTACCCGGTCTCGTCTCATGAACCGATCGGCTCGTATCCCCCCGCGGCCACCGCCTTAGGTTCATGAGTTGCCGTTAACCGGTGATGGGTGCCCTGATTCCGTTTTATTGGTGCGTTTCGCAGGGGAAGTGTTCTAGCTCGAATCGTCCGTCCTGCCTATCCGCGGCGACCTGAGTCCGCTGTTAGCAAATCGATAGCCAGGACGCGCCATGGGCTTCATGCGCCAATGTTCGCGCCTCCTTAGGCCCCACGGGGAGTTCCGGCCGATTTGGGAGACAAGACGCTCATGCGAGTCTCGCCGCCCAACCGCGAGAGACATGGGACGGCGCCCATTCGCTGATCTGTAAATTGCGGAACGTCGCAGTGGATGGCAATGACGACTCGTCGAGGCGGCCCGCGAACGTCTCTGATCGGGGAGCCCAGACGTTGCCGTGGACTCGCATCGGCAGATGTGGGATCGGGGTCGGGTCCCAGCTCGCTCGACTATGCACAATGAGCCCATCCACCGCCCATGCAATCCGCTGGGGCGTCCACTCGATGACGTAGTGATGAAACTGCTCGGTGCAATCGAAGCCGAGATCGATTCGAATGGGAGAACCGCGGTACCCGAAGTCAGCGACCGTGCCGGCGTCTCCGGCGTTGAAGTAGACGTTGACGAGCATCGTTCGAGGGTCGCCGCCCAGGAGCTCAATGTCGATCTCCTGTCGCGGGGATCCACGATGGAGGAAGAATCCTGTTACGACACCGCCGCCTCGCGCTGCCATCAACTCCACCTCGAATCGTCCGTGCAGGAATTCGCCCTTCGACGCGAACGCCCCTGACTGGTATTCGTTTCCGCTGGCCGCGCTCGCCGAGAGAACCAGACAAGTTCCGACGTCGCCAAAGGTGACAGCAGCAGGTACGAAGGGCGATCGGTTGCCGGGGAATGTCTCGACCGACAGTCCAAGAGCATCAGATGGCACCGTCATCGGCGCGCTCAGGATCTGGCGCCCACAATCACCCCCGGCAGCCGACGTGGCGGGCTGTGAGGGCCAGCCATCGCTAGGAAGGAGCGCCCACGGCGAGTCGTCCATCGTCGGCGCGAGTTCGCTGGGGCTGCCGCCGAAGTCGACTCTTGGTCTGTCGTCCCGGAAGAGCCGCCACGATCGCGGCACGCCGACCGGGTATGCCGCTGGCGGCGGGAGGATCCGGAGCAAATTGCAAAGGGGGAGCCACGGGGCGTCACTCAAGTGCGCGGGCTGCAGGGCCGTCGTGCGATCAGCAGGCAGTCGCCCCGCGTCGAACCGAAGTGTCGCGTCGGCGTCTAGAACGAATTTGCCCCCCAGGGCGACTGCGGTAGATAGCGCCTCGGTGGAGAGCGGTGCATCGACAATCGCATCGAACGTGCGACAAACTCCGAGCAACTCGTCGGCTCCAATCGCCACCTCGTCCCCATCAAACACTCGGACGCGGAAGCCGAGGATCGAAAGGGCCATGGCCAGACCCTCATCCGGACGCTGCGCAGACCATGCGAATATGGGTCCGGCGTCAAGCCGCGTCGGTGGTCCGACCGCGTCGGCGTCCACTACTCCCGCCCGTGCTAGGTAAGGAAGGATTGAGTAACAGTTGTCCGAGACCCGATCTCGGCGCTGCAGGATTGCAGGCCGGGATAGCGCATAAGCATCGAGTTCCTCGAACCGATAATTCATCCACATGTCGACCGGACCGACGACTGGCAGCGCCCGAAGAAGCCTGAGGGCTCCGTCACGGGACAGCACGTATCCGGAAAGGTGCCAGAGGCCACGGGTTGGTCTAAAAACTGCATCGTCATGTTCGCAACGCTTGACAGCACCGGCGTCGAAGTATGAGAGGTACATCAAATGAGGCCCGGCACTCGTCCAACTTCTACGCCGGGCCGTCTCCCACCCTCGATTGATCGCCTCGGCCGCGTCAGGCCGCAGCCAGACGTCGTCCTCGAGGATCAGGACGTACTGTTCAGACCCGTTAGCCACGAGCTTCCACGCCTCGATGTGGGAACGTGCGACTGCCACCTCCTGGCGCGTCATCCTGACGGGGTGTTCGGTGCCGAAGCACGCACGCAGTCTGGGGTCGGGCTGGACATAGAGCTGATTGCCGGTGACGTAGTTCGGATCCACGTCCGAGGTCGCTGCGACCGCGCGGCCATCCCTCGCGTCCACTGCCGCTAAGCGGTAGACCAAGCGGTCAAGTGTTTGACCATCGGAACTCATGAAGCGCCTGAGTTCTCGCGTCGTTTGCCGCATTCGAACCGCCTGGCGGTCGAGATTAATTACGAGGATCTTCTGGATTTGACCATCTTCACGACCCAAGGCCGAGATCCGCCGTCGGTACAACGGCGGCAGGGCACGACGCACCCTGAAGATGCATCGACTGACCCCGCCGAAAGCGCCCTGCAAGTTCACGAGACAGATCGTCCAGCACTGCTAGCAGCGATAGACATTGCGCCAATTACGATCGTCGCTCCGATAACGGAGGTCCCATCGGGTCTGCGCGACGCTCGGCCAATCCCGTAGCAGCTCAAAGTCGCGAGGGCGACCCTGTAGATCGAGGGCGCGCGCATGCCCCACAAGGGCGGCCGTCAGATTTCCGGGGCCAGTCGTGGCCTGGATCTCGAGGTGCGGGTCTCCACTCAGCAACCGATTGGTCGAACGCGCTAGTGCTCGTGCAAGAAGCGGGTGGTTGGCCGGAGCGGCTATGGGATTGTTGTTGACGTAGAAGACTCGCTCTTGGTCGTCGAGGTCGTCACGCCAGACCTCGTCGTTCGTCATCATGCGGCCTTTGGCTATGTCGTATCCGAGTGGCTGGACCTTCAACTTCGGGTCGTCCAACAGCTTCACGAGATCACCGCATAGGAACGCGTCATCCGCGTCGACGTAGAGACCGCCCTCCGCGAGAACGAAGCAGAGTCGCAGGTAGTCGCACCGCATGGCCGGGTGTGCGCACAGAGAGAAGGCAGCGCTCTCGTTCGCTCCATACACGTCGGCTATGTAGGCAGCAGCACTCGCGTCATCGAATGTGTGCAACTCAAATCCAGCCTCTGCGACTTGGTCCCAGGTCGCCATGCAAGCACGGACGTCATCGGGCACAGCCCCGGCGTCATGCCAGAATCTCACGAGCCTTCTTGGAATTCGAGCAGTGGCCTCTAAATCGGGATCCATCAAGGTGTCTTCGCTGGACTCGGCTCGCAAGATCCCGCGAACGAACTGGGAGCGAGACCGTTCGTCCTCTTCGAAGACAGTTGGATAACGGTCGGACTCGGTCATGCTGAGTATTGTCTCGGGACCGACATGATCATGGCGCGCTTCCGCTTGAGTAGCGCTCTTAATCATGTGAATCCCGCAGGAGGTAGACGGAGCCATCAATGACGAAACCATCAAGCCCTCGCTCGCGCGTGAATGCGTCCATGTCGACGAGGTTATTGATCAGTCCCTTGCCGCTGAAATTGAGGGAGGTGTTGCATAGGACGCCGTATCCAGTCAGTTGCTGAAATGCCGCGAGCAGGTCAGCAAGTCGTCCGTTGCTTTGCCTGGTGACTGTCTGGAGCCGCGCCGTACCATTCACATGGGTGACGGCACGAAGGGCGTCAGTCGTGGCCTTGTAGGTGAAAAGCATGTGCGAGCTATCTTCACGGCATCCAAACCACCTCTCGGCTTCTGCCCTTAGGCACGTCGGTGCGATTGGCCGGTACTGCTCACGCTGCTTGATTTTGTTGAGCCGTTCTCGTGTGGACTCGCGGAAGGGCGCCGCAAGGATCGAACGATTTCCAAGTGCCCGGGGTCCGATCTCGCAGCGCCCGGTTACCCATCCCAGGATCATGTCGTCGGCGAGGAACTTGGCGACGTCGTCCGGTCCTGCGTTGTACACCTCATACGGCGTGAGGTCGACGTCGACGTCCGCCCGAAATGGGCTGCCGGAGTAGACATCCCAACCGATCTTGGGGTTGCCGCTCAACCGAAACTGCGCATCGATAGCTGTACCGATTGCTGAGCCTGAGTCGTTGGCTACCGGCGGAACGAAGATGTCCGAGAAGAAACCGGTTCGTCGCCACAGCGTGTTCCAGTCACAGTTCAATCCGCAGCCGCCCGCTATTACGAGCGGAAGACCCGGCTCCATCTTCGTGACTGCAAATCGATGAAATCTTTCGAAGATGGCGTCGCTGTAAATGCCAGCGAAGTTGCGGAACTCTGGTTCATCGACACCGACGTTGAGATGCGGTGCATCGGCGAGGTGGGGGTAGTCGGCGAGAGCGTGATACTTCCCGTCGAGGAGGAAGGAGATCAGTTCGGCCTCCGCGGTCGTAGGCTCCGTGCGGGTAGCGAACGATGCCAGAGCCATTAGCTTCCCGGCGTCAGACCCCCTTGGGTAG
>JAXDKI010000122.1:0-13747 GCA_034667245.1 Thermomicrobiales bacterium | reverse complement strand
AGGTTGGCTGCCTCTTGTGCTGTCTCGGGAGCGGATGTACCGTACGGCCTTCCACAACCTGTTGCCCTGCGCTGACGCAGTTCTTTGTATGTGCAGTCGACCAAGCAGCCAGAGGAGATGAGGAATGGCCGTCCAGTTCGATAATGAATCGCTCTCCTACGTCCATGGCGCGAGCGACGTCCCCCTGATCGGCGCCACCATTGGCGACCTCTTCGATCGCGTCGCGACGCAGCTCCTCGAGCACGAGGCGCTCGTCTCCCGGCATCAGGGCCTGCGTTACACCTACGCCGAGCTGCGCGAGGCGTGCGACCGGTTCGCCCGCGGTCTCCTCGCTCTCGGGGTGACAAAGGGTGATCGAATAGGTATTTGGTCGCCGAACCATGCCGAGTGGGTGATCGCCCAGTTCGCGACACCGAAGATCGGTGCCATCCTCGTCAACGTCAATCCGGCCTACCGTGTCCGCGAGCTCGAGTACGCACTGCGGCAGTCGGGTTGCTCCGTCCTGATCATCGCCCCGCCGTTCAAGACGTCCGACTACGCCTCCCTTCTCCGCGAGGTCTGCCCGGAGATCGATCGCTGCGAACCCGGCCAACTCCGCTCCGAACGCCTGCCCGACCTCCGGACCGTCATCGCCTTCGGCGACCAAAGCGTTCCCGGCGCTTACACCTGGCAGCACGTGCTCGCCGCCGGCGAGTCGGTCAGTGCCGCCGAGGTGGAAGAGAGACAGCGCGAGCAGGCGTTCGACGACCCCATCAACATCCAGTACACCTCGGGTACGACCGGCTTTCCGAAGGGCGCCACCCTCTCTCACCACTCGATCCTCAACAACGGGTTTTTCATCGGCGAGCGGATGCGCTTTACCGAGCAGGACCGCCTCTGCATCCCCGTTCCCTTCTACCACTGCTTCGGCATGGTCCTCGGCAACCTCGCCTGCGTCACCCACGGCGCCACCATGGTCATCCCCGCACCTGGATTCGATCCCCGCTTGACCCTGGAAGCCGTTGCCGAAGAGCGCTGCACCGCCCTCCACGGTGTCCCGACGATGTTCATCGCCGAGCTCGGCGATCCCGAATTCGCCCGCTTCGACCTGTCCTCGCTCCGGACCGGCATCATGGCCGGCTCGCCGTGCCCGGTCGAAGTGATGAAGCAGGTCGTCGAAAAGATGCACATGGGCGAGGTGACGATCTGTTACGGGATGACCGAGACGTCACCTGTCTCGTTCCAGAGCACGACCGACGACCCGATCGTCAAGCGCGTCAGCACCGTCGGCCGTGTCCACCCCCACGTCGAGTGCAAGATCGTCGATCCGCCGAGTGGACAGGTCGTCCCGCGCGGCGAGCCGGGAGAGCTTCTATCGCGCGGCTACATCGTCATGCTCGGCTACTGGGGAAACCCGGAGGCGACGGCGGACGCGATCGATGCGGGTCGCTGGATGCACACGGGTGATCTGGCGACGATGGACGCCGAGGGCTACGTCAACATCGTCGGCCGCGCCAAGGACATGATCATCCGGGGCGGCGAGAATATCTACCCGCGCGAGATCGAGGAGTTCCTCTACGCCCACCCCAAGATCCGCGACGTCCAGGTGATCGGCGTCCCGGACGAGCGCTACGGCGAGGAGGTGATGGCCTGGGTCATCCTCCACCCCGGCCAGGACGCATCACCCGAGGAGCTTCGCGCTCACTGCCAGGGCCAGATCGCCCACTACAAGATCCCTCGCCACTGGCGCTTCGTCGAATCATTCCCGATGACTGTCACCGGCAAGATCCAGAAGTACAAGATGCGCGAGCAGGCGATCGCGGAGTTGGGCCTGGCTACCGCGGAAGCGATCGTGACCGCCTGAACGTCGGGCTGTCGCGTTCGGGTTCCCTCCGGTCGCTTGCTTTCCGGCGCCAGACAACGTGAGAGGCGAGGTCACGTGCTAGCCGAACCCCGGCTCTCCG
This sequence comes from Thermomicrobiales bacterium, assembly GCA_034667245.1. Lineage (GTDB taxonomy): Bacteria > Chloroflexota > Chloroflexia > Thermomicrobiales > UBA6265 > DATBFX01. The sequence goes on along the minus strand of JAXDKI010000122.1, from coordinate 11,804 downwards.
TAACTCCCTACCCCTTGTTGTGTACCAGCATCTCGTTGGCGAAGTAGGCGTGGTCGCCGTCGAGCAGCAGATTGAAAAGCGGCGTCGCCGGATGGTCGGGTCGGCCCACCAGACTCAGCAGTCGGGTGGATTCGAGCCGCACCTCGAAACGCTCGTCGCTCCAATGGCCACCCATACCCGCCGGCACCGCGATCGGCAACGCGACGCCCGCGAGAACCAGTAGCCGATCGCCGACCTTCAGGCGTCCGACGCTCAGCGTCGGGTTCTCCACCGCGGTCGCCGCTGGATCGATCGCCTTCCACCCCGTCTCCGTCATGAACGGGTGTTCCGCCGTCACGAAGAAGCTGCTGTCGTTGAGTGCATAAAGGAGACGGCTGCCGAGTATCGGCCGTTCGACTTCGACCACGCGATTCGTCCGCCCGTCCTGTCCCAGCACGTGTTCGCCGACCTCGACGCGCTCGATCGCACGCGACGTGCCGTCCGCCATGGCGACGCGGGTCCCGGCAACGAAGCAACTGCTGAAGCAGCGGCGTCGCCCGGTCGCATCGGGTTTGCCACATTGACCCGAGCAGCAGTTGGCGTGCTCGCGGCACACTTGACCGTTGCGTCGGCAGGCTGCGGCATCCGCCTCCCCGAGTCCTTTCGCCACCAGGAGACTACCCCCCGCGACCCCGGCCAAACCGCGTAGGAGCTTTCGTCGTGAGGAAGCCATGTCTTTGGTCATCTGGTCGAATCGACTGTCATCCATACCCAAACCCTCCGCGAGAGATTCTCTGCTCAATGGGCCGGACCACGCACAGGGCCGGCACGTCCGTAGGCTAGCGGACGGTCGCATACCATCAAATCGGCGGAGGTCCCGAATGCTTCAGAAGGAGGTCAGTAACCCCTGGCTGCTGATTGGCCGGTACTGATCGTCTCATTCCCGGCCTTCCGGGTGCGACGACGGCGCAGATGGAGGACCAACAGCGTCTGTCGCCTCGGGCTAACCCCGCCTCGACGGCGTACAATTCTTCGCCACCGACGGTCAGAGTCGGTCGGTGGCAGACGCCGGAGAAGTCATCAAAGGAGCGGTCAATGGCGACCGGTACGACGCAGACCCCGAGCAAGTCCGTTCAGGGCGCGTTCCAGGCCGGAGCGGTCGCGCCGAACGGAAACGATGCGATCCACCTCCCCCTCGATCACGTCGACGTGGGCGCTGGCACGATCACCGCGACCGTTGCGCCGCCGTCCGCTGGCGATGCCGGCTTGTCCCAAGAAACCCTGCGGGAGATGTACACCTTCGTCGCCCTTGCCCGTGCACTCGACGAGCGGATCTGGCAGCTCAACCGCGCCGGCAAAGCCCCCTTCGTCGTCTCGGGACAGGGACACGAGGCAGCACAGGTCGGCGCCGCCTTTGCGCTCGACCGGAGCAAGGACATCATCTTCCCCTACTACCGGGATCTCGCCCTCAGTCTCGTCTTCGGGCTGAGTTCGCGCGACGTGATGATGGGCGTCCTTGCGCGCGGCGATGACCCCGTGTCCGGTGCGCGTCAGATGCCCGCTCACTACGGCTCGGCCAAACTGCGGATCATCAGCGGCTCGAGCGTCGTCGGCACCCAGATCCCGCAGGCGACCGGCACCGCCTACGCCGCCAAACTCCGCGGCACCGGACAGGTCTCGCTCGTCGCTTTCGGCGAGGGTGCTACCTCCGAGGGCGACTTCCACGAGGCCTGCAATTTCGCCGGAATCCACGATCTGCCGGTCATCTTCTTCTGCGAAAACAACCGCTACGCCATCTCCGTTCCCCAGAGCAAGCAGGTGGCGATCGACAACATCGCCGATCGGGCCTCCGGATACGGTTTCCCCGGTGTTGTCGTCGATGGCACCGATCTCCTCGCGGTCTACCAGGTCGTCGAGGACGCTGCCGATCGCGCCCGCCGCGGCGACGGTCCGACCCTCGTCGAGGCGAAGCTCTACCGCTTCCATCCCCACTCCTCCGACGACGACGACCGTTTCTACCGTAACCCCGACGAGGTCAAGGCCTGGCGCGCCCACGACCCCCTCGCTCGCTTCGAAGCCCACCTGCGCGAGCTCGGCGCCCTCGACGACGAAGCGTCGGCCGAGATTGCCGCGCGCATCAAGCGCGAGGTCGACGACGCCACCGATGCCGCCGAGCAGGCGCCGCAGCCCGACCCGGCAACCTTCGATCGGTATGTCTACGCCGAGCGATAGGAGGAGTGTGCCTCGGCACAAAGGGATGGCTATGGTCCAAACACTCGAACGGACGACGGATACGCCCCTGCAGGATGACCGCGAGTCGGGGGCACCACAGAAGTCGCTGATCGAGGCGATCCACGACACCCTCCGCGACGAGCTTCGTGCCGATGATCGGGTCGTCATCCTTGGCGAGGATGTCGGACAGCGAGGCGGCGTCTTTCGCGTGACGGCCGGTCTGCTGGAGGAGTTCGGCGAGGGGCGGGTGATCGATACGCCGCTCGCGGAGTCGCTCATCATCGGTAGCGCGATCGGCATGGCGCTGAACGGTCTTCGGCCGATCGCCGAGATCCAGTTCCTCGACTTCATCCACCCCGCAATGGACCAGATCATGAACGAGGCGGCCCGGCTCCGCTACCGCTCCAACAACGACTTCAGCTGCCCGCTCGTGATCCGGGTTCCGTTCGGCGGGGGTGTCCACGGTGCGCTCTACCACTCCCAGAGCATCGAGGCAGTCTTCGTCCACACGCCGGGACTGAAGGTCGTCGTCCCTTCCACCCCGGCCGATGCCAAAGGGCTCCTCCGGGCAGCCATCCGCGACGACGACCCGGTGCTCTTCCTGGAACACAAAAAGCTCTACCGCTCGATCAAGGGGCCGGTCCCCGACGGTGCGCACGAGGTTCCGCTCGGTCAGGCCCGCATCGTCCAGGAGGGCACCGACGTCACGATGGTCGCCTACGGTCTAATGGTGCACGAAGCCCAGAAGGCGGCTGCGAAGGTCTCCCAAGAGACCGGTGCCAGTGTCGAGTTGATCGACCTTCGCTCGCTGAAACCGCTCGACGAGGCGGCAATCCTCAACTCGGTCAAGAAGACCGGCAAGGCGCTGATCGTCGCGGAAGCCAACCGCCTCTGCTCGGTCGCCAGCGAGGTTGCCGCCCTCATCGCCGAAGAAGCCTTCGCCTACCTCGACGCCCCGGTCATGCGCGTCACCGCCCCCGACGTCCCAGCCATGCCCTTCAGCCCGCCCCTTGAACACGCCTTCATGGTCGACGCCGAGAAGATCGGTGTGGCGCTACGACGTCTTATTGCGTTTTGAGTCGTCAGTCGTCGGGCGGATGCCTAGGGATTCGATGTCCGGGAATGAAACGCGCGAGTCGAAGCCGAACTTCTCTGACGACTGACGGCCGACGACTGACGACTCTCGGAGGCACGTATGCCGACCCAGACCGCGACGACGATCACGATGCCGCAGCTCGGCGAGAGTGTGACCGAGGGGACGATCGGCAACTGGCTCAAGCAGGTCGGCGACCGCGTCGAGAAGTACGAGCCGCTGGTCGAGGTCGAGACGGACAAGGTCAGCTCCGAGATTCCGTCGCCCGTGGCAGGCGTCCTCGTCGAGATCCTGATCGAGCCGGCGACCACCGTGCCGGTTGGTACCGGTCTCTGTCGGATCGACCAGGCGGCTTCGGCCCCGCTGGCCCCCCCGGAGTGGGGGGAGAACGAACCTGCCTCGGTGAGACCTTCTGGAGAACGCACCCTCGACTCCCTCCAGGATTGGGGGGCCGGGGGGGCCGAGCTGCCGACCGAGATCGAGTTGCTACGCGCCCGCTCCTCGCCGGTCGTGCGCAGGATCGCTGAGGAGCACGGTCTGGAGATCGCGCAGATCGAAGGCACAGGGATCGGTGGCCGCGTTACCAAGCAGGACATCCTTGCCTATGTCGACCGGATGCAGACCCCGACGGAAGAGCCCGCCGCGAGCGAGGAGCGCTTCGCTGCTCCGGTCCCAACGCCAAGTTCGGCGCCGCAGCCTGAAGTGCGATCTGCGTCCCGTGCCCCGAGCCAGGTCTTCCCCGGCGACGAGATCGTTCCGCTGACGCCGATGCGGAGGCAGATAGCCGAGCACATAGTCCGGTCAGAGCGCGTCGCCCCGCATGTCACCACGGTCGTGGAAGTCGACATGACCAGCGTCGTCGCCTACCGGGCTGCACGCAAGGAAGAGTTCGCGCGGCGGGAAGGCATCGAGCTGACCTACCTCCCGTTCGCGATCAAGGCCGTGACGCTCGCCCTGCGCGATCATCCGCGGCTCAATGCCGTTTGGGACGAGGACCGCATCATCCTCCGCAAAGCGATCAACATCGGCGTCGCCGTCGGCCTGGAGGACGGTCTGATTGTCCCGGTGGTGAAGAACGCCGACCGATTGAGTCTGACCGGGTTGATGCACGCCGTCGCCGAGCTCGCCGCCAAAGCGCGCGGCGGCACGTTGACGCCCGATGACGTTGCCCTTGGCACCTTCACCGTCAACAACCCCGGCACCTTCGGCTCGATCGCGTCGACCCCGATCCTGGTACAGCCGCAGGTCGCGATCCTCTCGACCGAGGCGATCGTCAAACGTCCGGTCGTCGTCGACGAGATGATCGCGATCCGCTCGATGATGAACCTCTCCCTCAGCTTCGACCACCGCGCGCTCGACGGTCTCGCCGCCGCCCGCTTCCTCCAGCAGGTCAAACGCTGGTTGGAGGATCTGGACGATCAGGTTGAGATGTGAGCGCGTAGCCAAAGCGAACCGAACTGCGGTTGGTACGTGGGGCCTGTGGAGAGAATTCTGTCTCAACTCCAAAACCATCCACATGCTTGTTATGCCACTCCGCCTATAGTCGCCTGACTTCGACGCCGAGGTTGGCCGTGCTCCGCGCGCAGTTCAACCAGCCCCGCGGATTGATGCGGGTCGGTGCCGGTTTGTCCGCTAGCACCGGGCTGCAGGATCGTCGAAACCCTCCGGTGGAACGCGCTTGCACGGGTTCATCGTCTCGGCGATGCTGACAAGCATCGATGGCGGGAGAGCAAGACGCGAGGGGCAGGGACGCGTGCTTAGCGGAACGTCCGGACCAGGCGAGTGGCGTCGACTGATACCGCCCGTCGCGACGGCAGTCCCGATCACCGTCTTTAGCCTGTCAGCGCTGGCGATTCCACTGGCCGCTGCCGCGGAGATCGGGCTAGGGGCGGACGCGTTGGGCAGTTGGCTGCTGGCCCTTTATGCCATTCCAGGACTGCTCGGCGTCGGCCTCACACTCGTCTACCGTCAGCCCCTCTTTGTCGCCTGGCACACATCCCTTGTCGTGTTCTACGCGTCCCTGGCCGGCGATGTGGACGGCGGCGAGCTGCGCGGTGCGACACTCGTCGGCGGGCTGACCGTGGCCGCCCTCGGCGTGAGCGGTTTGACCAATCGGATTGCGCGCCTGGTGCCCGCGCCGGTCGTCTTCGGGGTCATCGCCGGAAGCGTGTTACCGTTCGTAACCCAAACGTTCGCGGTCCTTGGAGGAGAGCGCTTCCTGGTTGGCGCCGCCTTGACTGCCTGGCTGGTCAGCCGGCGGGTGCTCGGGCCGCGGGTACCACCGGTCCTGCCGGCGTTGGTGGCGGGCGTCGTCGCGGCATTTCTCACCGGACGGGTTGAGTCGTTGCCGGGCGGATGGGTCTTACCGTCCCTCGAGCCTGCTGTCCCGCGCTTCTCGCTGGCGGCGATTGCCACGGTCGTTCCCGTGTATGTCGCACTGACCGCGCTCCACTCAAACCTGACGGCGGTCACCTATCTGCGCAGCCAGGACTACCGACCGCCGACACGGGCGATCGAGGCGGCGACCGGGATCGGGGCAGCCGTTGGCTCCTTCTTCGGACCGGGGAGTGTGTGCATGGGGGCGCTCATGACGCCGCTCACCGCGGGGCCGGAGGCCGGAGAGCGGGCGGTGCGTCCCTGGTCGGTGTACGCCGCCGGCACCGCCTTCGCACTGATCGGTCTCGCCGGCGGGGTGGCAGCGGGGCTTCCCGAAGCGCTCCCGCTGGCGATTCTGCTGGCGGTCGCCGGTCTGGCGCTGGTTGGCGTGCTCGGCGAGGCACTCAGCGCGATTTCGCGTGGACCAATAAGGCTTGGTCCGCTGCTCGCCTTCGCGATAACCGCCTCGAACGTATCGATGTTCGGCCTCGGCGCACCGTTCTGGGCACTCGTCATCGGCACCGGCGTCGCCCTCGCCCTAGAAGGGGCATCGGTGCGCGAGTTGCGCGCCACGGATGCCGCGTGACGGTCCGACTCGGGTCGGGCAAGTAGAGGGCGGCGAAAGCGGATCGCGGCAAGGTCGCGGTTCCGCCCCGATACGAATGACATTACCCATGGGTCAAGGACATCAATGCCAGGCTCGACTTGATGCCATCCGAGACGTGAGGTTCTCACGGTGTTGGAGAAACCACCGCGCGCGCCCAATTTGACAACCAGGCACCGCTGGCATAAAGTCGGGTCCATCTTCTTGCCGGGCGCTCGTGAGCAACCGGCGCCTCGGAGCATGGGACGCCCACGGTACATAACGAGGAGCAGGCGGGCGTGACCGACGCACGACCAGCGGACGTTGTCATAATCGGTGGCGGGATCAGCGGTACCGCTGCCGCCTACGAGCTGGCCCGCCATGGGGTCGGTGTTACGCTGCTCGAGCAGGGTGACCTGGCGAGTATGGCCTCTGGCTGGACGCTCGCGGGCGTCCGTCAGTCGGGGCGCCACCCGGCGGAGTTGCCGCTCGCGATGGCTGCCGTTCGCCGCTGGGCAACGCTTGACGAAGAGCTCGGGGCGGACGTCGAGTACCGGCGGCACGGAAATCTTCGCCTTGCTCGCACGCCGGATGAAGTCCCCGAGATCGAGCGAGTCGTCGCGATTGGAAAAGCGCAGGGGCTCGATCTCACGTTCCTGCCCGACAACCGCAGTGTCCGCGAGGTTGGTCCAGCACTTAGCGAGTCGATTGTCGCCGCCTCCTTCTGCCCGACCGACGGTCATGCCAATCCGACGAAGACCGTTCAGGCCTTTGCTGCCGCTGCGACGCGCCACGGGGCGACAATCCAAACCAGGACAACCGTGACCGGAATCGTCGCCAGCGGTGGCCGTGTCACCAGCGTCCGGACGAGCGACGGTGAAATCGCCGCCGGCACTGTCGTCGTCGCGGCGGGTATCCACAGCGCGTCCCTGGTCGCACCGTTCGGCATCGACCTTCCATTGCAGATCGGCGTCGTCGCGGCGATCCAGACGATGCCGTTGCCGCCACTCATCTCGCAGGTGATTGGCGTCGCTGGGGCAGACCTTGCGGGGCGCCAGCAGGTTGATGGCCGGTTGCGGTTCACGGGCGGTGGCCGGCCCTGGACGTACGATCTGGATAACCTCGCGAGCGGTTATGATTTGGTCCAACCACCGACGTCTGAAGTCGCCGGCGTCGTCGGCCGGGTCAGCGCGGTGCTGCCGGCCTTCGCCGATGCGCCACTCGCGCGGGTCTGGGGCGGGTTGTTGGATACCACCCCGGACGCCTTGCCCGTGCTGGAGCGAGCACGGGCCTTCGAGGGATTGGTTTTGGCGGCCGGCTTCTCCGGCCACGGCTTCTGCTTGGGGCCGGTCACCGGGCAGATCATTCGCGAGTTGGTCATCGACGGGCGTTCAACGCTGCCGATCGAGCCATTCACGAGCGAGCGATTTGCGACGATCCGCGGTCGGGAAGCGGTGACGCTGCACGGCTAAGCGCGCAGAGGGTGTGAGGAGAAGAACTGGTCGACGCCGACCAATTCGAAGGTCTCGCCGGTCGTACCGGTGCGATCTCAGCGATGGCGGGTCCACGGAGTGACGCCGCCAACCAGGATCACGAGGGGGTGAATCGATGTCGACATTGTCCCGTCGTTCGTTCTTTATCGCTGCCACAATCTTGTTGCTGCTGTCGCCGGTGCTGATGCTGACGCGCCCGGCGGCGGCTCAGGACCGACCGGTCCTCCGTTTCGGGACCAACTCCGCCGATCTCTCGACGCTCGATCCACACTTCGCGTCCGGTACCCAGGATCGGACGGTCGTCGACATGGTCTTCAATGGACTGGTTCGCTTCAAGCCGGGAGATGCCTCGGTCATCGAACCGGACCTCGCCACGGCGGTTCCCGATCCCGTCATGGAGGGTGACAAACAGACCTGGACCTTTACCCTTCGCGACAACGTGATGTGCCATCCCTGGCAAGGCGGCGAAGCCTACGCGTTGACCGCGGACGACGTCGTCTACTCCCTGCAGAAGTCGGCGAACAAGGACACCTCCGGCTACGCCGCCGACTACGCGGGCATGACGGTCGCCAAGGTCGACGACAAGACCGTCAAGATCACGATGGACGCGCCGCTCTCGCCGACCCTCTTCTTGCCGAAGGTCGCGAACTATAACGGTGGGTTCATCGTCTGCTCCAAGGCGGTCGAGGGACTCGGTCTCGAGGGGTTCAAGACCCAACCGGTTGGCACCGGACCCTTCATGTTCACCTCCTACACGCCGCAGACGAGTGTCATCCTGACCGCGAACGATCAGTACTTCCGCGGCGCGCCGAAGCTGGGCGGCGTCGAGGTGCGCTACATGCCGGACGCCACCAGCCGTGAGCTGGCGCTCCAGTCCGGCGAGTTGGATGCAGCGTCGGGCGTCAACGAAGCCCAGTGGGTCGATCGCATCAATGCCGAAGGCACGCTGAAGGCCGACGTGTTTGGCCCCGGCGAGGTCGCCTTCATGAACCTCAACATCGAGAACGAGTACCTCTCCAAGCCGCAAGTCCGGCAGGCGATTGCCTACGCGATCGACCGCGAAGAGCACCAGGCGCTCTACGGCTCGCCTGTCTCGGAGGTTGTCTACTCCGTCGTGCCCGCGGCGCTGATGCCGGGCGGACTGACTCAGGAGCAGGCGGCAGCCGCCGGTGTGGAATACCCCCGCGACGTTGAGAAAGCAAAGCAGCTCCTGGCCGAGGCCGGCTATCCCGATGGCTTCCAACTCACCCTGGTGACCAGTGAGATGCCCGCTTACCGGGCGAACTACGAGGTGCTGCAGTCGGAGCTGGAGGAGATCGGCATCGACATCGAGCTCCAGGTCGTCGACCACGCCACGATGCACTCGCAGATTCGGGAGGACGTCAATCCGATCGTCATCTACGTCGCCTTCCGCCCGAACGCCGACGTCTATCTCACCCAGTTCTTCTACTCGCCGTCGATCGTCGTCAAAGGCGCGTCGCCGGTCACCAATTTCAGCCACTACAGCGCGATCGACGACCTCATCCTGCAGGCCCGGGCCGAAACCGACCCGGCCGCGCAAGAGGAGTTGTGGCGCCAGGCCAACACCCAGATCCTGAAGGATGTCGCCGCCGTGCCGCTCCAGTACCAGAATCAGGTCTATGCGCGGTCCCAGAAAGTCGACTACGGCCACGAGCTGGTCAAGGTCCTTGCCCTCTATCCGGGGATCGACGAGACGACCACGATCGCGCCGTAGACTGTCGCTTGGAGCGTGGCGGGTGCGATTGACCGCCACGCGCAGTTCGCTCACCGACGCGACGACGAAAGAGGTCCTTCGCTGCGCTCAGGATGACAAGGAGAGGGGTGTCCTCAAGTTGGACGTCCTGGGTGCGGCGAAGAGTCTATCTGAGCTTGTCGAAGGAACCTCTCCGTTTCATCCCTCAGGCCCTCTTGAATGTAGGCAGCGCTTCGTTTCCTCGGACAGACGATGCTCAGACACATCATCCGGCGGCTGTTGCTGGCGATTCCGACGCTGCTGGCCGTCTTCACCGTCATCTTCATCATCGTCCGGGTCGCGCCTGGTGACCCGGCAACCGCCGTGCTCGGCGACAATGCCTCGCAGCAGGCCGTCGAAGCACTCCGGGAACGGATGGGTCTCAACGAACCGCTCTGGAAGCAGTACCTGACATTCCTTGCCGATCTTGCGCGCGGCGACCTCGGCGACTCCCTCAAGACGAGCCAGCCGGTCTGGACGCAGATCAAAAGTGCCCTGCCTCATACCCTGGAGTTGACCGCCGCCGCGCTCGTGATCGGGCTGGTGGTTGGGGTCCCGATCGGGGTGGTGACCGCCGTCAAACGCAATCAAGCGCCGGACTACATCGGCCGGATCGTCTCGCTGGTTGGGTTATCACTTCCAGCCTTCTACCTCGCTATCCTGTTGATCTACTTCTTCGCCGTCAAGCTCGATTGGTTCCCGGCCGTCGGCGCCCCGTCCTTTTCCGATACGGGGGCGAACCTCCATCACCTCGTCCTGCCGGCGGTCACGCTCGGCCTGATCGAGATGGCCTACGTCGCCCGGATGACGCGCTCGGTGATGATCGCCGTGCTCAGCGACGATTACGTGCGGACGGCGCGGGCGAAGGGACTCGGAGAGTGGGTCGTGCTGGTCCAGCATGCCCTAAGGGCGGGGCTGATTCCCGTCGTTTCCCTCGTCGGCATCTTCGCGATCAGCATGATCGGGTCCTCGGTTTTGGTCGAGGAAGTCTTTGCCCGGCCCGGACTCGGGAAGCTGATGGTCGGAGCGACGAAGCAGAAAGACTACACGTCCCTCCAATCGATCATGGTCGTCTACGCCTTCATCATCGTCATCATCAACCTGATCACCGACATCATCTACACGATGATCGACCCGCGGGTTCGCTACGCGTGAGGCCCGCATTCCCAGGTGCGCCCGAGATCATGCCGAAGCTGCGGTCGCGTTACCGGAACACCCGAGCTTGGGAGCGGTTGAGGAGGGCAAGCCATTGAGCGCATCCACCGCATCGATGGCAGAGAGCGCCGACGCTGCTCCGCCGGTCGATATCGTCTCCGGTCGCCGGCGCGCGCTCCGGACGTTCGCTCGCAATCGAACGGCGGTCGTCGGTGTCGTCCTGATCGCGCTGCTGATCCTCATTGCCCTCGCTGCTCCGTTGGTCGCCCCGCACGACCCCCTCGACCAGAGCGTCCGCAACCGCCTCGCCCCACCGAGTGCCGACCACCTGCTTGGTCGTGACGACAAGGGGCGGGATGTCTTTTCCCGCGTCATCTACGGAACCCGGATCGCGCTTCAGGTCGGAATCCTCTCCGTTCTGCTCGGCGGTGCCCTCGGAACCCTGATCGGGATCACCGCCGCTTTCTTCGGCGGCAAGATCGACAGCGCGCTGATGCGGTTGACCGACGTCCTCCTCGCCTTCCCCGATCTGATCACCGGTCTCCTCGTCCTCGCCGTCCTGGGGCCGGGTCTCTCGAAGATGATCATCGCGATCGGACTGACCATCGCACCCCGTTTCGCCCGGGTCGCCTACGGCCCGACCCTTTCGCTGATGCACCGCGATTTCGTCGATGCCGCGCGAACGGTCGGCGTCGGGAACGCGCGGATCCTGCGGGCTCACCTCCTCCCGAACATCCTCGGCGAACTGGTGGTCTTCGGCAGTCTCTGGACCGCCTCGGCGATCCGGCTCGAAGCGAGCCTCAGCTTCATCGGCCTCGGCGTCCAGCCGCCCACGCCCACCTGGGGTCAGATGATCCGCGAAGGCACCCTCTATCTGACGACCGTCCCCTGGTACTCGCTCGGACCAGGTTTGGCCCTCTTGCTCGCCGTTCTCGCCTTCAACCTCGTCGGCGACGGCTTACGCGACGCGCTCGATCCCCGCTCGCGGTCGTAACGTCGTCTGTCCCGACCAAGAGATGTAAAACGACGGACCGATATGGAGGATGCGGTGGGTCCGGGAGCTCCCTATCCCGACGTGCCGACGTCGTTCTCATACCCCGTTCATTCGCCGCGCGCTCGTCAGCCTCTCGCCCAACAACG
>JAXDKI010000121.1:0-3603 GCA_034667245.1 Thermomicrobiales bacterium | reverse complement strand
GCGATGTTGAAGCCGGCGACACACTGACCAGGCCGAACTCGCCGACTCCCGACGATGAGAGAAGGCCGTGCTCCTGATCGTCGCCGAGCCCGGAGGAGTCTGGCGGTGTGCGGGCGACCCCACTCCGTGCCGCGGGCTCCCTTGGGCTGACAAGAGATCACTGCCTACCAAGTGAAGGAAACGACCGACCATCGGGTGGGGATGTATTGAGGAGGGACCGAGCGTGAAGATCAGCCGCGTCGAGACGATGTCGGTCGTCGTGCCGCTCCATGAGGGTGCATGGCACAGTCCCGAGTTCATCCCGGAGGGGTACAGCTACGGCGGCACCTGGATCCGCCTCCACTGGCCGGAATTCCCCATCGTCCTGATGCGGCTGCACACCGACGAGGGACTGGTTGGTCTCGGTGAGCTCAGGAAGGGCATCCCGGCCGAGCAGGTGCACGCCGTCGCGTCGCTGTTCGTGGGGCGCGACCTCTGGTCGTTCAACCTCCAAGAACTTCCGCTGGAAACGATGTGGTTTCGCAACCCGGCCGTCTACGAGGGCTACGAGATGGCCCTGTTCGACCTGATGGGCAAGGCGCTCGGCGTCCCGGCGTACCGCTTCCTTGGCGGCAAGTTCCGCGACCGCGTCCCCGTATCGCGCTGCACCGGACGGATGATCCCGGATCACGCCGCCCGCACGGCCGCGGATGCCGTCGCGCAGGGGTACAGGGTCCTCAAGATGAAGGCGACCGCCGACGATCCGTTGGTCGAGCGCCTCGGCGCCATCCAGGACGCCGCCGGCGACCAGCTCTCGGTCGTCGTCGATCCGAACGAGCGCTTCTACCAGCCCACTAGGCTGTTCGATCTCGACGACCGGCTGCGTGCCGCCGGCGTCCGCAATGTTCTCTGCTACGAGAGCCCCTTCGACCAGCGGGACCTGGACTGGTACGTCCTCGCCCGCCAGCGGCTCTCCGTGCCTGTGGCGCTCGATCTCAACGAACCACGACTCGTCTCCGAGGCGATCAAGCGGGAAGCCTGCGACTATCTCAACATCTGGGGCGCGATGGTCAACACCTACAAACTCGGCGCGCTGGCCGAGGCGGCCGGGATTCCGACCTGGCACGGGTCCGACATCGCCCTGGGAATCGCCGAAGCGGCCCACACCCACGCCAGCGCCGCCTGCCGCTCGATGGTCTTGACCAGCGACATCTGCGGCGAAACGCTGCGCGTCGACGACGTCATCCGCGAGCCGCTCAAGATCGCGGACGGCCACGTCGGCGTCCCCGAAGGCCACGGACTCGGCGTTGAGCTCGACGAGGACGCCGTCGACCGCTTCCGTGTGGCGTAACGACACGCGGCCAGTAATTGACGGCCCGTCTCGACGAGTAGCAGCGTGCGGACGGCGGTGGCACATGCCGGCCCCGCTTGGGTGTGCTGGGAGATTGCGGACTCCCACCTTAACAACGCCACAAGATTCTGGGGCGGTCGACATCGATCCGTTGGGTCGACCCGACTCCGCCGCGCAGCGGAGGAGGACACAGCCACCTATGTGTCATTCAGGCGATAGGCGATAGGGGCACGGTTAGTTTCCGAATCGCCTATCGCCTATCGCCTATCGCCTAGCTCGTCACCGTCCAGGTTTCGGCATTCCAGAACTTGTTGTCGGTGTAGCTCGGCGGGACGAAGCCTTGCAGCCGGTTGCTCGCCGCATAGAGCGAGTTCGGCGACCAGAGGAAGATCCACGGCAGCTCGTCGTTGAGGATCTTTGCGAGGTCGGTGTAGACCGCTTTGCGCTCCTCCGGGGTGGGAGCGGCCTGCCCCTTGGCGTAGAGATCGTCCACGGTCGGGTTCGAGTAGTGCGAACCGTTGCCGCCGTTGGGGGTGAAGTTGCGGGTCAGGAAGTAGGTGCCGGAGATACCGGGATCGGCCCGGAAGACGCCGCCGGCGTTGTAGAAGAGATCGAAGTCGGCCTCCTGGATGTAGCGGCGGTTCAACTCAGCCACGTCCACCTGGAGGATATCGACCTTGAACCCGACCTGCCGCAACTGCTCCTGCATGATCGCGATCGCCGCGTCCTTTTCCTTCGTCCCTGGCAGGTGCATGATCGAGAGCGCCTGGCTCGTGTCGAAGCCGGACGAGGCGATGAGTTCTTTCGCCTTGTCGGGGTCATACGGGTAGGGCGCCAGTCCCTCCGGAACCCCCATCCAATCCGGCCCGAAGATCGGCGAGTTGACGACGGTGCCTTCGCCTTGGAGGACCTGCTTGACGATCCCCTCCCGGTCGATCGCGTGCATCATCGCCTGCCGCATCGCCTTGTTCTGGAGGTACGGTCGTTCCAAGTTCAGTGCCAGGAAGTCCATGCTCGGACTCGGAACGGAGACGACGGTCACGTTCGCCAGACCGCGGACGCGCTCGGCTTCGGAGACCGGGAGACTCATCAAGTCGATCTCGCCCGTCTCCAACTGCGCCTGCCCGACATCGGTCGTGAGGATCCGTAAGAAGATCCGTTCCACAGCCGGTGCACCGCCGACGTAATTGGGGTTGCTTGCGATTTCGAGAAACTGGTTGGGTTCGAACCGGACGAACTTGTACGCGCCGGCGGTGACATCTGGCGCGAGGGAGAAAGGATGCGCCTGTAATTGATCCGGTGCGATCCCGCCGAGGACATGATTCGGCATGATGCCGAGCCCCGAGAAGTTACAGAAGATCGGAAGGAACGACGCGTCCGGAGTGGTAAGCGTAATCTGGACCGTCAGATCGTCCGGCGTTGCGAGGCCGGAAATGGTCGTCGCCTCCTGGTTGCTGAAGGCTTCTGCTCCTTCGATCCCGAGAAGCCGACCGCGCCAGATGCTCGCCGTGCGGCTATCGAGGGCGCGTTCGAGGGTAAAGGCGACATCTTTTGACGTCAGCGGCTGACCGTCGGTGAAGGTGATTCCCGACTTCAGCTTGAAGGTGTAGATCTTCGCGTCCTCGGAGACGTCGATCGATTCACTCAAGTCGGGAGTCGGCACGAGATCGCCGCTCATCTTGACGAGGGCGCCGAACATCAGCCGCTCAACTTGCTGCTCGCTCCCCGATGTCGAGAAGAGGGGATTGAGCGTCACCGGTTCTTTCCAAAGCACGCTCACCTGAGCGCCGCTTCCCTGGGCCGCAACGCCCTCAGGGCTCCTCCCCATCACTGTCAGGAGGGCCGTCATACCCGCACCGCCGGCGACCAGACGCATCAGATCGCGCCGGCTTAGACCCCGAGCGGTCCACTCTTGAGCCAACCGGTCGAGATTCCAGTACTCCGCCATCGTAGTCCTCCTCGTTCGTCTGAAGCTGGTTTCGTCGTCGAAGCCAGGCCACGGGCCACGGTGACGTTGCTCGGTCGATCCTCCTCCCCCGAAGCTACGCTACCCGAAAACGATCGACGGCGTCCTCGTCGAGCTCGACGCCGAGCCCCGGTCCTTCCGGAACGCAAACGTGACCATCCCGAATCACGAGCGGCTCCCGGATCAGATCGTTGACCCGCAATGTCTCGCCGCAGATGTCGCTTGTCAAGACCATCGAGCGGCAGGCGGCGGAGACGTGCGTATAGGCCGCTTCGGAAATGCCCAGACCGACACCCGAGCCGTGCCA
>JAXDKI010000120.1:0-7067 GCA_034667245.1 Thermomicrobiales bacterium | reverse complement strand
ACCGCCCGCGGCGGTGAAATGCGGCTTGTCGACCGGGCAGCAGCCGACCATGTACTGGTCGACGCCCTTCGCACAACACCAGGCATCGGTCTCTTCGAGATTGATCTTGCACTCTTCGGTCTCGCGCGAGCAGCAGGTGCCGGTGCACCGGTCGGTCACCGGATCGGCGTCGTTGCCGCACGGTTCGTGGGCGGTGAAGTCGCTGCAGCCGTCGACCATGCAGAACTCCGTCCCGACGCAGCAGGTTCCGTCCAGGGCGATGCGCGGCCGCCACGCGTCAGCGGGGATTCGTGCGGCCCGGCGTCGCCGCCACGCAGGCGCCGCACCCGCCCTCGGGGTAGCTCTGCGGACAGCAGCCGCGGCCGGTCTGGTGGAAGCAGTCGCCGATGCACTTCAACCCCGGTTCGCAGCAATCGCCGAAGCAGCAGGCGTGCGTGGTCGGGCAGCAGGCCGATTGGTCCGGCCCGAAGGGGCAACACTGCTCGTCGTTTCCGCAGCAGAGCGCGTTGTTAGCGGGGTCGGAGCCGGGTCCGCAGGCCGTTTCGCCCCGGTCGAAGGCGCAGCAGCCGTCCCTGGTGCAGATCTCCAGGACCGTCTGGCTGCAGCATTCGCTCCCGCAGACGTTCTCCTCCGGGCAGCACTCGTCGGGCCGCTTGCAGACGCCGCCGCAGCACTCCTGGTCCTCGTTACAGCAGCGCGCCGCGTTGCCTTCGCCGCATGGCGGCCCGAACGGGCAGCAGAGGTCGGCGCCGGCCGCGGCGAAGCCGACGTCGCAGCAGAGGTCGCCGGCGCAATTCGAGCAGCACCGGCCGCCGCAGCAGGTCTGGCCGCCCGCACAGCAGATACCCTCGCAGCAAAGCGCGTTGGTGCCGTTCCTACAGCCGGAGTTGTTGCCCGCGTTGACGCACTGTCCGTTCGCGCAGACCTTGCAGCCGGACGTGCCGCACGCCTGCCCGTTCTTGGCGGGGTTGGGCTCGCACCTACCGGAACGGCAGCGCCCGCATTCCGGGCAGCCGCTGTCGTCACAGCAGGCACTGGCGCGGCAGACACCACCGCAGCAGATCCCACTGGCGCACGGGGTATTGTCCGACTTCGGGACGCATTCGCCGTTCTCGCAGGTCTCGCATTCCGTGCACTGCTCCTTGCAGCACTCTTTGGCCGGCTTGCAGCGGTGGTCGCTGGGGCAGCAGATCTCGTCGTCGGCGCAGCAGTCTTCGATGCCCAACTCCAGATTGCGGCAAATCTGACTCCTGGGACAACAGGAACCGTTGAGGCAATCCGCATTCTCGCCGCAACAGTGCGCCCCGCTCCCGGTGCCGCAGACGCGCGCGGTCGGGCAACACCCGTCGGCCGTGCAGCGCTCGGTTGCTCTCTCGCAGCACTCCTCGCCGCAGCGCTCTTCGTCCGGGCAGCAAACACCCGCGGCGGCGCAGGTGTTGGGCGGGCAGCAGCGTTCGCGCGCTCTGCACGTCTTGCGACAGCGGCCCCGCTGGCACGTCGCACAGTCGCCGCAGGGTGCGTCGGCCGGTTTGTTCTCGCAGCGATGGGAAGCCTGGCTGCATTCCTTGCACGGTCCGCAGTCGAACCCAGAATCGACGTTGCAGCCGCCGTTGCCGTCGCACGTGCCGCAGACACCGCAGCGGGTGCCCGCCGGCATGAACGTGCAGACGCCGCGCCGGCACCTTTGGCACGTTCGCGCCGCCTCGACTTCCTCGCCGCCGGCGGCGAAGAATCCGGCGGCGAGCGTGCCGGCCAGCCCCTTGATCAGACCACGCCGCGATGACGCCGCGGCAAACGCGCGCGCCCACCGATCGAACCGCTGCCCGTCCATGCGCTGCTGCTCCCCTTTCCCGGTCTGCGCCGCCAGGGTGGCCCTCGCCTGTCGCTCCGTCGGTCCGATCGAGCGCCTACGTCGCCGGAAGGACCGGCATGGCCGCCCCGGCGAGCGCGGTCAGCGCCGAGATCGTGCTCGTGATGTCTTCCGTGGGATCCCCGTCTCTGGAGGTCCGGAACCCGCCGCTCTCGTTCTGGTACTCGATCAGACCGGACACCGGGGCTCCCCACTTCTTGGCCTTCGGGTTTTCCCCCGCCGCGATCAGCGCCGAGATGACCAGTCCGGTCGTGTTCGGGTCCGGTATGGATCCCGCGTAAGCAGCGAACTCCTTCCCGTCGAACTGCACCGCGCGGAAATAGGCGAGCGCGTCGGCGATGATCTCGTCGTCGCCGCGCCTGACGGCGACCAGCGTCTGGACGATGAAGGCGGTCGTCACCGCGTCGCCCGATCCCGGCTCCGTCCTGCCGGAGTATTCCCACGACCCGTCGTCGATCTGGGCCGCCACGATGGTCTCGATCGCGCGCTCCTCGACCGGCTCGTCGGCGACCGCGAGCGCCATCACCACGATGGCGCTCTCCAACAGGAAACTGCCGTAGATACCGGCCTCCTCGTCCCAGCTGGCGACGAGCCGCGCGACCAGATCGACCCCGCCCACGTCGCGTGGATCGCCGCCGGCGCCGACGAGCGCCATAACGATTGAGGAAAACTGGGCATAGCCCCCCAGGGCTCCCTCCTGCTCGGTCGGGTCGGTTTGCTGCAGGTAGGCGACCGCCTCGTCCGTCTCAACCTCGACGCCGACGTTGCGCAGCGCAATCAGGAGGCTGACGACCGCGGCCGTCGTGCTGGGGTCGACCTCGCCGCGCGGGTTCAGAAAGCCGCCGCTTTCGTCCTGCTGAGATTCGACCCAGGCCAGACCCGCCTTGAGCACGCTCATCTTGGCCAGGCGCTTTTGAGCGGGCGGGGCCGTCGGGGTGGCAGTCTCTGCGGCGGCCGGCGGGGCCGCGGCACTGAACACCTGGACACCCACGATGGCGAGCAGGACGGCGACGCGAACGACGTGCCGGAGAGCCATTGCACCACGCTCCTTGTCTGTCGGCGATCGGGCCGCTCGTCCGAGGACCCCCTCGCTCGCTCGTGCCGCCCGCGGACGGGAGTCGGCATGCCGAGCATCGCCCCTCGATCGCGGCGGACGGCAGGACGAGCCTATGCCGTCGCGTGCGAGCGCGCATCGGTGAACATCGCCCAATTCGGGGTGAGGAGGGATAGGCGATCGTTGCCTATCCAGAGGCGTGGTCGGAGGTGTCCCGAGGTCAGTCGAGGCCGTGCCTCGCCGCCCAGGCCGCGGCCTCGCGCCGCGTCGCCACACCGAGTTTGCCGAGGATGCTCGAAACGTGGTGCATCACCGTTCGTGGGCTGAGCGCCAGTTCCGCCGCGATCTCCTTGTCGGTGCAATGACGCGCCACCAGGCGTAGCACCTCGATCTCCCGCGGCGTCAAGCCCGCCCGCAGCGCGTGGCCATGCACCACCGTCGAGGCATCGCCACCCGCGATGACCGCCTCGTCCTCGGCGACGAGCGCACTCGCCTCGGCGAAGACCTGCTCCAGCGAAAGCGTTCGTCCTTCCTCCCAGGCCGCGGCAAACGCCCGTGGCCCAAGCGTGGCACGCGCCCGGGCGTCGGCTCGATCGTAGAGCGCGCGCTCCGGCATGTGGCTCATCCTCCCCGCCATCTCCCAGCCGAGCCCTGCCCAGCCCAGCAGCCTGACCGCCGCGCCGGGCTGTCCGACAGCCTCCGCGAAGACTGCGACCGTGGACACGGTGTCGGGCGCGACCGATCGTGGCGCGCCCTGCTCGACCGAGAGCGCGAGCGCTTCGTTGAGCGAGGCACGGCCTGCGGCGGTGTCGTCACTGGCCAACGCCACGTGGGCCAGAAAGAGCCGCGTGCGAATCATCTCCCAGTTGTGACCCCGCGCTCGTTGCCAGACCAGGGCATCGTTCAGGAGGGCGCGCGCCCGCGTGAGGTCGCCCTGGCCGTAGGCGGCGATCCCCAGATCTGTCCGCGTCATCCCGACCCGAAACTCGTCGCCGGCCGCGGAGAAGAGCACGAGCGCCTCGCGAAAGCTCGTCTCGGCCGCCTCGTACCGCCCGGCGTCCTCGTCGATGAGACCCCGCACGTAGCGGACGCGGGCGAGATCGCGGGGGTCCTCCTGTTCGTGGCAGAGAGCCAATGCCTCTTCGCACAGCGCCGCGGCCTCGGTGTCCGCCGCGCGGAAATGCGCGATCAGTGCGCTTCCGATCAGTGCGTCCCGCCGCAACCAGTCCGGCGCATCGGGGCAGGCGGCGAGCGCCCGCGCCAGCTGCCGCCCTCCCTCGGCAACGTGGCTGTCGTGGTACCAGAATCGCCACAGCGCTGCCGCGAGGCGGAGCGCCATCTCCGGATCGTCACTGGCTCCCAGCCAGTCGAGGGCCGCGCGGAAGTTGTCGTGCTCGGAGACCAAGCGAGGCCACCAGACGCCCAACTCGCGCCGCTCCAGGTGCGGCCTCGCCTCTTCGGCCAGGGAAAGGCACCACGCGGCATGCCGGCGCCGCGTCGCGGCTTCCTCCCCACTCGCCTCGAGTTGCTCCAGACCAAACTCCCGGATCGTCTCCAGCATCGTGAAGCGCGGCGCTCCCTCCGGGTCCGGTTCGCCGTCCGGTCCCTCGACGCGCTGCACCAGACTCACACTCAGCAGCGACTCCACCCCAGCCAGGATGTCCGTCCCCAGCCGCTCGTCTGGGTCAGCGACGGCCGCGACGGCGGCGAGTGTGCTTCCACCGACAAAAACGGCGAGCCGGCGGAAGAGCGCTTGCTCGCCTGCGGGCAGCAGATCGTAACTCCACGCAATCGCTTGGCGCATCGTCCGCAACCGCGCGGGGAGGTCACTCGCACCGCCGACCAGTACCGGCAGGCGCGGTTCGAGGCGGGCCAGCAGCGCCCCCGGCGGAAGGACCGTGACGCGCGCGGCCGCCAACTCGACGGCAAGCGGCAAACCATCGACCCGACGGCAGATCTCGGCGACGGCCGCCGCATTGCCCTCGGTCAGCGCAAACCGCGGTCGCACCGCCTGCGCTCGCTCCACGAACAACCGGACCGCCGGTATCTCGCTCAGTCGATCGACCGGCAAAACGGCGCCTCGATCCGGCACCTCCAGCGGCGGCACGGGGAAGATGTGCTCCCCCGAGATACGAAGACGGGTGCGACTCGTTACGAGGATCTTCAAACCCCGGCAACCGGTGAGCAGATCGACCACCGCCGGTGTGGCGGACATCACGTGCTCGAAGTTGTCGAGGACCAGCAACAGCGCCTGACCCTGGAGAAATGTCCGCAACCGATCGATCAGTGGCCGGTCACCGGCCTCCCGCACACCGAGCTGCTCCGCGATGGCAGAGACGACTGCCTCTGCGGTACGGACCGGCGCCAGAGCGACAAAGACGACGCCGTCGCCGAAGTCGTCGACCAACTCCTCGGCAGCCCGCAGCGCCAGCCGCGTTTTGCCGACCCCGCCGGGGCCGGTCAGCGTCAGCAGACGCGGGTGCTCGCGACGCAGGAGATCGCGAACAGCCGCCACCTCGGCCTCGCGGCCCAGGAGTGGCGTGAGCGCCGCCGGCAGTTGCACCGGGTCGCGCTCTCGCCAGCGAAGCGCGGTAACAGGGACCGGCCCTGGGTCGAGACGTTCGTCGGGTGTCGAGGTCGCCACGGCCCACCGTCTCCGAGTCGCCTACGAAGCGCCGATCTGCCGGTCGGCTCCGGGGGTTCAAGGACCACGCCTCGCCGATCCTCCACATCCTCATCAACGCGGGCTGACTATCGTAGGAAATGCTACACGGGATGACGTGACCGAGCCATTGCCCATCGTCATCGCAGAGGCGGAGGTACCGGCCTTTGTTGCCGAGGGTCGCCGCGAGGATCGTCTCGTCCTTGACACCCTGAACAGGTAGGGGAAAATCATCGACTGCGGGTCTGAGCACGCCCTCAGCTTTGATGCGATTGAGCAAGCTTGCTATCCGGATTCTGGAGACTTCATAGCGCGGAAACATCGGCCGGGATTGAGTGATCTTCAACTCCGTCCGCTGGTAGTTGGAGACGAGAACCAAGAACCTGTTCTGTAGGCCCACCGCGGCGGAGGATTGAGGCACTGACAAAGAGATTGGTATCAACAACCGTCTTGAGAGTCAGGTAGCCGCTCCTCGTCCATAAATGGACTGGGCTGCCTAAGAAGTCAGGGGATCACGGTCGTCGCTTTCATGCGTCTCTTGTGCATTCGCGGCGGCCTTCGTCGGGAACGTGTCGAGGCTCGCTTCAAGCAATTGGATGAACTTTCGGATCACTTCCTGCGTGACGCGTCCGGTGAACATGGCCCGCACTTGTGTATCCTCAGGAAGCTTGAAGCCGAGCATTAGTTCGTCGGCCCAGGTCAATGAACTGCTCTGCAAGAAGCACTGTCACAACCTCCGCCCGCTGGTCCAAGCGAACTACGAATTGGGAATCGAGCCGACGTTTTGGGGAGATTCCGCACGGCACGCGTCATCTGCCGCATAGGAGTGACGCCAACACAACAAAAAGGACGGTCGCCCAACCGGGCGGCCGTCCTTGCGAGGGCGAGGACTAGCGCGCGTTCGCTGGCCGCGCTGATTCCAATTGACTCAGCAGGAACGCCGGCGAGATGTCGACGTGGCCATGATGGCGGCGCAGAAACGGCATAAAGTCGTCGGCGTTCACGAACTCGACGCCAACCGCTTCACCCTGGGCGTCGATGTCCACGTAGACGAATTCTTCCAACTCAAGGGTCCGTGAGACTTCCCCGGCGCTGAAGCGGATGTAAAGCGCGTTCACGTCGGGGTCGAGTCGGAACTGCGGTTTGTGCTCCATGACATCAATCCCCTGAAATACGAATAACGGTAACGACGTGGGCGGCGGTTCCGTCATCGGTAAGCCGCTCCACATAGACGACCCGAATCGTGTTACCTGCTGAGGTGCGGCGCTCCGCGACGAGCTTGCTCCCTTCGTAGGTGAGGCGATCGGGTTGAGCGATGGTTCGCTCGACTTGGCCCTTGGAAATCGATCGTTCATCCATGCGGTCCCGCGCGTGCTGCGAGTACGTGACGACCGCAATGGCCATGCCCCGGCTGCTCCCTAGGTCTTGTAGCAAGGTGCGCGCCACGCGAGCATGACCGGTGTGTCCCGAGTCGGCGGGGA
>JAXDKI010000119.1:0-10486 GCA_034667245.1 Thermomicrobiales bacterium | reverse complement strand
CATTTCTCCGATTCTGGCGAACCTCTTGACACGGTTTCCGGGTCTGCTATGCTCCAACTTGCTTCAGTGAACGAAGTTAGTTGGGAACCGCAGAGGAAACGGATTCGTCGATGGGTCGTCGCCTCCGCTCCGGTAACCGCCGGCTCATTCGCGAGATCAATCAGTCCCTCGTCCTCGGCCTCGTCCGCGACCAGGGTCCGATCTCACGGACGGACATCGCCGAGCGCGCCGACCTCAGCCCCGCCACGATCACCGACATCACCGCCGTCCTGATCGAGCAGGGTCTCATCTACGAGCACGAGGCCGGTGTCTCCACCGGTGGTCGCCGCCCGATCCTCCTCGCCCTCAATCGGCAAGCGGGTCTCGTCCTCGGCGCCAAGCTGACCGACCGCGAGATCGTTTCCGCCCTGATCGACCTCGACGCCGAGATCGTCGACCGCCAGACCGCCGCCCTCGGCGACGACGGGAGTCTGGAACACGTCGTCGACGTCCTCGCCGGTCTCGTCGCCGACCTCCGCTCCCGCCATCCTGGACGGCGCATCTTCGGGCTTGGACTCGGGCTCGCCGGCGTCGTCGATCGCCGTAGCGGCGTCTGCCGCTTCTCGCCCTTCTTTCAGTGGCACGACGTTCCGATCGGCCGGCTCCTGGAGGAGCGGCTCGCCCTCCCCGTCGTCCTCGACAACGACGTCAATACGCTGACCCTGGCCGAGCAGTGGTTCGGCGCCGGGTCCGGTGTCGCCGATTTTCTCGTCGTGACCCTCGGCCGCGGTGTCGGGATGGGCATGGTCCTCGATGGCCGTCTCTACCGCGGCGGCAACGGCGGTGCCGGCGAGTTCGGTCACGCGACGATGGCGACCGACGGCCCGCTCTGCGACTGCGGCAAGCGCGGCTGCCTGGAGGCCCTCGTCTCGAGCCCGGCCCTGCTTCGCCGGCTGCAATCCACCCTTGGCAGCGATGTGACCTTCGACGAAGCCGTCGCACTCGCCCGCGCCGGCGACCTAACCGCACGGGCCGTCTTTGCCGAGGCCGGTCGCATCCTCGGGCTCGCCCTTTCTCACCTGATCAACATCTTCAATCCGCCGCTGCTGATCGTCGGCGGCGAGGGGGCCGTCGCGGCCGACCTCTTCCTCGACCCGCTCCGCGAGACGCTGCGCGCCAACTCCTTCGACGGTTTCTTCGGCGATCTCCGCCTCGTGGTGGAGGGCTGGGGCGACGATGCCTGGGCCCGGGGCGCCGCGGGTCTGATGATCGAAGAGATGTTCCGCCCGACGCTCTACCGGGACGAGGAGGCCGGTGCCTCACTCGTCGCCGCTGGGCTGACGGGTTGACCTTGGCGTTCGACGTTCACGGTTCGACGTTCGGCGAGGAGATCGCGCAAGCCACCACCGGCCCGGCCCGCCGCAATCCGTCGACAACGACCGGTCGTACCCTGCCGGGTGGCAGGGTCGAGAACGAGAATGGAGGAGAACTGACGATGGCGCGACGCAGCTCCCGCTCGCTCGTGTTGCTCCTGGCCCTGGCAATCGCCGCGCTCGGTCCGCTCGCCGCGGCGCGGGCGCAAGACGGAACGCCGGTGGTCGACGAGAGTCTCTCCGGAACCGTCACCTACTGGACCGCGTACAACACCGTCTCCCCGGAGTTCAAGGCGCTGACCGAGGAGGTCATCCCGGCCTTCAACGCGCGCTATCCCAACGTCAAAATCGACGCCCAGGCGATTCCCTACGACGACCTGCGCCAGAAGCTGCTGACCGGCATTGCCGGTGGACAGACACCCGATCTGCTCCGCGCCGACATCATCTGGGTGCCGGAGTTCGCAGAGCTCGGCGCGCTCGCCAAGATCGACGAGCTGATCCCGGACTTCGCCACCTTCAAGGACCGCTTCTACCCCGGCCCGCTGGCGACCAACTTCTACCAGGGCAACTACTACGGTCTCCCGCTCGACACCAATACCAGGATCGTCTTCTACGACAAGCCCGTCTTCGAGGCGGCCGGGATCACCGCGGCACCGGCGACCTTTGAGGAGGTCGCGGCCGCCTGCGCCAAGATCAAGGCGCTCGGCAAACCCGATACCTATTGCTTCGCCGAGGGCGGCACCGGCGCCTGGAACGTCCTGCCCTGGATTTGGAGCGCGGGCGGCGCCGTCACCGATCCGGAGTACACCACGGCGACCGGGTACCTCAACGGCGCCGGCAGCGTCGCCGCGGTGACGCTGCTCCGCGACATGCTGAACGACGGCACGCTTTCGCCGAGTATCCTCGGCGGCGGGATTGCGACGAGCGACGCGATCGGCAAGGATCAGGTCGGGTTCATCGTCGATG
Source organism: Thermomicrobiales bacterium (assembly GCA_034667245.1). Lineage (GTDB taxonomy): Bacteria > Chloroflexota > Chloroflexia > Thermomicrobiales > UBA6265 > DATBFX01. Next base: position 8,168 of record JAXDKI010000119.1, on the reverse strand, counting down.
GTCCGTGGATGCCGCCGATCTTCGAGGCCCAGTACCCCGATCTCCAGTACGATCTGGCGCCGTTCCCGGCCGGACCGGGCGGTAGCATCTCCGTCGTCGGCGGCGAGAACATCGTCCTCTTCGAGCAGAGCAAGGTCAAGGACGCCGCCCTGGCCTTCATGCGCTTCGTCCTCGAGGAGGAGCCGCAGATCGCGATGGGCAAGACCGGTCAGATGCCGGTTCTCCAGAGCCTGACCGGTAATTCCGAGCTGCCCGCCTACTTCGCGACCTTCCAGGAGCAACTCGCCACAGCCCAACCGCGCACCCCGAGCCCGGCCTGGCCGAAGATCGACGACGCGATCAATACGGCGGTCCAGCAAGTTCTCCGGGGCGAGAAGGAACCGCAAGCGGCGTTGGACGAGGCGGCAGCCGCAGTCGACGAGCTGCTGAAGAAGAAGTAAGAGAACGACCCTCACTCCCTGGCCCCTCTCCCGCGAAGCGGGGGAGGGGGACGGCGGTCGCCTCAGGCAATCGCCCCAATGAAGACACTCCCCTCTCCCGCACGGCAGGAGAGGGGTTGGGGGTGAGGGTCATGTGGAGCCACGCATGGCGCTTGCCCACTCCCGATCGACAGCGATCCCACGAACGCGGTCACGGGCCGCGTTCCGGACGCGTCTGCGCCGGGCCCTGCCCGCCTATCTCTTTATCCTGCCGGGAATGCTCGTCTTTCTGATTTGGACGCTCTATCCGCTCCTCTATGCCTTCGCAATGAGTTTTGCCGAGTGGAATCTGATCAAACCGAGCCGCTTCATCGGTCTCGAGAACTACCGGCGGGCCCTCGACGATCCGATCTTCTGGTTGGCACTCCGCAACACCGTCACCTACACGGTCATCACCGTGCCCGGTCAGATGATCCTGGGGCTCGGCATCGCGCTGCTTCTCGACGGACCGCTGCGGGCGCGCGCCTTCTTTCGCACGATCTATTACGTCCCGGTCGTGACCTCGTGGGTCGTCGCCTCGTTGATCTTCACCTACCTCTATAACGGTCAAGAGGGGCTGATCAACTGGGTGCTGCGTGACGGGGTTCGGGTGATCGACGAGAACGTCAACTGGCTCGCCGAACCCTGGCCCGCCCGGTTGGCAATTGCCAGCCTTGGGATCTGGAAGGGCGTCGGCTGGACGATGGTGATCTTCCTTGCCGGGCTGCAGTCGATCCCCCCGACCCTGTACGAGGCGGCGGCGGTCGACGGAGCCGGGGGGTGGCGCCGACTGCGGGACATCACGATCCCGTTGATTCGTCAGACGACGATGTTCATCCTTGTGCTCCTCACGATCGGGGGATTTCAGGTCTTCATTTCGGTCTACCTGATGACGCAGGGCAAACCGCTCCACCGCACGGACGTGCTGCTGACCTACATGTATTCCAACGCCTTCGAGTTTCTCGATCTCGGCTACGGCGCGGCGCTGTCGTACCTCTTCGCCCTGATCGTCTTCGTCCTCAGCCTGGCGCAGATTCGCCTGCTGCGCCGGCCCGTGGAGTATTGAGATGCTGAATCGCTCCTCGGTCCTCGGCAGCGCGGTGCGCTATACCCTGCTCGGGCTCGGTGCGGTCGTCATGCTCGCGCCATTCGCGTACATGGTCAGCACCTCGTTCAAGCCGCATGCCTACGTGCTGGAGCTGCCGCCGCGCTTGATCCCGCGCGATGCGACGTTCGACAACTACGTCAACGCGCTCACCAGCAACCATTTCGGTCGCTACTTCCTCAACAGTGCCCTGGTCGCGACCGCCTCGACCGCGATCTCGGTCGTCCTCGCCGCGATGCTCGCCTACGCTTTCGCCCGCTGGGATTTTCCCGGGCGGAACGTCCTCTTCTACGGCATGCTCGGGACGCTGATGGTGCCGTCACTGACGTTGATCATCCCCCAGTTCGTCCTGGCCAAGAACCTCCATCTCCTCAACAGCCGTCTCGGACTGGTCGTCGTCTACTCGGCCGGGACGGCGATCGGCGTCTTTCTCCTCCGCGGTTTTTTCGAGGAGTTGCCGCAGGATCTCCTCGATGCCGCCGTGATCGACGGCGCCGGTCCCTTCCGCACCTTCTGGGACATCGCACTGCCACTTGCCCGACCCGCGCTCGCGGCCGTGGCGATCTTCTCCTTCCTCTACGCCTGGGACGAGTTCACCTGGGCACTGACCGCGATCTCCGACGAGCGTCTCTACACCCTGCCGATCGCGATCCGGTCCTTCCAAAGCCAGCACGGGACGGAGTGGGGGCTCGTCTTTGCCGCCACGACGATCGCCGTCCTGCCGACGATCACCGTCTTCGTCCTCTTCCAGCGCCACTTCATCAAGGGCGTGACGAGCGGGGCGATCAAGGGTTGAGGAGAGATAAGAGATAGGAGATAAGCGCTCGGATTGGCAGAACGGGTTTCCTTCTCCTGGTTCCAGGAGAAGATTAGGGGGTGGGATCTGTCCTTGATCATCGACGATGTCGCACCGAACCGCGCGAGCTACCGTCCGGGGGAGGTCGCGCGTGTCACCGTGACGCTCACAAACGAGCTCGCTACCCCGATCGTCGGCCGGTTATCGCTGTCGCTGAGGTGCCTTGACCGCGAGCTCGATCGACTGGAGTTGCCCGTCACCGTCGTTCCGGGAGTGTCCGAGCTGACGTTGGACCATTCGCTTCCTTCGACTGCGCCATGCGGTTACGGCTTAGACGTCACGTTCGTCGATGAGACGGGAAATGCGATCGCTGAGGGCAGCGGTGCGCTCGACGTGCTCGAGCGGTGGTCGCAGCGACCCCGCTATGGCTTTCTGTCGGACTTCCCATCGGACGCCGATCCGGCCGAGATCAACGCGCGGGTCGATTCACTGTGCCGGTACCACCTGAACGTCGTCCAGTTTTACGACTGGATGTGGCGGCATTACCGACTGCTCCCGCCGAGTGAGGAGTTTGCCGATGCGCTCGGTCGCCGCCTCTCGCTGACGACGGTGCGGGCTTTGATTGCGGGTGTCCAGGAGCGGGGGATGGCCGCGTTCGCCTATGGCGCGGTCTACGGCGCGGAGCCTGAGTTTGCCGATGTCCGCCCCGAGCTAGTTCTGCTCGACGACGAGGGGAAACGGATCAGTCTGGCCGAGCTCTTCTACATCATGAACATCGCGCCGGATTCGCCGTGGGTGTCGCTGATCGTTGCCGAGTTTGCCGAGGTGGTGCGCGTGCTCGGGTTTGACGGCATCCACCTCGATCAGTACGGGTTCCCCAAGACCGCGGTTACGGCGATTGGCGAGCGGGTTGATCTGGCAGAGCACTTCCCGCTCTTGATCGACCGGGCGCGGGCGGCCGTCGTGGCCGAGCGACCCGACGCTGGGGTGATCTTCAACGCCGTCGGCAACTGGCCGATCGAGACGGTGGCGCCGACGAGTCAGGACGCCGTCTACGTCGAGGTCTGGCCCCCCGACGAGGACTACGCCGATCTCCGCCGCCTGATCCACGACGGCAAGCGCCTGAGCGGCGGCAAACCGGTCATCCTCGCCGCCTACCTCTCCCCGTTTCTCGACGCCGAACCGTCCTCCCTGGCGGAGGCGGAGACCGCCGCCCTCCTCGCCACCGCGACGATTGCCGCGAGTGGTGGCTCCCACCTGCTGTTGGGCGAACGGGAGGGCGTGCTTTGCGATCCCTACTATCCGAAGTACGCGACGTTGCGGGGCTGCTTCGTCGATCGGATGCGGACCTACTACGACTTCGTCGTTCGCTATGGGGACTGGCTCGTCGGGCAGGATGTGGAGCCGGATGACGGGCTGTGGTTTTCGCTCGCCGGGGCTCGCCTGGCGCGCGATCCCGAGCCGGGGGCCGTTTGGGCGATCGGAACCCGGAAAGGGGGCTACCGCATGATCCATCTGATCAACCTGACGGACCAGGCGGATACGACGTGGAACGCGCTCCGCACGCCACCGGCGGAATTGACCGATTTTGTGCTGACGCTCGATGGTGTGCCGTCCCTGCGCCGGGCAATGGTGCTGACACCGGACGCCGATTACGGACGACCACGGGAGGTCGAGTTGACGCGAGGGGAGGCTGGTGGTTGGCGGTTGCGGCTTCCCTTGCTCGGGATTTGGTCGATGATCGTCTGCGAGGTTGACGAGGGAGGGGAGAGTTGAGGCGGCCGCGGGATGATGCGGGGGCGGCCTTCCGGGAGTATGCTCGGGAGGTGATGGAGGCGGTTGCGGACCGTCTGTGATTTGGGTCGCCGGCGAATTGGAGCAGGCTATGGATCGAACGACCGACCGGGAAGCCGAGGCGTTGTGTGCCCCGATCTGTGTGACGTGTGGGACGCAGTTTCCGTCGGCGGAGACGGCGCCGGAGCACTGCCCGATCTGCGAGGACGACCGGCAGTACGTGCACCCGGACGGGCAGCGGTGGACGACGCTGGCGGAGATGCGGGGGCAGTTCCGGAACCGGTTTACGGAGTTGGAGTCGGGGCTGACGAGCATCGTGACGGAGCCGGCATTCGCGATCGGTCAGCGGGCGTATCTGGTTCAGACGGCGCGGGGGAATCTGCTCTGGGAGACGCTGACCCAGGTCGACGAGGAGACGGTGGCGGAGATCGCGCGGCTTGGTGGTGTCGATGCGATCGCGATTTCCCATCCGCACTACTACGCGACGATGGGAGAGTGGAGCCGGCTGTTCGGCGACGTGCCGATCTATCTGCACGCCGACAACCGGCCCTGGGTGATGTATCCGAGTTCGGCTGTCCAGTTTTGGGAGGGCGAGACGGTGGAAGTGCTCCCGGGGTTGACGGTGGTGCGATGTGGAGGGCATTTCCCCGGAGCGAGTGTCCTCCACTGGCCGGAGGGGGCGGAACGGCGGGGTGTGCTGCTGACGGGGGATACGATCCAGATCGTGCGGGATCGGCGGTGGGTGACGTTCATGTACAGCTATCCGAACTCGATCCCGCTCGATGCGGGGGCGGTGCGGCGGATCGTCGCGGCGGTCGAGCCGTATGCCTTCGAGCGTCTGTACGGGGCGTTTCAGGATGAGCCGGTGGTCGATGCCAAGGACGCGGTGCGGCGCTCGGGAGAGCGGTACATCCGGCACATCTCGGGGGATGCTGGGCACGAGGTTCCGCCGCAAGCGCGGGGCTAGGACATCGGGGATCAAACGTGGTGGTGCGCGGCTTGCGAGATGAGGGTGGTTGAATCGAAGGTGTGTGGCAAGGGAGCGATGACGATGGCGGCTGAGGAGAGCGGGACCGAGACGAAGGCGATAGCGGACGTCGGAAGCGAGTTGGATGGGCTCGTCGAGCGGGTGCGCGGCGGTGAGACGCGGGTGATCGTGGAGCGGGAGGGCGTGGCGGTGGCGGCGATCGTGTCGCTGGAGGATCTCCGGCGGCTCGAAGCGTTCGAGGCGCGGGAGTCCCAACATTGGGCGGCGGTCGAGGAGATGGGGCGGGCCCTTGCGGATGTGTCGGTCGAACAACGTCAGCGCGAACTGGAGCAAGCAGCGGCGGGAGTGCGAGCTGAGCTGCGGGCCGAGGAAGCCGGGGGAAGTGTCGTCAACGAGTGATATCTTCGCGCCGGTCGTTTTGGGCACAGACGGTCTGAGATGAGCGGGTCTGATCTCTCCTGCGGCAGCCATGGTGATTGCCGTGCTTGAACGTACGCACCCCCTGGCGTATGCTGACGCAGGTGCCGAGGGCTGCCCGCGGTGGGGAGCGGGCCGCAGGGCCGCATTCCTCCAGGACGCCAGACCAACGTCGCGGGCAGCGAGTAAGGGCCGGCTATGCGCGGAATCTTCCACCGCGGGGTCAAGTTTCAGCCGATTCCGAGCGACGACGAGCGGCTGGATTACCAGATCCCGGGCGGTCTCTGGGTCAAGTGTCCGACGTGCAAGGAGCTCATCTACTCGAAGGAGCTCCAGCACAACGACCGGGTCTGCCCCAAGTGCAGCTACCACTTCCGGCTGCGGGCGCGGGAGCGGATCGAGCTCCTGGCCGATGCGGGGTCGTTCGAGGAGTGGGACGCGGGGTTGCAGCCGGAGGACCCGCTGCACTTCGCCGACGGCAGCGGGCCGTACGATCGTAAACTCCGCTCCACCCAAGAGAAAAGCCACGAGACCGAGGCCCTCGTCAGCGGCTACGCGACGATCGACGGGCGACCGGTGGCGCTGGCCGTGTGCGACTTCGACTTTCTCGGCGCCAGCATGGGGTCGGTCTTCGGGGAGAAACTGGTGAGGGCAGCGGAGCGGTGCTGCGACACCGGGGTTCCCCTGCTGACGGTGAATGCCTCGGGCGGGGCGCGGATGCACGAGGGGCTCTTCTCGTTGATGCAGATGGCGAAGACGGTGGCGGCGCTGGCGCGCCTCGGGCGGGCGCGGGTGCCGCATCTCTCGCTGTTGACCGATCCCTGCTATGGGGGAGTGACGGCGAGCTACGCGACCGTGGCCGACGTGGTGATGGCGGAGCCGCGGGCGTTGATCGGGTTCGCGGGGCCACGGGTGATCGAGCAGATCACGAAGCAGAAACTGCCGGAGGGATTCCAGACGGCGGAGTTCCTGCTGGCGCACGGGATGATCGACCTGATCGTCGAGCGGCCGGCGCTGCGGTCGACCCTGGTCCGGCTCATCGACCACTATGGGCGGGCGCGAGGGACGGCGCTGACCGGCGTCGCGGCGGCACGCGGGGCGGGGGTCGACAGGGCGGCGACCGGCGATACGCTGGTGAACGTCCAGATTGGGTCGGGACTCGAGGCCGGCGATGACTAACGGGCGGGACCGGACGTTCGTGGTTCGCCGCGGCAATGAGCAGGCGGCGGGGACGACCGTGTCCGAGACGAACGGCGTGGCGGGGCCGGGGCCGCGGAGTGCCTGGGAGCGGGTGAAGTTGGCGCGGCATCCGGAGCGGCCCCACGCGCTCGATTACGTCGGCGAGTTGACGAGCGACTTCATCGAGCTGCACGGCGACCGCGCGTTCGGGGACGACCAGGCGCTGATCGGTGGGTTGGCGCGGTTCGGGGAGCGGACGGTGCTGGTGCTCGGGCATCAGAAGGGCGGGAACACGCGGGAGAACATCCAGCGTAACTTCGGAATGGCACGACCGGAGGGGTACCGCAAGGCCGAGCGATTGATGCGCCACGCCGAAAAATTCGGGATCCCGGTCGTGACGTTCATCGACACGCCGGGCGCGGAGCCGGGGATCGGGTCCGAGGAGCGGGGTCAGGGAACCGCTATTGCCGAGAGTTTGCTGACGATGGCCGATCTGCGGACGCCGATCGTGGCGGTGGTGATCGGCGAGGGCGGGAGCGGCGGGGCGCTGGCGATCGGGGTGGCGGACCGGATCTTGATGCTGGAGAACGCGGTCTACGCGGTGGCGTCGCCGGAGGCGTGCGCGGCGATCCTGTGGAAGGATTCGGGGCGGGCGGAGCAGGCGGCGGAGACGATGCGGATCACGGCGCAGGATCTGCACGACTTCGAGATCATCGACGAGGTGATTCCGGAACGGGTGCCGGCACACGAGCGACCGCGCGAGGTGATTGCGGCGGTGGGCGAGGCGATCTCGCGGCACCTGGCGGACCTGATGCTCCTGATCTCGGCGCCCGACCCGTACGGGGACGGGTTGACGCGGCTCCTCGATGCCCGCTACGACAAGTTTCGCCGGATCGGCGCCTGGCGCGAGGTGGTGGTGCAGGAGCAGGGGTTGCCGAGCGCGGTGGCGGAGGCAGTCTGAGCCGTCGCACGGGACGGATCTGGATTTCGAACCCCTCGGAGTTTGGGCGGGCGATCAGGACAGACACCGGCTGCTGGCAGCCTGGCGGCATTCCCTCTGTGAACGGGTGTTGAGAGACGGGACCCGCACGCGCGTTCCCACTGGCGACCTTACGGCTGCCTTCTTGATGCGCCAGCGGCCGCTGGCGGTGGGGACGGCGGGTCGCTCCGGGTCCTGATGACCGGGAAGCCAACCGGGGAGGGCAAGGTGCTGCCCAGGCCCGCCATCCCTCCTCCGGTGCCGCTTATGGCGGGTCATAGAACATATGATCTCTCTTTGTCAAGGGGATCTGGGAGTAACCCTCTGTCATGGGAATGTACACCGCCTGATCACGGATCAGATCTTGGCGGCGCGAGCAAGAATCGAGACGTCGCTAAAGCCACGAGTTATGGGACACACCATTCTGGGTAAACTCGGGCGACCTAACCGCT
>JAXDKI010000118.1:0-8594 GCA_034667245.1 Thermomicrobiales bacterium | reverse complement strand
GGTGCGCGCGCGCTTCGAAGACGGCGATCTCGGCGCCGGAGGCCCCGCGGCAAAGGTGGCGGGCATAGTAAGCGTCGGTGGCGGAGCGGTACTCGTCGCTGTCGATCGTGCCGCCGGCTTCGTGTCGGGCGAGGGCATCGCAGGCGTCGGCGGGGAGTCGCGGGAGAAGCCGGGGATGGGCTCCGTGCACAACGACGCGATGACCTATCTGGCTGTCGCGCTCGCAAATCAACTCGACCGGCGCGCAGATCGGGTGAGAACAAACTCTGCGCATATTGAGCGCTCGACCAAGAGCTACTACATCCCGGACGTATTTGTCGTTCCTGCGGAGCCAGTCAGGCGTCAACTCGGCCGGCGGGATCAACTTGAGGTCTTCCAGGAACCACTATCTCTTGTGATCGAGGTGTGGTCCCGGTCTCCTGGTAACCACGACGCAAGGGAAAAGATTCCCGAGTACAGACAGCGGGGAGACCTCGAGATCTGGCGGCTGCATCCGTATGAGCGGACGCTGACGGTATGGCGCAGGAAGCCGGATGGGAGCTATGCGGAGTCACACGACCACGGCGGCAAAGTCTGTCCCGCTTTTCTCCCCGATGTGACCATCGACCTCGACGAGCTTTTCGACTTCGGGTAACGACGTCAGCACGATCCTCCTCCGTATCCGAGATTGACAATAAGCACTCATTCCGGACGCGGAAGGCGTGCCCAAGCGGGGCGCTTGTCGGACCGTGGCCTCTCCACTACAACGGCTGCAGTCATTGGAGCGGTCATCGCTCCCTCGTAAACGCTCGGGAGGTGCATGCGTGTCTTTGAGGATTCTGGGGTACGTCGCGATTGCGGAGGCGGCGTCGTTCGTCTGTCTGCTCATCGCCACGGTTGTCAAATACACCGCCGATGCCCCGATCGGCGTGGAGATTCTCGGTCCGGTCCACGGCATGTTATTCCTGGCATACGTCGCCCTGGCGATCGCGGCAAAGCAGCAGCGCGGCTGGTCGCTGGGTCGGACCGCCGTGGTGTTGGCTGCCGCGGTTGTGCCGATCGCCGGGTATGTCGTCGGCCGTCGCTTGCTCGAAGAGGATGCGGCCGGCGTTGGCGGGGGCAAGGCGGGATCGCTGTAGCGGCCTGCCCCTACGAAGGTTCGCCGAACTGGACTGTCTCCGTGAGACGGAACGTCGCCTGCGCGCGAATGTCGGCAGACGCCCCCCCGACCAAGACCCCGAACTCGCCGGCCTCGGCAACCCAGGAATGCTTCGCATCGTCCCAGTATGCGAGGGCGGTGCGGTCGAGGGGCAGCGTCGCCGTCTTCGTTTCGCCGGGCGCGAGGGCGAGTTTGGTGAAGCCCTTCAGTTCCTTTTCCGGTCGCGAGAGACGGGCCGCGACGTCGCGGACGTAGAGCTGGACGGTCTCCTGGCCGGGGCGGTCGCCGGCGTTGGTGACGTCGACCGTGACGGTAAGTTGCTCGTCGGGGGAGAGGGTGTCGGCGCTGAGGCGGAGGTTGCCGTAGGCGAACCGCGTGTAGGAGAGACCGTAGCCGAAGGGGAAGAGAGGCGCGACGCGTTTCTTCTCGTAGTAGCGGTAGCCGACGAAGATGCCCTCGCCGTAGCGGACACGCCCGTTGTCTCCGGGGTAGTTGATGTAGGCGGGATTGTCCTCCAGACGGGCGGGGAAGGTCTGGGGAAGTTTACCCGAGGGGTTGACGGCGCCGAAGAGGACGTCGGCGATCGCGTTGCCGCACTCCTGTCCGGGGTACCAGGCCTGGACGACCGCCGCGACCCGATCGAGCCAGGGCATTGACACGGGCGAGCCGGTCTGGAGAACGACGACGGTATTCGGGTTAGCCGCCGCCACACGCTCGATGAGCTCAACCTGATCGCCGACCAACTCCATGTTCGGGCGATCGTAGCCCTCGCTCTCCCAGTCTCCATTCAGTCCGACGAAGAGGAGGGCAACGTCGGAGCGAGCCGCGAGGTCCGCCGCGCGGTCGATCGCGTCCGGGGCGATGGGGGCAAGATAGCCGAGACGCACGGCCTTCAGACCGCGGGTCCCCTCGCTGCTGTACTCCACGGCCAACTCGTAGGATCGCCCGGCGATTAGATCGAGACTCGCCCTGACCTCCGTGCTGCCGAAGCCGAAGTAGTTGTCGCTTGGGGTCTGCTGCGTCCAATTGTCGATGACCAGCTCGCCATCGACGAAGAGGCGGCTCAGACCAGCGCTCGTCAGGCTGAACTCGTGACCGCCGCTCTCGCGGGGTGAGAGCGTTGTCGTCAGCCTGGCGGAGAACTGATTGGAGGGGACGCCCGGCGCGACGTCGCCTAACCAGAACTGTTCCGAACTCGCGGTCGTCGTCGTGTGGACCGGAAGGCCCGAGAGGTCGGGCGAGGCGAAGTAGCTGAGCGCGAACGCGTCCCGCGGCTCGGTGCCCCCGGAGCCGACGAGTGAGGGTTCGAGACGCGGGAGCTGCCGGTGGTTGGTACAGCCGAGCTCGTAATCGATCCGAACCCGCTCGCCGGCCTGGGCGACGATGCCGTCGAACGGGGTGACGACGTAGTGGGCGCTGACCTGCGAGCTGCCGCCGCCGTGGATCTGGGCGGTTTTGGCGTTCGGACCGATCACGGCGAGCGAGCTTACTCGTTCCCGATTCAGGGGCAAGATGTCCCCGGCATTCTTGAGCAGGACCATCCCCTCGGCGGCGACGGTGCGGATGAGGGCCCGGTGCTCCGGGCGATCGATCGACTGCTCGGGGTGCTCGATCGGGTCGTCGAGGGCACCAGAGCGCGCGATGAGGCGGAGCATCCGGCGAACCGCGTCGTCGATCGCCGCGGCATCGACCTCACCCGCTTCGACGGCTGCCAGGAGGTGCTCGCTGCGCCAGAGCGGGGGACCCGGCATCTCCAAGTCGAGGCCGTTGTTGGCGGCGTCGACAACGCTCTGGGTGCCGAACCAGTCGGACATGACGATCCCCTCGAATCCCCACTCGCGCTTCAGGGTGTCGGTGAGCAGAGCGCGGTGCTCGCCGGCGTAGACGCCGTTGACCTTGTTGTAGCCGGCCATGACGGCCCAGGTTCCGGCCTCGCGCACCGCCGCCTCGAAGGGAGGCAGGTAGATCTCGCGGAGGGGGCGCTCATCCACCTCCGAGCTGATCGTGTTGCGCTGGAACTCGGAGTCGTTACAGACGAAGTGCTTGACGGTGGCGCCGACGTTTTGCCGCTGGAGCCCGGCGATGTAGGCGACGGCGATGCGGGCGGAGAGGTAGGGGTCTTCCGAGTAGCACTCGAAGTTGCGACCGTTGAGGGGAGAGCGATGGATGTTGGCGGTGGGAGCCAGGAGGAGGTGGGCGCCCTTCGTCTTCGCCTCCTCGCCCAACGCCTCCCCGACACGCTCGATCAAGGCGGTGTTCCAGGTCGCGGCGAGGGCGATGCCGACCGGGAAGCAGGCTGAGGTCGTGTCGCCGCCGACGAGAGCACCTCCGCCACGCACGCCGTTCGGCCCGTCGCTCACCTTGATCGCCGGGATGCCGAGGCGCTCGACCGGCGTCGTCAGCCACATCGACGACCCGGCCAGCAGCGACACCTTCTCCGCCGTCGTCATCGCCGCGAGCAGCGACGCGACGCGCGCTTCCTGGTCCGGCGTGGTCGCCTGAGCGTCGTGAGCCATCCTTGGGCCTCCCGTTCATGGCATTCGCAGTGGTCCCCTTCTGCCGGTGGTGCGGTCAGTGTAGCGTCCGGAGACGGCGCGCCGGCAACTTTGGGAGGCACCCAGAAACGGCGGCCGGGCACCGCAAAGCGGGGTGCCCGGTCGCCATGTCGTTTGACTGAGGTCTTACTTGGGCGAAACCGTCAGCGTGGCGGCCATGCGGTTGCCCTGGGCATCGCCGTGGAGGGCGCAGTAGTAGATGTACTCACCCGGCGTGTCGAAGGTCGCCTCGAACTCCATCGGCAGGCCGAGCTGAGGGATACCCATGAACCCGGAGTTGAGCCAACCCGTGCCGCTCCAGGTGTTGCCGCCCTGGGGCATGAAGGTCTCCATGCTCTGGACGAACTTCGGCGTGCCGTCGGCGAACTGCTCGATGATGGTGTCTTCCGGCGGCGTCTCGCCAGCGCCAATGAAGGAGACGGTGTGCGGCTCGCCGGGCGCCCGGTGGACCCACTTCACCTTGTCGCCCGCCTTGATCTCCAGTTCGGTTGGCAAGAACGCCTGAATGCGGACCTGCGTCTCACCGCCCGCCCCAGCCGTGACCTCCCAGGTGGTGGAGCCGTCGGCGTTCTGGGTGCTGGTGGCCTGCTCGTACTTCGCCTTCTCGGCCGCGGCCTGCTCGTAGAGCTTGGCGATCTCGTCGGCGGCCATCTGGTCGTACTCGGCCTGCGTGTGCGGGGCGGCGGCACCGGCCTCCTGGACGACGACCCGGGCCTTCATCACCGACGCGTGGATGATGCAGAGGTAGTCGTAGGTGCCGGGGGTGGTGAACTTCAGGACGTACGGCTGGGAGGGATCGCGGAAGACGTCGATGCCGGAGTTGGAGTAGCCGGTACCGTCGTAGCTGTCGCCCGGTGTGGGGAAGAGGATCGCCGGGTTGAGGATGAGCTTCGGCGGGCCACCGGCCGTCGGCGTACCAGCCTCCGGGTCGGGCAGGAAGATGGGAGGCAGTTCCCCGCCGGAGAGGAAGGAGACGGTGTGGAAACCGCCCATGCCGAAGTCCCACCAGATTGAATCGCCGGCGTTGATCGTGATCTCGCCCGGGAAGTAGCCGTGGAGCTCGATCAGCTCCTCCATCTTCATGTCGCCGGCTTTGACCTTCCAGAGGGTGCTGCCGTCCGCCTGCTGGCCGATCTGCGGGGTGGCGGCCGCGGCCGGCGTTCCGCCGTCCTGGGCAAAGGCGCGGCGGCCGAGGCTCATGAAACCGGCGGTGGCGAGACCGGCACCGCCGATCAGGCGGAGGGCCTCACGACGCGAGAGGCGCCCTGAGCGGAGACCGTCGATGGTCCGGGCAACGGCGACGGCATGCGGTCGGTAGTTGTTGTTGATACGCATTTGGCTCCCCCTTGATTCTGCATCTGCTGCTAACGTCATCCAATCCCCGAGTGACTCGTCGTTCCTTGCACTATCCCAGCCCCAGCCCTCCTTTCTGCTCTCCCCTGGCAGGCACGGCCTGCCTCCTGAACCAACCGGGCGGACCGATCATCTCGTCGGTCATTCGGTGACGACGATCTCGCCGATCATGCCCTGGCGTGCGTGGTGCTTGCAGATGAATTTGTAGATCCCCGGGGTCGTGAAGGTGTGGGAGAAGGTCTGGCCCGAGGCAACTTGGTCGGACTCGAAGCTACCGTCGAATGAGGCGACGCTGTGCCAGTCGGCCCCCTTGTTGATCCAGGTCACGGTCTGTCCGGCCTTGATTTGCAGCGACTTCGGGTTGAACCGGTCGTCCTCCATCGCCAGCCAGATCATCTCGTCGTTGGTGGCCTGGGTGGTCGCCGTCGGCTCCGCCGTCTCGCCGACCGTCGCGGTCGGCTGCGGCGTCCAGGTCGCGTTGGGATCGACCGTAGCCGTGGCGGCGTCCTCCGTATCGGTGCTTGGGGAGGCCTCCGGCGTCGCCTCGCCGCCATGCGTGCCGTGCCCGCTGTGGGTGCCCTGGGTTTTCCCGCCGTGGTCGGGGGGCTGCTGGCCCTCCTCGGCGGTCGGAGTCAGGTCCCAGAACTCGGCCAGCGGCCCGGTCGGCTTGGCGCCCTCGTACTGGATGACGGTCATCATGCCGTTGGCGGCGTGGTTCTCGATGTGGCAGTGGGCCATCCAGACGCCGGGGTTGTCCGCCTCGAAGGCAATGTCGTAGCGCTCGCCGGGCGCGATCAGGACGGTGTCCTTGGTCAGTTGCGCCGCCTTCGGCACGGGATTGCCGTCCGTCGCCACGATCTTGAAGGAGTGGCCGTGGGTATGGAAGGGGTGTGCCATCGTGCCGGCATTCACCAGGCGAATCAGCACCTTATCGCCTTCCTTGACCACGATCGGGGGGATACCCTCGTGAATCTTGCCGTTGAGGAGGAAGAGGTCGGTGCCCAATTCGCCGCCGCGCAGCGTCTGATCGCGGGGGCCGCGGGGGGCCTTGCCGCTGGCGACGTCGGGGGTGAGCTCGTTGTCCCACTCCGAGAGGACGTAGGTGTAGTCGCGGTCGTAGTCCTCGCCGCCGTCCTTGGGCTCGACGATGAACGCGCCGTAGAGACCGAGCATGACCTGGGTCGCCACGTCGGTGTGGGAGTGGTACCAACGGGTGCCGCCGGGTGTGGCGATGAAATCGTAGGTGAAGGTTTCGCCCGGCTCGACCGGCGCCTGGTTGAGACCCGCGGGGCCGTCCTGGTCCGGGGGCACATTGAGGCCGTGCCAGTGGATCGTGGTGCCGACCGGGAGCTTGTTGATCAGGTTGATCTTGACGCGATCGCCCTCGCGGACGCGGATCTCGGGGCCGGGAACCTGGCCGTTGTAGGCCCAGGCGCGGACCTTGGTGCCGGCCTGGAACTCCCAGTCGATCTCCTCCGCAGTGAGGGTGAACTCGCGCGTCTGCGGCTTGTCGTCGGCCGCGGGGGCGAGCGGCACCCAGGCGATCAGGCCCAACACGACGGCGACGAGGGCCATCGCGATCGCCAGACGTTGGGTGCGACCAAGCTGTGACACTTCCTTGGAGACGCGTCGTCCGGCAATCCGCAGATTGATCCCACCCATGACCTTATCCCTCATCCCCATCGTGCACCGATTCTTTCCCGGAGCCGTTCCCGATCGTGCGCCTCGCGGAAGGGCACGTCAATTCGGAACGTGATCCGTTCGTGCCCTGTTTCCGATCGGCACCGCGGCGCCCACCACGTGCGCCTGCGCTATCCGGTGCCCGGTGTTTCAATCACAGATACGAAGCAAATCGCTCGTCAGATCATCGTGTCGATGCGTTCATCTTCCCGGTCGTCGGTTCGTTCCCGACGAGACCATCATGTGGCATCGCACTCGTTCTAGCCATCGTCATTTCGCCGTATTTCTGAGGAAAATGCTACGTATGGCGCATACGATGATTGACGTAGATAGCGCGCTGTGGAGGGTGGGCCAGGAGGAGGTTTGGCGTAGGATTTCGGCGCGTTGGCCCCTGGTGTCGTCACCGAAATCGACCCGGACGGCGGACTCATCGATAATGGTCAAGGCGCGGCGTGATGAAGCGCCGCAGGTCGGCGAATGAGACGGCGCGACGCCGTCGTTCGCGGTTGAGGGAACGTGTGAAAGTACTGCAAATCCTCTACTACTACTATCCGCATTGCAGTGGGCTGACAATTTATGTCGAGCGATTAGGACGTCATCTCGCGGAGCGCGGGCACACGGTCACCGTGTTGGCCTCGCAGCACGACCCGTCGTTTCCGACCGAGGAGACGAGCGAGGGGATGCGGATCGTCCGCGTCCCGGTCGTCTTCAGCGTCAGCCGCGGGGTCGTGATGCCGACGTTCCTCCCCCGCGCGGCGGCACTGATCCGCGAGCACGACGTCGTCCATCTCCACCTGCCGATCACCGAGGCGGCGGGGTTGGCGGCGCTCGCCAAGCTCTTCCGCAAGCGATTGATCATCACCCACCACACCGATCTGACGCTGCCGATCGGCCGCTTCAATCAGGTGGCGGAGCGGGCGGTCTTCGTCAGCGGGGTCAGTGCCGGCAAGCTCGCGAACCGGATCGTGACCTACACCCACGACCGGGCCGACGTCTCGCCCTTCATCCGCCGGGTCCGGAAAAAGACGACCGTCGTCTATCCGCCGGTCGAGCTGGACCCGCCGACGGAGGAGGGGAAGCGGGCCTTCCGCGAGAAGCACCACCTGGGGGATGCGCCGATCGTCGGGTTCGCCGGGCGATTCGCGGAGGAAAAAGGGTGCGACTACCTCCTCCGGACCATCCCGGCGGTGCGCGAGGTCTTTCCGAACGTGCAGTACGTCTTCGCCGGCGAGTACCTGCGCGTCGTCGGCGAAACGCTCTACGAACGGAGCCAGCCGCTGCTTCGCGAGCATCGCGACCACGTCCTGCTCCTCGGCGTGCTCCGGAACGAGGATCTGGTCAACTTCTACGCGGCGAGCAATGTGCTGACCCTACCGAGCGTCAACTACACCGAAACGTTCGGCCTCGTCCAGGTCGAGGCGATGCTCTGCGGCACTCCCGTCGTCGCCAGTGACCTGCCGGGGGTCCGCGAACCGATCCGCGTCACGGGCATGGGCACCACCGTCCCGCCCCGCGACGAACCGGCCCTCGCCCGCGCCCTGATCGACGTGATCGCGAACCGCGAGCGGTACGTCCGACCCCGCGAGGAGATCGCCGCCCGCTTCAGCGTCGAGGCGACGGTTGACGCCTACGAGCAGATCTACCGAGGGGAGCGGTGAGCGGCACTGACGAGACGGTCCTCGCCAACGCCCGTGACCGCGTCCGCGTCCGCGACCTCATGCCGGTCGAAGGCGATCTTGGGTTTCGGCGGCGGTGCGAGACGATCGTCGAGTTCCTCGATGTGCAGCCAGGGGAATTGGTCCTCGACTGCGGCTGTGGGTACGGCTTCACCTTGCGGGTGCTGCGGGAGTTGACCGAGGCGCGGCTGG
>JAXDKI010000117.1:0-3192 GCA_034667245.1 Thermomicrobiales bacterium | reverse complement strand
CACGGTCAGCGGCGTGAACGGATTGGTGTCCCCGATCCCGACATACCACTCGCCCGGCTCGAGATCGAGCACCGCGTAGCCGGTCTCGCCCGCTGCGACGTCGATCCCGCCGGCCGAGTCGATGTCGCCAAACCAGTCTGGGATCGGCGCCTCCTGGTTTGCGAATGCCCCATTCAGATCCTCGAGCGTGATGCCGGGCGGGAGCCGACTGAATTGAACGTCGCTGAACGCCGCCGGGCCACCCGGCGTCCCCCGATTCTCCAGCACCACCAGGTAACGACCTGGCGCCACCTCCCGCGGCGCCTCGGCGCCTTCGTCCGTGGCAACGAGCCGCAGTTCGGGTTAGTCCAGATCCGCCATGCGGGAGGAGGTCGAGGTGGGACTCGCGCCTTCCGTAGCCACAGTGGAGCTGCCCGTGGCGAGCACCAGCAGCGTGACGGTCAGCAATGAGCCGAGACAGATCAAGGCTCGAGCACATGATCGAGTGATGATACTCCGCGTCGAATACCGGTTCATGGTCCTCGCCTCCTTTCGGACAGCCTGTCACGCTTCGAACGAGACTGGTCCGAGCAGCGCGCCGAATGCCTCGTCACGAATGTCGCCGGTTCCCGCATCGCCGCCCGCCGAGTTGAGCAGCACCGCCACGGTCAGATCCACCTTCGCGAGCCGTGCCAGGTTCGCGGTGAAGCCGGGCCCGTCCCCGCCGAGGCCGACCACCTGGCCGTGCGCCGACGGCTGCGACCAGACACCCATCCCCCACCCGACGCTCGCGAACCGCGGATCCGGAACGAAGGCGAATTGCTCCCGATGGGAAGCCGGCGATACCAACGCTCCATCGAGCATGGCGCGGCCGAAGCGGGCGAAGTCCGCCATCGTCGACACGGTCCACCCGCACGCCCACGCCCAGGAGAGGTTGATCGGGGTCACATTGACCAGCTCACCGGCCAGCGCGTGGTAACAGTCGGCCGTGCCGGCCGGAATGGCCGCGCCCTCCGCCAGGAACGTCTCGTTGAGGGAAAGGGGGACCAGGACCCGATCGCGCACCTCGTCGGCGAGACGGTGGCCGGTCACGCGTTCGACGACCAGGCCGAGCAGGACGTAGCCGGTGTTGGAGTAGGCCCAGCTCTCGCCCGGCGCGAAGTACGGGGCGTGGCTGGCGCCGTCGGCGTAGGCGAGCAGCTCCGGGATCGTCCACACCCTCGTCCAATCCGGATTGTCGCCCAGGTACACCTGCCAGAACGGGCTGTCCTCCTCGTCCGCATAGTCGTAGATCCCGCCGGTGTGGTTGAGGAGTTGGCGGAGCGTGATCCGATCGACGTTGGGGATCCGCCCGGTGGCGGGATCGTCCAACCACTCGGTCACGGTGTCGTCCAGCGACAGGGCACCCTCCTCGACCAGCTGTAGGACGACGGTGGCGGTGGACGCCTTGGCGACGCTGCCGAGCCGGAACCGGTGAGCGGAGGTGAGCGGGATCTGCCGCTCGACACTGGCAAACCCGGCCGTCTTCGCGAAGACAGCCTCCCCGGCACGTTCTACGTAGAGCGAGACGCCGGGGAGGCCGCGGGCGACGAAGGACTGCAGCGCCTGCTCCAGGCCGGCGGTTGCCGGGTCGGCAGTGCGGGCACTGCGCGGGGCGAACCCACGGAGGTTGGCAGGAGATGCACCGACGCCTGGCCGGGCCGGTCTACGGGAAGGACGCGGACACGGCGGCCCCCGATCGGTGATGAGCAGGTGGCCGCCATGATACCAGGGTATTCATCCACGTGCATTACCTCGGTCCTCGGCTCCTCGGCAACATGCACAGCCGCATCTTCAAGGAAGCATGGAGTGGTGAGGGAGGCGCCGGTGCGGATCCCTTGAAAAGAACTAAAGTTCTGCTATGATCGTCGGCAAGCGGCACCGGAGGAGGGACGGCGGGCCTGGGCAGCACCTTGCTCTCCCCGGTCGGTTTCCCGGTCATCAGGACCCGGAGAGACCCGCCGTCCCCACCGCCAGGTGCACCTGGCGCACCAAGAAGGCACCCGGGCAACCCAGCCCTCCTCCCCTTTCCCCCGGCATTCGGGGGGAAGGGGGCCAGGGGGTTAGGGGGCCGAACACCAGTGGGAGCGCGCGTGCGGGTCCCGTTTCTCGCCACCCGTCCACACCAGGAATGCCACCAGGCTGCCAGCAGCCGGCGTCTGTCCTGATCCTCAGTCGCAGAGTTCCACCGCAGCCTCAGCTCCAGCCTCAATAGAGCCGCTGCTTGTCGAGCACCGGCGACATCTCCTCGTATCGTCCGTCCAGGTAGTGCCGCAGGTTGCGAATGAAAATGTCGGTGATCTTGCCGTTCTCGGACGGTGCCGTGCTCGCCGAGTGCGGATTGACGAGGACGTTGGGCAGATCCCAAAGGGGCGAATCGACCGGCAACGGTTCGGTGCGATAAACGTCGAGCGCGGCGAAGGCGATCCGGCCGTCGCGGAGGGCGGCGATCATCGCATCCTCGTCGATGACCAGACCGCGGGCGATGTTGACGAGCACCACACCCGGTTTGAAGGCAGCAATCTCCTCGGCACCGATCATGTTCTCGGTCTCCGCCGTGTGCGGCGTGCAGAGGACAACGGCGTCCGCACCGCTCAGCATGGTCCTCAACTCTTCCCGCGGGAAGATGCGATCCACGCCCAGGGCTGCCGCACGTCCCGGATCGTAGGTCGCCGCCATCGCCCAGGTCGTCATCCCAAACGCACGCCCGATCCTCGCGATCTCCCGGCCGATCCGCCCGGGCCCGACGATCGCGAGCGTCTTCCCGGTCAACTCGCCTCCGCAATAGCGCACCCATTGATGTTGCCGCTGCCACGCCTGGATCTGCGCAAACCATTTTTCATGATAAAGGAGCGCGGCAAAAACGAACTCCGCCAGCGGCTCGCCGTGGACGCCGCTGGCAGTCGTCACGATCAGGTCACTCTCCTGCAAGCCAAGCCGCTTGACGTACTGACCGACCCCCGCCGAGCTCGTCTGCACCCAACGGAGATTCGGCGACAACTCGAGAACGCCCTTTGCCTCGTGCGTCGGGAAATCCCAGAGCACCTCGGCCCGCCGGAGCATCGCGTGCCACTCCTCGCGCCGCGAGTCGAATCCGGGCCAGTCGGGCGGGCCGTTGTGGTCGCCCTGGTAGAGGGTCGGCGGCATCAGGTCCGGTCGGTAGATCAACTCCAC
>JAXDKI010000116.1:0-14645 GCA_034667245.1 Thermomicrobiales bacterium | reverse complement strand
GGAAGCGCCCGTCGTCGGCCGGGAGCGGCGCCAACCACCCCCACCGGATCCACTTGTAGACCGAGTAGCGGTGGACCCCCGCGATCCGGGCCGCCTCCTCGACCGTCAGCCACGCGCGGGCGGGCGTCGCCTCGTCGTCGTGCATCGCGTCTCCCCCCTTCGTGGTCCGTGGCGCCTCGCATGGGGCGGGGTCGGGGCGACCGTCTGCCCGGGGCGGCGACGGCGGGGTGCGGCGGGGGGCGTTCCGCGCGTAGCGGCCGCCGGCCCCGGTCGGGGGGCATCACTGCAGCAGAGCATACTCCTGGCGGCGCCACTGTCAACCACTACGAACGATTATAAATGGATCTTCGTACATATTCAAAGGAGCGGCCAGTGACCGGAGATGCGTATGCACGTGGCGCGGGGAGTCCGCACCGCCGGCACCTAGCCGTCCGGTCGCGGAAGTTGTGGGAGTCAGGTGCGCCGTGCACACCTCGCCGATGATCCCCTTGTCTTCGGTATCGTGAACACGCCGGGAGATCACGGCAAGAGACATCCGCCGTTTGGCGGATGCGGGGCGACCGAACATCCCTCTAGCATCGACACACGGGACGGGGATCGGACGGGAGGCGGCCGGCATGGTGGAGCTGAAGCGCTGGTTCCTGGTGGTTTACAGGAACAACGGGAAACGACGCGCCCTGGACCGCATCCAAGGGGTGCCGCTGACCCGCGGGACGCTCGACCCGTACGTGAGCCGGTTGCAGCTCGCTGGGGTCCTTCAGGGCGAGGTAGTCCTCGTCGACGAGGAGACGGGACAGGAGCTGGCCCCGCGCTTCGTGCCGCCGCCACGCCGCCGATGATGAGGACACCTGCCTCAGCCACCGTCTCATCATGCCGACCCCACTGCGACGTGTCGGCTGCATCACAAAAACAATCACAGCCGTTTCCGCCCGAGGATTCCACTGGTCGGTGCTTCGCACCCCGGTTTCACGATTCTTTGTCTGCAGAATTGACCCTACGGCGACAGTTGGCTGGAAAGCACGCCACGACGGCAGCGTGGGCGATTCACAGGATCCCAGATCCTCTGCAAACTCTGGCAGACACACCGCGGATCTAAGGATCCTTCACGGACTCTTGATGGAAGTGTCACTGTAGGGCTCGATTATGAGACGAAGCGCTCCTTGGCGGTCGCCGACCAGGCAGATGATCGCCCGTTAGGAGGTCGGGGTCGCCCCCGGTGAGCCTCCGGTGCCGGACCCACCCGGAGAAACGACCCGCCAGATCGCGCCCGTTTTCGGCGTCGGGAAGACCCCGAGATCCGCCAGATAGAGCGCGCCATCGGGGCCAAATGCCAGCCCGATCGGATGTTCAGGCGCTCCGCCCGCCGGACCCGGTGCCGGGTTGCGGAGGAGCCCGACGATCTCCCCCGTTGCCGGCACGACCAGGTCGACCGCGCCCGTCGGCGGCGGACCGGTGCCCGCCGCCGGCTCGCCGGGGACGTAGAGGGTGCCGAAATGGCCGACCACGAGCGCGTCGGCCCATTCGCCCCAGCTCGCCGGCGCCAGCACGACATGGCCGGAACCGGTGTGCGGCCGCCAGGTCACGACTGGGTGTGGTGGCGCCACGCCCTTCAGCAGCTCGGCGTGATTGGAAAAGATGAACTCCTGCGGTCGAGGGGCACCGGGGGTCGCGTAGCGGGGGTCCGTCACCGGGATCCCAGCGACGTAGTCGGGCAACCCGGTCCAGGTCCCGGCGTCCGCCTCCACGAAACGCCAGAGCGTCTCCGGCGCGTTCGGGACGGCGAGCCGACTGCCCTTGGCGTCCGGGCCATCGTCGACCACCCAGATGGCGCCGCTTGGATCGGCGGCGATCCCGAAGGCACTGAGGAAGCCCCAGACAAAGACCTCAAGGGTTCCCTCGGGGTCCCCTGGCTGGAAGCGGAAGACCGCCCCATTGCACTTGGTCTGACCCGGCAGCCGCGTCTCTACTTGGATCACCTCGCCAAACGGCTGGTAGGGACTGGTCGCGATCAGGTCATCCGGGTCCTCGGTCAAGGGATTGGCCGAGACGTAGGGTGGGCTGGCAATGACGACGTCCGCACACGGCACGTCGCTGAGCTCGGGGCGTTGCTCGAGCCAGAGGTTGTCAAGGCCAACGACCCCCGCGTTGCTCGTCAGCCCGAGCCCGAAGTAGACCCAGCCATCGGGACCAAAGGCGAGCTGCGTATTCGGGTGGTTCCCGAGCGCCGGCAGCCCCGTGATCAGGGGCGTGACCGCCCCAGTCGTCGGGTCGACGATCGCGATCGTGGTCGCGTACGAGACGTAGAGTCGCCCATCCGGGCCGAACTCGATATCGGTGATCGGTCCCTGCAATCCGTCGGCGGCGACGACGGTCGTGGTGCCGTCTGGATTGACTCGGATGATCTCGGGGGGACCGCCGAGGAGGCCCGAGGGGGCCGCGTAGAGGACGCCGTCCGGAGCGAAGGCGAGACCGATCGGGGAGTCGATCCCGCTGGCGACGAGTTCGAGGGAGTAGCCGGGCGGGAGGCCGACCTCCTGGGCGGTAACCCGCGCCTGCGCCTCGTACAGATCGCGCAGTCCCTGCTCGGTGCTCTGGCCGGACGGAGGCGTCGCCTCCTGGGCAAGCGTCGAGAGCGGCGGGACCATCAGCGCGAGCGTCAGCGCAACGAGCTGCCAGCATGGGGTACGCATCGATTTTCTCCAGGTGGGAGCGAGGACACGACGTTCGTCACGGGGCGGCGCAAGAAGCATGCCCGGTGGGGGTGGAGGTGGCGTGTGGTGACACCCTCCACCGATCAGGGACGCGGTCAAAGGGCCCGTGGATCACAGATCCGCGCCTCCGTCGCAGAACTCCTCCCTCCAGCGACAGTGTCGGCGGATGCCGAGCTGACCAACGCCGAGTGGCGCCTTGTCGAGCCGTTGCTCCCGCCCCAAAAGCCGATAACGGGACGACCGCTCCGCCGACCACCGCGCGGTGGTCGGCGGCATCCTTTGGGTCGTGCGCTCCGGTGCCTCGTGGCGCGCTGCCGGAGGAGTATGGCAAGTGGGAACGGCGTACCAGCGGTATCGGCCATGCTGCGGCACCGGCCTCTGGCAGCGCGTCATTGCGTCGCAGGAAGCCAAGTATCGCTGTAGGGGAGCTTTTCCGAACGTCTTGGTCGCTCAGAAGGACCGTACCAAGGCGTCAGGAATGAGTCGCGCGATCAGCGCCAGAGGCGGAGCCAGGCACCGGCGCCGACGATGGTGGTGACACCGCCGGTCAGGAGGAGCGCGACCCCCCAGAGGGTGAGGAGGAAGGGGTCATTGGCGTCCATCAGCATCATTCCGGCAAGGGTTTGGCCGAGTCCGGCCGCCACCCACCACCCTGCCTGCCCGTCAGCCATCTCTCGTCCTCCTCGCCGTCACCGTACGATCGGATCGACCATGCTCAGTGGGTTGGCTGCGATGCTGCTTCCTCTCGTCGCACCTGTGCTATGGAGCCGCACGTTGCCGCTCGACCGCGGCACCGGCAACTCCGACATCCTCTTTACGGCAAGTTCCTTGCCTACAGCCGTCACCAGGCGATACCGGACGCGCAGAGAAAGAAGCCGGCTGGATGAGAGGAGCGAGCAGCGGCGAGGTCTTCAACCTCGCCCACTATCCCATAAATATTGTATTAATCCTCTCATAGTTTGGTCAATAGGCACATATGGGGATGGAGTCCGCTTTCATTGTGGCCGGCTCGCGCCGTCAGTAGACCGGCGGCTATAACCTGGGAGGTAATCGCCCCCACGCCGTCGCCGGTCTATCGTTGCTCCATAAAAATCGCGCACCAGCAAGACGATCGGCCGGTGCCGCGGCAGGAGGTCGCAACGATGAACGTCTTCTCGCTGCACGATGCCATCTGGAGCTATTCCCCGGTCGCCGCGCTCTTCCTCGGCCTCGCGGTTCTCTGGCGCGGGCTTGCGGGCGGGCGGCACGGCGAGCGTGGCTTGCTCCGCCCGCAGGCCGGTTCCCTGGGGCGTGCCGAGGGATGGCGCCTGACCGTCCTGGGCTTGACCCTGGTCGGCCTCGGCGCCGCCGGGATCTGGGAAGCCGGGTGGCTCCTCTTCCTCTCCCTCGGCTTCGGGTTCGTCGAGTATCTGGAGGCGAGCGCCGTGATCGCCGCCTGGCGGCGGGGCGAGGCTCGGTCGGCAACCGCCCGACACCGACGGCGCCCCGTGCACGGCTGACGGGCGACGCGGCAACGGCCCCTCCGTACGGAGGAGCCGTTGCCGTAGAGCTCACGGGACGATCGGTTGGGCCGGGAGTGCAGGTAGGCAATCTACCCGCGCTCCCTCCTCTTTAGGCCGCCGGCGTTCCGGCGACCGGCGTCGCTCCTCGCTCCGACCAGATGCGGAGCAGACCCTGGACGTTGAGGGGCAGCCATTCTTCGAAATTCGCCCAATCGCCGTACTTCGGCTCCAGAGCGGCGCGGACCGACTCCACCATCTCGGGCGAGTTGTCCGCCAAACCCTCCGCCTGCGCGGCCTGAACCGCCGCGATCAAGTCCTCGATGTAGGCCCGCACCTGACTCACGTTCTCCTTCGTCCCGGGCAGCGGCGGGTGACCGGGCACGAGGGTGTCGAAGTCCAGGTTCTCCTCGATCCAGCGGAGCGACTCGATCCACTCCTCCGGATAGGCGTCCGGCAGGTCCTGGAAGAGCAAGGTATTGACGGGGATGAAGTCGACCGCGAACAGCAGCCGCTGTGCCGGGTGCAGCAGCACGATGCTGTTGTCCGAGTGGTTGCGTCCCGTGTAGTAGAACTCGACAACAGTCCCGCCGAGCTCGATCGACAGGAAGTCGTCGAAGGCGATCGTCGGTACGGGGGTCCGCTCGTCGCCGAGGGCCGCGATCTTCGCCACGGCGTTGCGGTGCGAGACGAAGGTGGCGGTGTCGGCGAAGACCGCCCCACCCGTCGCGTGATCGGCGTGGTTGTGCGAGTACACCAGGTAGCGCACCGGCTGATCGGTCACCGAGGCGATCGCCGCCTTGTACCGGTCCGCCCGCTCGGTATCGAACTGGCTGGCGGGGTCGGTGGCGATCACCCCTTCGTCCGTCACGACGAAGAGCGAGATATACCCGCTGCTGACGAAGGCGTAGGTGTCGTCGGCGAACTGCATGACCTCGGCAGCCGGCGGGACGGGCGTGCCGTCCTGGGCGACCGCCCCCATCGGCGCAACCACAATGAGTCCGAGTAGGGCGAACAACAGCGCGAGCGAACGGCGCATCGACCTTCCCTCCTCGACCCCCGGCCAGCGGTCGGGATCCGCCCCGGGTGTCCAGCATGGCAAAACGTACTGCTAGCCGGGAGAGCAGGACAAGGGAAGGCAGCCCGCATACATAGGAGTGCCGCTGTCTGATCGAAGTGCACCAACGCGTCCCAGCTTGCCGTGCGGCAGGCAAGGCAGGATGACGCGTCGCCACCGAGAACCGCCTATTCCGTGCGCACCCCGCCGCGCGCCATCAGCGCCGCCTCGACCCGGTTGCGGACCTGCAGCTTCTGCAGGATGTTCGTCATGTGGTGCTTGACGGTCTTCTCGCTGATCTGCAGGTGGGTGGCGATCTCCTTGTTGCTGTCGCCCCCCGCCACCCGCTCCAGGATCTGCCGCTCCCGCTCCGTCAAGTCGCCGAGCGGATCGGCCGGCAGCCGCCCCTTCGGCGCCCCCGTCAACTCGTAGAGCAGACTGGCGGCGAGCGTCGGCGTCACATAGACGTCGCCGGCCGCGACCGCCCGCAGGATGCCGACCAGCTCCCGCGCCGCCACACCCTTCAGCACGTAGGCACGCGCCCCAGCCCGCAACGCCGCGGTGACGTCGTCCTCGTTCTCGGAGACGGTCAGCATCACGACCTTGACGACTGGATACGCCGTCGCGATCTCGCGAACCGCGTTCAACCCGCCCCCCGGCATCGAGACGTCGAGCAGCATCAGGTCCGGCAGCCGCTGCGACGCGATCGCCACCGCGTCGGCCGCCGACGCTCCCTGCGCGACCACCTCGAGATCGGGTTGCTGGTCCAGGATAAAGGCGACGCCCTCGCGGAACAGCGGGTGGTCGTCGACGATCGCGATCTGCAGCAGGTCAGCCATCTGCCTCTCCCGGCGGCCTGACGGGCAACGTCGCGACCACGCGCGTGCCCCGGTCCGGCGCACTCTCGATCCGGAACTCCCCGCCCAAACTCTCGACCCGTTCCCGCATCCCCAACAACCCCAGGTGTTCCTCCACACCGCCCATCGTCGCGACGTCGAAACCCGGACCCGCGTCTGCGATCTCGACCCGGATCGTCCCGTCCAGCCGCGCGGCGCTGACCCTCTGCCCCTGCCCTCCCGCGTGGCGCCAGGCGTTCGTCAGCGCCTCCTGGACGATTCGGTAGATCGCAATCTTGGTCGCCAACGGGGCGTCGTCGGGAAGATCGCCGCTCTCGACCTCGACCTCCGACCGGGTCCGCCGGCGATGGGTCCGTGTCGCATGGTCGATCACCCCGGCCACGGTCAGGTCCCCCAGCTGCGGCAGCATCAACCCGGCCGAGGTCGCCCGGACCTCTTGCAGGGCGTGGCGGAGGCTGTTCTGGACCAGGTCGAGATCCCGCACCGTTTCGTCCCGCGCCGCCGCCTCCCAGTCGACGCCGGCACAGCGCGCCGCGACGTGGTCGAGACGGAGGAGGGCGAGACTGATGTCCTGCGCCGGTCCGTCGTGCAGCTCGGCGGCGAAGCGGCGCAGAAAGCGCTCGTTGAGGGCGGTGGTGCGGACCGCCGCACCACGCACCCTGCGGTGCAACTCGTCGTTCTGCCCGAGCAAATCGGTCAGGCGGCCGACCTGGGCCGCGAGAACGCGCTGCTGGCGGACGATCGTATCGCTGGCGCGTTGGACGAACACGGCCAATACCAGATAGATGACGACCGTGCTGCCCCCGACGACGAACCAACTCTGCCGCCGCGCTCGCGTGATGTCGCCCTGGAGGTCGGCGGTCCCGTAGTAGAACTCCGCCACGGCGATCACGTCGTCGGTGCCGCTGCCCCGAACCGGGCTGTAGATCTCCAACAGATCGTGGCGGTGCAATCCCGGCGCCAGCTCGACGTCACCCTCGAGGCTGCCGACGTCGGCCGTCACCCCGCCCCGTAGCGCTTCTGCCAGGTCCCCCTCGACCGGGAACTGCTGGCCGACCATTGTCGGGACCGTGCTATAGACGACGCGACCGCTGGCATCCCAGACATGGAAAACCGCCACCTCGCGCCCGAGCGGGGTCTCCTGCATCAGCCAGTCCAACCGCCCCACCGCCTCGGTCGAGAGTCCATCGCCGGTGGCCAGCTCCTGCAAGGGCGCGGCGATCAGGCTGTCGACGTAGAGGGCGGTCGTCGAGGCGGTCCGGTGGACGATGCCGTCCTCGATCTGGCGGCTGACCCAAAGACCGATCCCGGTCATTCCGACCATGAGGATCAGCAAGCTCCCGATCAGGAATCGCTTTGCCAGACTCAACCGTCCCACGCCTGCGCACGCTCCGGTTCGTTCCCGCCGGGTCGTCCGCCGGCCCGGCATCGTCAGTATCACACGCCCTCCGCACGGCACCCATCCGACCAAAGTCGGACCCGGCGACCGGACCATGGCCCGTTCCGACACGGCGGCCCACAACGCATAGTGATGACGCACCGCCGATCCAATGGATCAGCGAGGCGGTGCCGGGACCCGCAAGGGACGATGTCCCCGAGGTAGTTGAGGCCGCGAGGCGGCCCGCCAAGTGATGGAGAGAAGGATCATGATGTTTCGGAAGGTGATGACGGCAGTCTTCGTGCTGGCGATGGCGCTCATCGTCGTCGCGCCGGGTGTCGAGGCCAAGAGCAGCAGGGTCGAGCGCCGGATCGCGCTGACCGCGACCGCCGCGGGCCGTGCGATCGACGCCAGCGGTCACGCCCGCTTCCGCGTCGACGGCTCGAAGCAGAGCCTCAAGGTCGAGGTCGAGGCCCGCGTCCCCGCCGGTACCCGCTTCACGGTCTACGTCACCAACGGCGGCACCACCGTCAAGGCCGGCACAATCACGATCACTTCGCTGGGCGAGGGCGAGTTGGAGCTGAAGAACTACGACGGCAAGCGGCTGCCGGCGGGCGTCGCCCCGGTGAACAAGATCACCAAAGTGACCGTCAAGAACGCCAAGGGAACCGTCATCGTCTCCGGCAGCTTCTAGCCACTGCTCGAGTAATCTGACCAACGCCGCCCCGCACGGCGGCGGAACGAGGAGTCGGAGAGAGGTCCTTCGCTTTGCTCAGGAAGACCGAATGGAGGACTCCCCTCTCATTGGTCATCCTGAGCGCAGCGAAGGACTTCTCCTCGTCCGGCCCCACCACATCGAATTCGCCGGCAACATCCCGCGTATGCCGGACCGACGAGAGCTTGGAGGTTGAGTCCATGGCCCAAGAAGCGACGGCGACGGAATACGAACCGCTCGATGACGCTCAACCAAGGCCCTCCCGTCGCCGGCTGCTCCGGCAGGCGGTCGGAGGCGCCGGCTTCCTCGCACTCGCCGGGAGCAGTGCTCTCACGATCCACCAGGCCACCGCCAAGGACGGCGACGACGACGACAACAGCGGAAAAGGTTCCGGCGATGACGACGGCGACCATTCCGGCCATGGCGGCGGAGGGGACGAGAACGATGCCCCGGTCATTACCGGCGAGATTCCCGCGGGTTCGATCGAGGTTTGGATCGTCGACGACGACGCGAATGGCTTCTCTCCCGGCAACCTGACCGTCGACGCCGGTCAGTCGGTCACCTTCGTCAACGCGGACGACGATCCCCACACCGCCACCGGTTCCGGTTTCGACACCGGCACCATCCAACCCGGCGGAACCGCCACCGTCGTGCTCGACAAACCGGGCACTTTCGCCTACGCCTGCCAGATCCACCCGGAGATGACCGGCAGCATCGGCGTTCGCGGCGCCGACGGCGAGGTACCGCCCCCGGCCGAGAACACGGCACCAGCCGGCGCGACGACCGTTCAGATCGTCAACTTCGGCTTCGATCCCCCCGCACTCACCGTCCCGGTCGGGACCACCCTGGCCTGGACCAACAACGACGCCGCCCCGCACACCGTCACCGCCCTCGACGGCACGTTCGACTCCGGCATCTTCGACCCGGGCGGCGGGTTCTCCTGGGAATTCACCACCCCCGGCACCTTCCCCTACCGCTGCAACCTCCATCCACAGATGGAGGGCACGGTCGAAGTCACCGGTGACGCCCTCCCAACCCAGGACGCCACCCCCGCCGCTACGGATGGTGAAGCAACCACGACTGCTGGCGGTCTAATCGGCTCCTGGATGGTCGCCCTTGTCCCCGCATCCGGCGCCGAGCTCTCGCCACTGCAAGCCCTCGCGACGTTCCACGCCGACGGCACCCTCGAAGCGACGTATGCCGCGACGAGCGATGGTGAGAGCGGCCTCGGGTTCGCGCTTGGTCCCGCGCACGGAGCCTGGACGGACGACGGCAAGGGCAGGTTCCGTGTAACTTCGATCGCCTTCCTGCTCGACGGCGAGCAGCGCTTCGCCGGCACGCTGACCATCCACGAAGATGTCCAGGTCGACGCCACCGGCGACGCCTACCGCGGCACCTTCAACCTCAAAGCGAAGGGCGCCGGCGGGGAAGAGCTCGCCACGGGCGAGGGGGCTACTGAGGGCGACCGGGTGGGCACTGACGAAGGCACCCCCACAGCGCAAGCAACCCCACCGGCCGATTCGGGCCAGGCCAACTCCGCCACGGTCACCATCCAGGACTTCGCCTTCGAACCGCCCACACTCGAAGTCCCCGTCGGCACGACGGTCACCTGGACCAACGAGGATGTCGCCCCCCACACCGTCACCGCCGAAGACGGCGCCTTCGACACCGGTCAACTCGACGAAGGCCAGGACGCCAGCCACACCTTCGACCAGCCAGGCAGCTACGCCTACCGCTGCGACTTCCACCCCGAGATGCAGGGAACGGTGGTCGTCTCCTAGCATCCCCCGTCTCCGGCCGGGGCCTCTTACCCGGCCGGAGATTTCGCGTTGAGACGCGAACTGAAACCACGGCGGAGAACACTTGCTCACGCTGTTCGCCGCCGCCTCCGCATCCCCACAACGGCATGTCGAGCGGAGACCGATACGGGGCGGTCCGGACTGCCGTCGGTCCGCCGGCCCAATGCTTCCCCGTCCGATCGCCGTCGCGCCACGCCCTTCGACAATCCGCCAGTCGGGTGTACATTGTTCGCACGAGGTACCGACGTTCCGAACCCGACGGCGACTCAATGCAGACGACCGCGTCCCGCATCCTCACGACCCACACCGGCAGCCTGCCGCGCCCGGATGATCTGGTCGACCTCCTTTGGAGTCGCGAGCAGGGGACCGCGATCGACGATGCGAGGGTCGCCTGCGTCGGCCCTGTCGCATACCGGGGCCAGACCAGGCTGCAACGCGACCTGGCCGACGTGACCGAAGCGGTCGCCGGTGGGGACCCCGCCGGCGTCTTCCTCACCGCGGCCTCGCCGGGCGTGATCGCGCTTTTCCACCCGAATCACCATTACCCGAGCCACGAAGCCTACATTTGGGCACTGGCCGGCGCGATGCGCGAGGAGTACGAGGCGATCCACCGCGCCGGTTTCCTCCTCCAGATCGATTGCCCCGACCTCGCGGCGGGATACCACGTCGGCGCGGGCGTCATGGGAACGGACGAGTTCCGTCGCGTCGCGACCGTCCACATCTCCGCGCTCAACCACGCCAGGGCCGCGATCCCGCCCGAGCGGATGCGCCTCTACCTCTGTTGGGGCAACATGGAGGGGAAGGGGGTGGAGACCGCTCAGTCCGCCACCTGCGCCACCACTTGATCGAGGAGCGTGAATTGCTGGTCGAGCAGGTCGAGCGCGTCGGGGAGCGGCAGCGCGTTGGCGAAGTAGGAGCCCTGGCCGAGATCGACGCCGAGGTCGCGGACGTGGAGGACCAGGTCCTCCGTCTCCAGGCCCTCGGCGACGACGCGCATGTCGCGGGCGTGGGCGAGGTGGGTGACCGCTTCGACGATCGCCTCGTCCTCCGGGTCGCGACCGAGGGAGCGGACGAACTCCCGGTCGATCTTCAACTCGTCGACGGGCAGTCGCGTCAGGTTGCCGAGAGTCGAGAAGCCGCTGCCGGGGTCGTCGGCCGCCAAGCGGACTCCCACTTCGCGGAGGAGGTTGAGCGTCCTGAGCTGCGCCTCGACGTCGCCGTGGGTCAGTGAACAGGCGACCTCCAGTGTCAACGATGCGGCCGGGAGATCGGCCTCGCGCAGCATGGCGGCAACCTCGGCGACGATCATCGGCGAGGCCATCTGCGACGCCGAGAGGTTGACTCCCACCGCCGGCGCCCGCTTCCCGTAGCGCATGCGCCAGCGCGAGGCCTGCCGGCAGGCCTCGCGCAGCACGAACTCGCCGAGCGGGGCAATCAGGCCGGTCGCCTCCGCGACGCCGAGGAATTCGGCCGGTAGGAGCAGACCGCGGGTCGGGTGCCGCCAGCGGACCAATGCTTCCATGGTCGCGATCAAGCCCGTCGTCAGGTCGATCGCCGGCAGGTAGTAAAGCTCGAACTGCCCACGCTCCAGACCGGTGCGCAGCTCGAATTCCATCTCCAGTCGCTGCAACTCCGCACCGCCGCGCGCCGGGTCGAAGACGGCCGCACCACCCGTCCCCATCGCCCGGTCGAGTGCCAGTTCCGCCTCCCGCAGGAGTTCGACGTGGTCGTGCTGTCCCGGTCGGCTGACGGCGACGCCGATGCTGGCGCCGATCGTGATCTCGCGCCCCCCGGCGGCGATCGCCCGCCGCAGCTCGCCGCCCATCCGCTCGGCGACGGCCAGCGCCTCGGCAGCATTCCGGACGTCGTTGAGGACGATCCCGAATTCGTCGCCGCTGAGGCGGGCTGCCGTGTCGCCAGCCCTCAGGGTCGTCGCCAGCCTCCGGGCGACGGCGACGAGCAACTCGTCGCCCGCGGCGTGACCGAGGCGTTCGTTGATGGCTTTGAAGCGGTCGAGGTCGATCAGGAGTAGGGCGGTCTCGGTTTCCCGTCGTCCGGCCGAACGCGCGACGGCGGTCCGCAGCCGGTCGAGCAGGAGCGTCCGATTCGGCAACCCGGTCAGCGCGTCTTGGAATGCCTGCTCGGTCAACCGTGCCTCGACCGCCTTTCGCTCGGCGACATCCCGCACCAGCACGACGTTGCCTCGGCCATACTCCTGACCAGGAAGCGGGGCGACGCTGAGCTCGACCGGGCGCCAGTGACCCGGCCGGCGACGCAGTCGAACCTCGACCGGCTGCTGCGCGGCAGCAACGCCGGCGAAGATGGATCGCGCCCGGTCGGCGTCTTCCGGGTGGACAAGCCCCTCCCCGTCGTTGCCGAGGAGCTCATCCGGTCGGAACCCGAGTCTGCGCTCGACGTCCGCGTTCGCGTAGACGATCATCCCGTCGGGTTCGGCGATCAGGAGCACGTCCGAGACGGCACAGACGAGCGCGCGGTAGCGATCCTCGGCCGCACGCCGGGCGAGCTCGCCTTCAAGCACGGCCCGCTCACGTCTGGCCTCATCGTCGCGCGTCTCGGCGAGACCCAGATCCGCCCGCGCCACCGCCAGCGTGGTCTCCACGTCGCGCACCCGCCGTCGCAGGACGACGACGAGGCTGACCGTCCCCGCCGCCATAAGTGCGGCGCCGATTGCACCATCGACTGCGGCCCAGAGCGCCGAGACCGCCGCCAGGAGCGCCACGGCTGCGAACAGGCCGTCGAACCGGGTGGGAACGACCCGCCGATCTCCGCGGCCCCCCGCTACCTGACGACCGCCGCCTCTCGGGGAAACCCGACCGGACGTGGGCAGAGACACGATCATCGACCTCCCCGGAGCGATCCGCCGACAAGACGACCACCGCCCGCCGTAGGGCCGGCACATCCAGGACCATCGTAGCGGGACGCTGCACCGGCGTTAATGCGCCGTTCGTCATGTTCCGGCGTGGAGACAGCCGCTCGGGCCACCGAAGCACCGGGACCGAGCTAGCCCATTTCTCCCCTCAAACGGATGCCAGAAATGGGAAAGGTGGGGGAGCAAGATCTTCGCGGATCGCGCTACTCTATCTGCATGCATATGGATCACCCCATCGATGCACCATCCCCCAACCTTACCCCTACTCCTCCCGCCGCACCGCCTGCTGAGGTCCGTGCGGCAATGCTCGACGCCGCCCCTGTGGCGACCACGCTCGTCGACGCCGACGGCCTCTGCCGCTACGTCAGCCCGGCAGTTGAGCGACTCCTCGGCTACCGCGCCGAGGACCTGATCGGCACCCAATTCCATCTCCTCGGTGACTCGATCAGAGAGGCAGGCCCCGAGACCGCCCTGACGGAACTCTTGGCGAACCCAGGACGGCCCATCACGACCGTGTTCCAGGTGCGACACGAGTCCGGGTCCTGGCTGTGGCTGGAGACGGTTGCGGTCAATCGGTTGGATGACCCCGCCGTCCGCGGTATCGTCGCCAGCACTCGCGACATCACGGCTCAGAAGCAAGCCGAGGTTGCACTGGGCGCCGGTGACGCGCGCTTTGCAACGGTCTTTCGGACTAGCCCGGCGGCCCTGGGCATCTCCACCGTCGACGAGGGGCGCTTCCTCGACGTCAACGACCGCTTCCTCGCCCTGACCGGCTACACCCGGGACGAGGTGATCGGTCGCACCGTCGCGGAGTTGGCGTTGTGGGCGGACCTGGGTGCGCGCGACCGCGCGGTGGCGGCGTTGCGGGAGCGGGGCGGCGTGCGGGATCTCGCCGCGACACTGCACACCAAGGGCGGCGACGAGCGCCAGATCCGGTTGGCGCTGGCATGGACCGAGATCGACGGCCAATCGTGCGTCCTGACGCAGGCGGAGGACGTGACCGAGTGGCTGCGGGCCGAGGAGGCCCTGGCGGCGAGCGAGGCCCGCCACCGCGCCCTCGTCGAGCAGGTCCCGGCGGTGATCTACACCGAGCTCTGCGACGGGACGCAGACGATCGCCTACATCAGCCCCTACGTCGAGACGCTGCTCGGCTTCCCGCCGGCGGCCTTCGCCGAGCGGAGACTTTGGCAGCAACGCATCCACCCGGACGACCGCGCCCGGGGCCGGGCCGTCTCGGAGCAGAGCGACGCGACCGGCGACCCCTACGCCGCGGAGTACCGGATGCTCGCCCGCGACGGCCGCACCGTCTGGGTCCAGGACGCCGCGCTGCTGGTCCGCGACGCGGCCGGACGGCCGCTGTGCTGGCAGGGCGTGGCCTACGACGTGACTGCGCAACGGGAGGCGCAGGCGGCGCTGCGGGAGCGGCAGGAGCGCCTCCTCCTCGCCCTGGCCGCCGGCGGCATGGAGACCTGGGACTGGGATCCGCAGACCGGGGAGGTGACCTGGCCGGAGTCCCGGGAAGAACTGGTCGGGACCGCGCCGCCGACCGGCCGCCACACCTTTGACGACTTCCTGGCAAGCGTCCACCCCGACGACCGCGCCCTCGTCGCGACGAAGGTCGGCCAGGCGCTCGCCGGGGAGGGCGACTACGACCCCGAGTACCGGAAGCTGCAACCGGACGGCACCGTACGGTGGCACCTGAGCCGGGGTCGGGTCGAGTGGGACGCCGCGGGCCGGGC
>JAXDKI010000115.1:0-6305 GCA_034667245.1 Thermomicrobiales bacterium | reverse complement strand
TGCCGCTATCGCACCATCATGTGCGCGTGTCCGCCGCGACGCCCTCGCCCTCGTCGCCGTCCTCGTAGACCCCCTCCATCATCTCCTCGAACGCCTCGTCGCCGATCTGGGCGCGGGTGATCAACTCAAGGGCGGAGTGGACGGCGGGCTCCGGGAAGCGCAACGTGAGAAACGCCTCCTCGTCGAGAGACGATTCGAAGGAGGCGAGTTGGGCATCGACCGCGTCCGCGACGGCGCGCAGGTCCTCGGCGACGTTGCGCCAGACGACGATCGGCAGGGTTACATCGGGGGGGAAATCGTCCATCGGGTACTCCTTGGGTTGTGAGCCGCGCCGGGTCGGCCTCTATCCGGTCGTGCCGACCGGCGACGGGGTCTCTTTGCCGAGCCGCATCCGGGCCAGTGTGGAAAGTTCCTCCAACCGCTGGGCGATGCGGTCCGTGTCCGCTTCGACGCTTGCGGCGACACCATCGACCGCCGGCGCCTCGAGCCGCCCGGCCTTCGCCCACCGGCGCAAGAGTTGGGCCTGGACACGGGCCGAGGCCAGGGGGTTCTTCAGATCGTGGGCGAGGTCCTCAAGGAACTCGTGTTCGAACCGCTCGGCCGCTTTCCGCTCGGCGATGTTGTGCCAGAGCGCCAGGAAGACCCGGCCCTCGGCCAACTCGATACTGGCGACGTGGGTCTCGAGCGGCACCGTCTTCCCGTCTTTGCACCGTACGACGATCTCGCGGTGCCACGCACCCTGGCGCCGCAACTCGGGCAACTCCGCGGCCTGCGTCTGGTCGACCAGGAGGGAGTCAGCTCCCTCCGGCATCGCCTGCAGCTCCTCCAGGCCATAGCCGAGCAGCCGTGTCGCGGCGGCGTTGGCGTCGAGGATGCGGCCATCCTCCGAGATGAGGAGGATCCCCTCGGCCGCTCCCGCGAAGATGGTCCGGAACCGACCCTCGGCGGCGCGCGCCTCGCCATAGAGCCGGGCGTTGTCGACGGCCAGTGCCGCGCGTCGTGCCAACTCGGTGCCGAACTCGACGTCGCTCTCGTCGTAGCGGCGATTCGACTCCGCCCGGTACAGAGAGATCGTCCCGATGATCCGCCCGCGCGTTGCCAGCGGGACCGAAAGCGCCGCCGAAAGCTGCAATCGCTTTGCGAGGACCAACCGCTCGGGATCGGCGACGGCCGCCTCGATCATCGCCTCGGTGACCTCGGGGTAGAACTCGGGTTCGCCGGTGCGGATGACCTTGGGGACGCCGGTTGCGGCATCGGGGTCGACCGGGAAGCGCTCCTGGAGTTGCCAGGCCCAGGCGATCTTCGCCGGATCGACGTGGGTGATCGCCACCGGTTCGATCCGGCCGTCCGGTCGGAGCAGGTGGACGACACACCAGTCGGCCAGCCTCGGCACTGCCAACCGCGCGATAGCCCCGAGGGTCGCCTCCACGTCGAGCGATGAGCCAAGGACCTCCGCCACATCGGCGAGGAAACGCTGCCGCTCCTCCATACGCTTTTGCGCCGTCACGTCGCGGGCGATCGTGGCCGCGCCGGCAATTCGGCCTCCTGCGTCAATCAGGGGCGAGATACTGATCGAGACGTCGATGCGGCGACCATCGCGGGCGACCCGGATCGTCTCGTGGTGGTCGATCCGTTCCCCCTTCCGCAGGCGCGTCATAATCTGTTCG
The DNA here is from genome assembly GCA_034667245.1 of Thermomicrobiales bacterium. Classification (GTDB taxonomy): domain Bacteria; phylum Chloroflexota; class Chloroflexia; order Thermomicrobiales; family UBA6265; genus DATBFX01. The sequence goes on along the minus strand of JAXDKI010000115.1, from coordinate 4,638 downwards.
AGCTCATCCGCCCGCTCGGGTGGGAAGATGCGAAGCAGGGACTGTCCGACCATCTCCTCGGCCGAGTAGCCGTACAGCCGCTCAGCGGCGCGATTCCAGCTTGTCACGATGCCGTCGAGCGTCTTGCCGATGATCGCATCGTCGGCGGTCTCGACGATCGCTGCCAGCGCCCGGTCGCGCAGTTCGGCCCGCTTTTGGTCGGTCACGTCCCGCCAGAAGTTCACCGCGAAGCGGACCCGACCGTCGTCGCCGAAGATCGGGGTGGCACGCACGATCGACCAGCGCTCCTCGCCACTCGGCACGATGCACACGCGGAGGGAGACGTCCGGCGGTGACTCGCCGGTCAGTGCGCGCCGTCCGGGCAAGCGCTCGTACGGAAAGGGTTGACCATCTTCGTCAAACAGGAGGTAGCGGGACGTCAGCTCCGCCAACGGCGTGGCGAGGAGCTCGTCGGGGGAGGAGAAGCCGAGGGCACGGGCGGCACCGGCATTTGCGTACACGAGGTGCCCGGTCGGGTCCTGGACCGTTATTCCGTCGCCGACGTGCGCCAGGATCGCGGTCAGATCGACGAGCGACCCCGTAAGATCCCCCGCGGTGCCGCCGTCGTTCCCACCCCGTGCCGTTGATTCAGACATCCCCACGTCTCACCAGATCGGAAACTCCGGAGTCTAGGGCGCGACCGCCGTCTGCTACCGGGCGCCATTCATACCACAGTCCGAAGTCGGCGTTTATGCCCCGTCGTCGCGATCCCCGATCGGCAGAAGATCGAGCGTCACATTGCGGAAGGCAACGTCGCCGGTGCCGCTGGTGCCGAGCGTGATGCGGACGGTTGCGGTCTCGGCGGGACACCAGGCGGCGGTGCGGCGTGTCCCCCAGGTCTCGGGGGGCGGCGGCGACGCCGGAGTCTCAGAGGTGCTGGTGACAAGAGCGATGCCCTCGGACGAGAGACAGGCGAGTGCGACCTGAACGGTGTTGGCATTGAGGGAGGTCAACGTGTCGGTGCCAAGCGTGTAGACCCCCTCGCCTTGAGCCGGGACATCGAGCGTGGCGGCGGTGCCCGTCGTCGCGGAGTTGGTCAGCGTGAGGCGGGTGCCGTTGGTGTCGTCAGGGGTGAGGGCAGCGCCGGTTCCTGGCAGCGTCCACCCCGCGGCATTATCGGCAAATTGACCGTTGATCGGTTGCGGGGTGCCGAGGCGGACACCCGGTCGGACGTAGAGATCGAGCCAGAGTTTGTAGCGTGGGTGGTCGTAGAGACGGCGGAAGAGTCGCTCGTACCCCTGAGCGAGGAAGGCGGCGTGGACCTCGCGCTCGCCCGTCCGCGGTGGATAGAGGTACCAGGCGGCGCTGTTTGCCGGGTCGGCGGCCGGCAGCGCCTCGCCGAGCTTGCCGGCTGCGAGGTCGTTTCGGGTGAGACCGACTTCGCGTAACACGCCGCCGGACAGGGTATTTTCCAGGCTACCGTCGCGGACGGTGACGTGGCGAATCGTGTCGAGTAGTCCCGGTTCGTAGACGTCGATCAGGGTGTCGGCGACGGCGCCGTACGAGTAGGTCACGAGCGGCATCCCGAGTGGGGCGACCCGCTCGACCGCCGCGGCCGCACCCCGCCAGTCCTGCTTCTGCGCCCCGCCGTAGATCGCGCTCAAGGTCAGGAGCGAGGCGAGGACGACCGCGCCGAGACTGCCAGCGGCGACGAGCAACCGCTCGCGCCCAATTCCCTCGCGGAACGCCGCTCCGATCAGCAGTGCCCAGCCGAGCGTCGCGGTCAGGACGGTCCGCTCGGCAAAACCGGGACTGATCAAACTGATCCAGATCGAGACGAGCAAGGTCCCGGCGAAGAGGCAGGCGGTGACGCTGAGCGCGCCCCACCGCTTCCAGAGCGCCGCGACGCCGAGCCCGACCACCGAGATGAAGGCGAGGAGGAATACCAGCCGGAGCTCCGGGAAGCGGTGCCAGGGCGCTTGGTCCCTCCCGTAGAAGTAGGAGCTGTCTCCCGACAGGCCGATGATGGAGAGGATCGCCGTCCCGATCCGGTCCGCCTGCGCACCGAGGTAGGACTCCCGCCGCGTCTCCTCGTTCGCGGAACTCACCGTGTCGAAGACGGTCGGAAGCCAGGGCACGAAGAGGATGGCCGCGCCCGCAATCGCCAGGAAGATCGGCCGGGCGCGCCGGCCGTGCCGATACGCCACCAACGCCAGCGGGATCGCCTGGGGCGCGAGCGCGTAGACGGCGCTGTAGTCGACGTACATCGCGAGGACGCCCGCCGCCCCGTAGAGGATCGCCCACCGCCAGGCCGGTTCCTGCCAGAAGCAGACGAGTGCGAGATAGGTCAGCGAGACGAGGAAGACGAGGAGGGCGTACATCCGCGCCTCCTGGGCGTAGTAGACATTCAGCGGAGAGATGGCAAGGACACCGGTTGCAACGAGCGCGGCCCGCCGGTCGAGCAAACGCGATGTGAGCGCGTAGAAGACGGGGAGGGTGGCAATTCCGCAGACGACGCTGATCGACCGCGCGGCGTACTGGTCGCCAACGAGTAGGGAGACGGCCTTGACCGCGGAGAAGAAGAGCGGTGGGTGAGGACTGTAGAACCCATTGAACCCCAGGACCGAGTCCCACGGCAGGCGCGAGTAGAGGACGGTAAATCCCTCGTCAAGCCAGAGACTGAGGTGGTTCAGGTGGAACAGCCGCAGCCCCGCGCCGAGGACGGCGACGACCCCGAAGAGGGCGAGCGCGACGGTGCGGGAGAGGGGACGAGCGACAACGGCTGGCGTTTCGGCCACCCGCTCCTCGTCCGACCAGTCATCCCCATCGTCCGCATCGGGCAATGGTGCGGGCCGAACCGGCCGCCAGGAGCGCGGGTCGAGATCGGCGGTCGCGGCGCGGGCGTAGGTTACGGCGCCGTTGGCGTCAACGGCTGCCGGGACCGGCCCTGACCTCCATCTCAGGAGATCGACGATCAGAATCACGATCAGGAGAAAGGCGAGTGGGTGAACGTGGAGGAGATACCGCTCCTCCGCGCCCGACGAGAAGGCGGTGACGAGGGCGATCGGCACCCAGTACAGGATCAGGAGCAGACCGACGATCAGGCGCCGCGATCGCAGGGCGCGGCCGAGACCCGGCGTGAGGAAATAGCGACCGGCGAGGAGGCAGGAGACCGCGACGACGACCGTCGGCATGACCGGCCCCAGCGGGGTCCGCCGGAAGAGCATCAACCAGGCCTGGATGTTCGGGTGGACGATCTGGCGTGCCGAGAGGAAGTAGTCGCCGACGAACGAAACGCCGGGGACCGACTGCGAGACGGCCTTGTCCGGTGGTTGGAAGAGCTGGTTGAGCAGGAGCATGATCAGCGGCGCGCCGAGGCACGCCCCGAGCGCGATCGCGAGACCGCGCCGTCTGTCCCGGAGCGCCCGACCGTGGACGATGGCGGCGCAGAGGACCATCCCCGGCCAGATCAGCAACGTCGCGATGTGGGTAAAGACGGCGAACCAGAAGACCGCCACCATCGCCTGCAGGAGCCGCCGGTTCGGCGGACCGAAGAGGGCACGGAAGAACAGCCAGAGCAGGCAGAGGACGAGCATCTGGAGGAGCGCGTACATCCGGAGGTGCGCGCTCCACCGCACGCTGAGCGGATCGAGCGCGAGGAGGATCGCAGCGAGAACCCCCCCCCCGGCACTGCCGGTCAGGAATCGCCCGAGGAGAAACAGGAAGACGACGGCCAGCGTGCCGGCAACCACACTCGGGAAGCGAAGGACCGTCAGATCGTCGAGATCGCCGTACCCGGCGAGGACGACGGGTGCCAGGATGTAGGAGAGGGTGCTTCCCTGGAGGTAAAGGGTGCCGGACGGGAAGACCGGCGCCCCCTCCTCCGCCACGGCCCGTGCGGCCATCAGGCTGGCCGCCTCGTCGAAGTGCGACGAGAGGTGCTCGGACATCGACAGGCGGATGAGGAACGCCGCCGCGACGAGCGCGATCAGCGCGACCGGAATCCAGGACCCCGTCCGACGCTCATCCACTTCCTCGAACGAGATCCGGCCTTTGGTCGCCGGGCGCCCGAACCGCCGGCGCACGGGCGTCACAGCCGGTGCGGTCTCGAACGCAGCCTCCTGATCCTCGATCTCGATCTCAACCAAACCCACGATATTCCCCGGACGAGCCGTCAGCTTTCAGCCGTCAGCCGCAAGAGATAAGCGATAAGCGATAAGGTGCTGGCTCAGATGTCGCGTCGAATGTTCCGAACAGAGAGATCAAACTGCGAGGCGCCGATCAACTCCTGCCCCCTTGCTTATAGCTTATCTCTTATTACTAACGGCCGACCGCTGACGGCTGTATCATCGCCTCCTCAACAATGGGAGGACGTGTGTGCGACCGCTGAAGGTTGGGATCCACCTGCCGGAGACGGAACGGATCGCGCCGTGGTGCGATCTTGCCGCGATGTGTAGGCTGGCCGAAGAGGTTGGATTCGATTCGATCTGGGTCCCCGATCACCTGCTGATGCGCTTCCCTGGGGAAGAGCCGCAGGGACCGTGGGAGTGCTGGTCGATCCTCTCGGCGGTTGCCGCGGTCACGCGCCGCGTCGAGATCGGTCCGCTCGTCCTCTGCACCAATTTCCGCAACCCCGCGCTGATCGCCAAGATGGCCGAC
>JAXDKI010000114.1:0-13272 GCA_034667245.1 Thermomicrobiales bacterium | reverse complement strand
CGATGAGGGTAGGCGGCGCCGTGGTTTTCGCGTAGTCGGCAAAGACGGTTTTGAGCGTTTCCAGGAAGGTCGATTTCCCGTTCCGACCCTCCCCGTGCAAGATGAGCAGGACCCGCTCGGGGTTGCCCCCGATGAGCGCATACCCGACCGCCCGCTGCAGGTACGCCGCGAGCGCCGCGTCGCCGCCCGTGACGGATGCGAGGTATGCGTCCCAATTGGGACACGGCGCGTCCGGGTCAAAGCGGTACGGAATCAATTTCGTGGTGTGGTGATCTGGGTCGTGCCCCGTGAGTTCCCCGGTCCGTAGGTCAATGATGCCATCAATGCAGTTGAGCAGCTAAGGATCGGTATCGAGATCGTCGGGAAGGATGGGGATGCCCGTCTCGCTCTGCGCGAGCATCAGCATCGCCCGTATCCGTGGCTCTTGCGCTGACCGGCGGGCGTGATTCTTGACAGACCACGTCTGGATCGGGATTGCGTGCGCCGAGTCTGAGGAACGCTGGGTGGGGTGTAGCCGCTTGAGATCGATCTTGTTACGCCCGCTCGAACAATTCGTCGTCGAGCACCGGATCATGCACTCCGATTCACCATCCGCCTTGGTCGCCCCGGAGTGCCCTCAATCCACAAGGACGATGGGCGGCTGTGCATACCCTGGCCCCCGTGCTCGGCTTTGCCCTTCTTCGTCTCCACAGCGAGGTTGCCAGCGAGGCGATTGGCTACAGATATAGTTGCACGAGCGCGTCTCGCAGTCAGTCGCGACGCGTCGGTCGTCGGTCGCGATGATCCAACCGGTGACAGTGATCGCCGAGAGATTGAACGTCCTTCATCGTCCCAATCCGCGCCGACCATAGGCGCTGTAGTATTTCGGCCGGCCCAGTGAGAATGCTTCGGCTGCGCCGCGGTGCAGTCGTGGTACGGCAAGCAGCTCCAGCGGTCACCGAAGTTCCTGCGCTCCAACGTCCGGATGGCGCCGGTGCCACTCCGTGTGCGCCTGGAAGATCGCCCCAACGCGCAGCACGAGTTCATCTTCTCGGTCGCGGCCGACGAGCTGCAGTCCGACAGGCAACCCGTCCCGTGAGAATCCGCACGGCACCGAAAGTGCGGGTTGTCCCGTCACGTCGAACGGCGAATTCCAGGTACTGAGGGCGGTCAACTCTTCTTTCCGATCGGCGCCGGCAGGTTCCACAGTCTCCAACGGTGTCGCGACCATCGGGGCTGTCGGCAGGACGAAGAGATCGATTTCTCGCTGCACTTCGGCCACTCGCGCCTTGATCCGGCGCCGCTCGTCCAAGCCGTGCAGATAGTCGATCGCCGGCACCGCTCGGGCATCGGCGAGGCGCCGCTGCAGGATTTCGGTGTACTCGTGCGACCGGCTTGGGAACGAGGCGCGATGATTGTGGGCCGCCTCTGACCACATGACCTGTCGGTGCGCCGTCATGGCGGGCTGCCTCAATTCCGGCACAGTGATCGGTCTCAGGGTGGAGCCCAACTCCGCCAGCACGGCGATCCCACGCTCGACAGCGGCGAGGACGTCCGGCTCCACTCCGCCTTCCATGAACTCGGTCAGAACCCCAACGACGAGCCCGTCGAGCCGGTCCCCTCCGGAGATTGCGCGGATTTCCGCTCCCTCGATCGACCCCGAATCGCGCTCGTCGCGTCCCGCGATGGCGGCGAAGATGGCGGCGACATCCGCAACGGAGCGGGCCAACGGCCCCGCGTGGTCGAGCGTCCACGACACCGGCTGCATGCCGAAGCGTCCGACCCGGCCCTGGGTCGGCTTCAGTCCCGTGATGCCCGTAAACGCGGCGGGGATGCGGATCGAGCCGCCGGTGTCGCTTCCGATCGAACCGAAGTCGATCCCGGCGGCGACCGCGGCGGCCGATCCACTACTGGAGCCGCGGGTAGTTCGCGACAGGTCCCAGGGGTTTCGGGTCGGCCCGTAGTCCGGGTGTGGCGGCGAACAGGCGAACTGGTACGTGTTGGCCTTGGCGATCAGGATGGCGCCGGCCTCTCGGAGTTTCCGGACGACCGTCGCGTCCTCATCCGGCACCTGGTCCGCCAGCACCCGGGACCCCGCCGTCGTCCGGATCCCGCGCGTGGCGAAAATGTCCTTGACCGAGACCGGCACCCCGTGCAGCGGGCCCCGGTAACCGCCGCGCACGATCTCTTGCTCGGCGTCGCGTGCCTCGGCCAGCGCCCGGTCCGGGAGGATGGTGATGTAGGCGTTTAGGACGGGGTTTAGGCGCTCAGCACGTCCGAGCGCTTCCTCGACTACCTCGACCGGGGACCGCTCCCGCTGCCAGATCGACTGGGCGACCTCGACCAACCCCAGGATTTCATCCATCAGCGCCACAACTCTCCGCCTCAACCGACCATTGGCCGGGCCCATCACATCACGCACCGCCGCGGATCACGAGCCTCGTGCGGGCAGTCAGCCGCGCCTATTTCCCTGCCTGCGGGCGTCTTCCGTAGAACCGCTCGGCTGCGGCCTCGCTCACGTATCCAGCTTCAAGGTCTGCGACAAGTGCTTCAGGGTTCCGCTCGTGTGGATCGCCGAAGCCACCTCCGCCGGGGATCCTGATCACGAGCTCCTCACCAGGTTCCAGCTGCATCGTCCGTGGCGGAATTGGTTGCCCGTCCAGCAAGAGCGCTCCCGCGGCGCCCGGGTACCCGCCACAGATCCCGGGGGCTGGAAATCGCACCTTGTCAGGGCGAACCCGGACCTGGAGAGACCGTTCGCCCACGACTTGGAACGCCAACTCTTGCCCAAGACCACCGCGATGCCGACCGGCGCCACCGGAGTCGGGCACAAGCTCGCGGCGAACGACCTGCAATGGGACGTTGTTCTCGACGATCTCCACCGGCGTCAGCGTTCCATTGCTGGGGAACGCGATCGTCGGCAACCCGTCCTCGCGGTAGACCGCTCCTTTGCCTCCGTTCGGTAGGAGATGGGCGGCGACCGGGTTTCCGTCCTCGTCCTGACCGTAGCAGGACATCGACCAGAGTGACCCACTGCCAGCCTGGACGCGCTCGGGCAAGACGCCTGAAAGCGCCCGGTAGAGGGCGTTGTGAAGGTGGTAGCTGGACTTGGTGCGCGCCCGCACCGCGGCCGGGAAGCGCGCATTGAAGATCGACCCCAGGGGGGCCTCGACACGGATCGGACGGAACAAGCCCTCGTTGTTTGGCAAGTCCGGCAGGAGGCTCGCCTTGAAGGAGACGATCGTGTGGGCATGGGTGACGTTGAGCACGCAGTTGATACTCGAGGTCGAGGTCTGGTCGGATGACCCTGCGTAGTCGACCAACAATGCATCGCCGCTCGCCGTGATCGTCACGCAAACCTTGATCGGGTGGTCGTAGCCGTCCGCCTCGACTTCTGCCGAGTACTGGCCGATTGGGATGGCCCTGATGGCGTTCCGCATCGCTGTTTCGGATAGCGATAAGATCTGGTTGCAGAGTGCCTGAAATCCTGAAGCCCCATAGTCGCGCACGACTTCCTCGAAGCGGGATGCCCCGAGCTGCATGGAGCCGATGATTGCGTAGATGTCCCCAATGACCATCTGCGGCACGCGCACGTTGGCTTCGATGATGCGGAAGAGTTGTTCGTTCTCGGCGCCCGCAATGAACAACTTGCTCGGGGGGATGCGGAGGCCTTCTTCGTAGAGGTCACGCGCGACCAATTCGTCGAGCCGTCCACCGATGTCGCTGACGTGCGCCGCCGTGGCAAGGTAGGCAACCGGCCGATCCAGGCCGGGGGTGAAGAGGGGCAACACGAGGTAGAGGTCGGGGAGGTGCCCGTGCGCGAGCCAGGGGTCGTTGGTGACGAGGACGTCGCCCGGCGCGAGCGTCTCGGGTGGAAACTGGCGAAGCATGTGGCGGGTGGCAGTGGGCAGCGAACAGGTGAAAGCCGGCGAGGAGAGCTGCGACTGGGCCACCGACCGCGCCTCGCCGTCCAGCATCACGACGGCAAAGTCGCGGCTCTCGCCGACGATGGTCGAGAATGACGTCCGCACCAGCGCCGCATCGACCTCGTCCATGATCGTGATCAGCCGGCTCCACCGTATTTGCAAGCCGACCGGATCGAGTTCCGGCACCTTCTTCCCCTCCTTCAAGCGAGCCCCCACCGGCGAACAGACTCCTGCCCTGCTACCGTGGTGCGACGTTCGGTCTCAAATCTCCCCGAACCGACCCCGAAAGGGGAGTCTGCCAGGTCCCTAGTCCGCTGACACGAGATCGACCACCAGGTGTCCCGAGTGGTCTACCCGCACTTTGCCCGACGGGCCGACAACGACCGTGCACTCGCGCTCTTCGACGATCGCGGGGCCATCGAATTCTGTGCCGGCGCTGAGTCCGTACCGGTCGTAAACGGGCGTATCGACAAAATCACCAGCTTCGACGAAGCAGACCGGTCGAGTGCCTTTCCGGGCGTCGGCCACTTGGCCCTGACCCATGCCCTGGAGCGGCACTGCCGGCTCCGGTCCCCTCACCGTGCATCGGCACGTGATCAGCTCGACAGGGAGGTGTGTCAGAGCGTGCCCGTACTTCTCCTGGTAGCGCTCGTAGAACAGCTTGGCCAGCGCCTCGGTCGAGCCTTCGGCAAACACCTCGTTCGGAACGGTGACGTTCAGCTCGTGTCCCTGCCCCTTGTGCCTCAGATCGAGCGAACGGACGACCTCGACGTCGTTCTCGATGTCGTCCACGCCGGCTTCACGCAACACCTGATACCCCTCCGATTCGAGGGCAGTGAAGATGGCCAGGAGGTCGTCCCACGACGCGCGGTCCAGTCGGGTGACGTACGAGCGAGCAAACTCGAAGGAGGGAGCGGTGACGACGAGTCCGAGTGCCGACGTTGCCCCCGCGCCCGGCGGCACGATGAAACCCCGCATCCCCAGAAGTCGGGTCAACTCGTAGGCGTGGGCCGGACCTGCGCCGCCAAAGGCGAAGAGGTAGAGGCGCCGGGGATCCCCACCCCGCTCGGCAACATGCACCTTCGCCGCCGACAGCATGTTTTGGTTGACGATTTCGTAGACGCCGCGCGCCGCTTCAGCGACCGTCAGCCCCAGGGGGGTCGCAAGTTGGTCCGAAACCGCCCGCACGGCGGCATCGCGATCCAGGACCATCTCCCCGCCGAGGAAGTTCTCGGCGGAAAAGTATCCCAGGAGCAGGTTCGCATCGGTGACCGTCGGCTGGTTCCCGCCAAGGCCGTAGCAGGCCGGCCCGGGGTCGGCTCCGGCACTGCGCGGTCCGACGTTGAGCAGTCCCAGGGAGTCGATGTGGGCGATCGAGCCGCCGCCCGCTCCGATTTCGATGAGCTCGATCACCGGGATCTTGATGGGGATGCCGCTCCCTTTCTTGAAGCGGTGCACGCGCGCCACTTCCATCATCCCGGCCATCGAAGGTTGCCCCTCGGAAACGAGTCCGATCTTGGCGGTGGTGCCCCCCATGTCGAAGGAGACGAAAGAATCGACGCCAACGCTTCGGCTCAGGTAAGCCGAGGCGAGCACGCCGGCCGCAGGCCCGGACTCGGTCATGCGAATCGGAAAGCGGCGCGCGGCATCGCCGGTGGTCGTGCCACCGGAAGAGAGCATCAGGAAGAGCCGTCGTTGGTATCCAGTGTCGCGCAGCCGATCTTCGATCTCGTCGATGTACCGGTTCAAGATCGGCTGGACGTACGCATTGGCGACGGTCGTGGACATGCGCTCGTATTCGCGGATCTCGGGCGCCACCTCCGCGGAGATGCTGATGGTCGCGTCGGGCACGATGCGGCGCACGGTCTCCCGCACGGACTGCTCGTGCGCATCGTCGCGAAACGAGTGGAGGAAGCAAATCGCGACCGACTCGACACCATTCGCGGCGAGCTCGGACGCAACCCGCTCGACATCCTTCTGGTCGAGCGGCGTCAGCACCGTTCCGTCCCGCCAGAGCCGCTCTTTGATACCGAAGCGGAGGTGCCGAGGAACCAACGGAGCCGGACGCTTGAGGAACAGGTCGTAGATGTCGTAGCGAACTTCGGTCCCCATCTCCAGCACGTCGCGGAAGCCCTCGGTCGTCAGCAGTGCGGTGCGCGCGCCTTTCCGCTCGATGAGAGCGTTGGTGACCAGGGTCGTGGCGTGGATCGCGATTGAGACGTCTTGTCCGCGGATGCCCGCCCGATCGAGGAGGGGGCCCAATCCTTGGAGCACTCCCTCCGCCGGATTCGACGGCGTTGTCAAGCACTTGTTGAGGAAGGTCTCGCCGCTCTGCTCATTGACGAGGACGAAATCGGTAAAGGTGCCACCGATGTCAAAACCCAGCCGAAACGCCTGTTCCTTCACTGCGACTGCTTACCTCCTCGTCCATGAACGGCGGCGTACGTTTGACGAAATGATCATTGGTGAGACGGTCGTCTCCGCCAACCACCACCAGTCCGTACCAAAATCGCCCGATTCGGACGCTGTCCTATACCGAATCCGGCAGACACGGCCCTCTGCTGTTGCGAGAGTTGACCTGGTGGGAGGGCAGGTCCTCTACGTCGCACCAGGTTGAATCACGGTGATGAAAGGTATGGGCACGATACTCCAGACCTTTTGATCGTTCAGGAGCTCCTTCCTCCGGGCACCCCGTGTCAGACCGTGCAGTCTGACTACACGGATCAGGGGAGAACGGCGGTGTGCTTGGTCCAGCCGCGAGACAGGTGGTTCGGACTCGTTCGACGGCGCCCCGCCGAATGACGAAAGGTCGATGCACGAAGAGGGTCGAACCACTCGGGTTCCATTTCGACACCGTTTCAGCATATCGTATGTCATATACCGTTGACAATCGCATAGGCCTCTGTATACTGCCCGACCAGCGGTAGCCCCAGAGGGAACGACCAAACTGAGGAGAGCGCACCTACGTGTCCGCAAATGCCTGCGGTGATCCCCGAAGCCTCGTGGTGGGCTATAACGGCTCGGTCTCTTCGTTTACCTTCAGCCCCCTGCAGATTCGTCCCCGTAGCGGTGTGACCCGTTGGATGTACGGCTCCCTCCTCCGATTCGAGGACGATCTGTCGCTCCATGGCGACGTGGTGCGGGATTGGGAGGTCTCGGACGACGGACGCTCCTACCTGTTTCACCTCCGTCCGAACGTGTTTTGGCACGACGGCGAGCAACTGACCGCCGACGACGTGGTCTTCACCGGCGAACTCCTTCAGCAGCCGCAGCGTTACTTTCGCAACACCCTGTTCGTCGGCGACGAGCCGGTCCGCTTCCAGAAAGTCGACGACCTCACCGTGCGAATCGAGGTGCCTCAGCGATATGTTTCGCTGCCGGCATACCTGACGCCCGTCTGGGGGGCATTGTTCCTATTAATCCCCGAGCACCGACTTCGGAACGGTGACGAGGAGAACTTCGCGCGTCACCCAATCGGGACTGGTCCCTTTAAGTTCAGCGGGATCGACGACGACGGAAACCTGACGCTGCACGCGAACCCGCGGTACTTCGGCGGGCGCCCGCAGGTCGATCGCGTGTACGTCCGGTTTTTCGCGAGCAATGAGGCGCGGTGCGAAGCATTCGAGCGGGGCGAGTTGGACGTTCTGATCGCACCCGGTCGTCGTTACACCGACGAGGACGCGCGCCGGGCGGGCGGGCGACTTTACGCGACGCGCACGAACACGACCGTCCACTTCGCTATGAACTGCCGCCATCCCCTGTTCCAGTCGGCGCGTGTGCGTCAGGCGGTTGCTCTCGCGGTCGATCGTGTGCAGATGGTGCAAGAGATCGAAGGACCCGAAGGCGTGCCTGCGTTCTCGCCGGTCGGACCAGTCTGTTGGGCGCACGAGCCTGACTTGGAGCGGTACCCACACAATCCTGGCCGGGCTGAGGAGTTGCTGCGCGAGGAGGGTTGGCGGCGCGACGAAAACGGCCTCCTCTCACGGAACGGCGAACCGTTCCGGTTTTCCGTCATCTTTCCCCCCGACCCGTGGAACTTCGATCTGGCAGGGTACGCGCGGCGAATCCAGGAATATCTGCGCAAGGTCGGGATCCAGATGGAGATCCGGCCGTCGGATTACTGGTCTGTTATCAAACCGGCCTGGCGCGAGCAGTCATTCGAGGCCTTCCTGTTCTACGACACCTTTTACGTCGAGCCCGATCTCTATTGGAGTTGGCACTCGTCGATGCCGAAGCGGCCGGAGGGCCCCGACGATCCGGCAGGTCTACCCCAGTACGGCTATGGCGTCACCGGCTACGCGAATGCCACGGTCGACGGGCTGATTGAGCGTTACCGGCGGGAACCGGACCAGACACGACGAAAGGAGCTCCTCGCCCAGGTGCAGCAGATCATGGCCGAAGAGGTTGGCAGCCTCTGGCTATACAACCACCCCGGGAAAAACGTGGTGCACGACCGCGTCGAAGGGTTGAGTCGACCGTCGGTTGCCGACGGGACGGCGGATCTCGTCGCGCTGCTTCACCCTGAGCGGCTCGCGAAACGATCGGCAAGTCAAGGGACGTAGTTTTCGGAGAGGAGATCGTTGATGGTATCACGGCTCTACACGGTTGTCCTGCGGCTGATAGCCGCGCTCTTGATCCTTTTCGCATCGAGCTCGGCCGTCGCTCTCGCCCAAGACTCCACAGAACCGACCGGCGACATCGCGATTGCGCTGGCGCAGGACGTGACGACGCTCGACGCCCACAATAGCGCCTTCACCGCGGACTTCACCATTCTCGGGGCCTTCTACGAGACCCTCGTCTACTACGACGCCGAAGGCAAACCGGCCGGGCTTTTGGCCGAGAGCTGGCAGACGCTGAGCGAGACCGAGTGGGAGTTCAAGCTTCGCCAGAACGTGACGTTCCACAACGGTGAGCCGTTCAACGCCGAGGTCGTGAAGTTCAATATCGAGCGGTACCAGGAGCCGGACAAGGGGCGAAATCCCCGGGTCGGCCCGGCAATCACCGCCGTGACCGTCGTCGATCCGTACACGGTTCGCCTGACAACCCCCAAGCCCGACCCGCTCTTGCTCGACACGCTGCGGATCACGATGTTCGTCCCCATGAAGTACGCGGCCGAGGTGGGCGACGAAGGGCTGGCGAGTCAGCCAGTCGGAACCGGTCCGTTCAAGTTCGTCGAGTGGGCCAAGACCGACCACCTCTCGACGGAGGCCAACCCCGATTACTGGGGCGGTGCTCCCAAGGTGAAGACGCTGACATTCCGGATCATTCCCGAGATCGCGACCAGGGTCTCGGCGCTCAAGGCCGGCGAGGTCCAACTCGTCACGCAGTTGACGCCCGATCAGATCGGCAGCCTGGAGGAGAGCGACGGCCTCGATGTCGTCAGCGTCCAAGCGCCGCGCGTCGCCCAAGTCGGATTCAACGTCGACGCCCCGGGGGGCGAACCGCTCAAGGATGCGCGCGTCCGACGCGCGCTGGCCTACGCGGTCAACGCCCAGGAACTGATCGACACGATTTTGGTGGGCCAGGGTACGCGAGTGGCGACGCTTGCGCCGCCGAACGCCTTTGGCTACGACGCCTCGGTGGAACCGTACCCCTTTGACCCGGAGCAGGCGCAGCAACTCCTGGCTGAGGCCGGCTACGCGGATGGCCTGGAGTTCGACTTCGCGGTGCCGACCGGTGGCTCGCTTCTCAAGCCGCTCGAGGTCGCCCAGGTCTTGGCGGCGTATTGGGAGGCCGTCGGGGTCAAGGTCAACATCCGCTCGCTTGAGACCGGGACGTGGATCAAGGAGCGGGACGAGCGCACGATCTCGCCCATCTTCCTCTGGAACTGGGTCGGATTCGACCTCGACCGCATGATCTGGGCGAACATGCACTCTGCCTCGCCATGGGCCTACAACCCCTTGCCGGAGGAGCAGCGCGCTGAGGTGGAGCGCTTGATCGACGCGGAAGCTTCCACGGTCGACCAGGAAAAACGTCAGGAGATCTTCACGCAGCTGCAACGCATCCTCGTCGACGAGATGGCGACGCTCATCCTCTACCAGCAGAACGACATTTATGGGATCGATGGCCGGCTGACGAACGTCGAAATCTCTCCCAGCGGTCAATTGCGGCTTCATGCCGCGTCGCTGGCCGCCTAGCCAGGCGTCAGGGGCGTCCGGAGGGCGAATGCGTAACTATCTGCTGGCAAGAGCCCTGGGCGCCTTTATCGTAGTCGCCGGAGTGACGCTCGTCGTCTTCGTCGTGCTTCGTCTCTCCGGCGATCCGACATCTCTTTTACTCGATCCGGCCGCGCCGCGGGAAGCGTACGATGAGCTCCGCACCGATCTCGGCCTCGATCAGCCGATACCGGTGCAGTACGTACGCTTTTTGGGCAACCTGCTGCAAGGGGACCTGGGCACGTCGTTCCAATACCGGGAACCGGCAGCGCGGGTGGTGTTTGAGCGGGTACCGGCGACCCTGCAACTCGCCGCGACCGCGCTGCTCATCACCATCTGCGTCGGGGTTCCGCTGGGCATCTGGTCGGCGATCCGGCGCGATTCGGGGACCGATTTTGCGATCTCCTTCGTGACGCTCATCGGCCAGTCGATGCCGAACTTCTGGTTCGGCATCGTCTTGATCTTGCTGTTCGCGGTCAAACTGCACTGGCTGCCGACGTCCGGCACCGGCGATCTCCGCCACCTCGTGCTCCCCGCGATCACCTTGGCCGCGCACCCAGTGTCGAAATTCACCCGGGTGACCCGCACCGAATTCCTTGAGCATCTCCGGCAGGATTATGTGCGGACGGCCCGTGCCAAGGGGCTGGTGGAGCGAATCGTGCTGACGCGCCACGCCCTGCGCAACGTCCTCATCTCGCTCGTGACACTCATCGGCCTGGATCTCGGCTACCTGCTGGGGGGCGCGATTATCGTGGAAACGGTCTTCGCCTGGCCCGGTCTCGGTCGCACGACGATCCAGGCCATCAGCCAGCGAGACTTCCCGGTCGTTCAGGCCGCGGTCATCTACATGGCGTTCGTGATCGTTCTCATCAACTTCCTCGTGGACATGCTCTACTCGATGCTCGATCCTCGGATACGGTTGAGGTAACCGGTGGCAGCAGCTCTCTCCGACG
Organism: Thermomicrobiales bacterium; assembly: GCA_034667245.1. Taxonomy (GTDB): domain Bacteria; phylum Chloroflexota; class Chloroflexia; order Thermomicrobiales; family UBA6265; genus DATBFX01. The sequence goes on along the minus strand of JAXDKI010000114.1, from coordinate 2,259 downwards.
CAGTCAGGTCCGCCTCACCAGCGAGGACGCGGTCCCCGCGGTGGCGCCGGATTGTCTCACGGCGCAATGCCAAGGGTCTCGTCGGAGCCGGCATCGCTTTGGTGATTCTATTGGTGGCCTTGGGGGCACCCCTGCTGACCGATCACGACCCAACCAAACCCCACCTTGTCGCGAGGTTGACTCCGCCAGCGTGGCAGGCAGGCGGGAGCTGGGACCACCCGTTGGGGACAGACAACCTCGGGCGCGACCTCTGGTCCCGCGTCGTCTTCGGCTCCCGCATCTCCTTGGCGGTGGGGCTGGTTTCTGTCGTCGTCGCCGGAATCGGCGGAGTGCTGCTAGGTGTGCTGGCGGGGTACTTCGGCGGTCTGCTCGACCACGTCATTATGCGGTTGGCGGACGTCCAGCTCGCGTTCCCATTTCTGCTGCTCGCGATCTTTGTCATTTCGGTGCTCAGACCAAACGCGACCAACCTGATCGTGGTCTTGGCCATCTCCGGTTGGGTCATCTATGCCCGCATGTCGCGGGCGGCAACGCTCAGCCTGCGGGAACAGGACTACGTCGTGGCAGCGAAGGTCCTCGGGGCGTCGTCGCCGCGCGTACTCCTCCGGCACATCCTTCCGAACGCGATGCCCCTAGTTTTCGTCATCGTCACCTACCAGGTCGGTCAGATGATCCTCGCCGAGTCCGCCCTCTCCTTCCTCGGCTTGGGGGTGCCGCCGCCGACGCCCACGTGGGGCAGCATCGTCGGCGAAGGTCGCGAGTACATCGACGTCGCCTGGTGGATCATCACGTTCCCGGGAATCGCGCTCATGCTCACAGTGGTCGGCCTCGGATTTCTCGGTGACTGGCTGCGCGATAGGATCGATCCGACGTTGCGCCATTAGCGCGCGAGTACCGTGCCTCCAGAACTCATGAACGGTCGAATTCGATGGTTGGGAGAACCGAACTGTGCTTGCCCTTCGCGCCTCGCGACTGATAGACGGAACGGGCGCGCACGGCTACGGCCCGGCCACTATCCTCGTTGATGGTGACCTGATCGCGGAGGTTGGCCCCTCGGAGGCGGTGCACGCCCCGGCCGGAGCCGAGGTGATCTCCTTAGGAGACCTCACGCTCCTCCCCGGTCTAGTCGACGCCCACACCCATTTTGGCCTCGCCTTTCCGCACGGAGGAACGAGCGGGTCGAACTATGAGATTCTGCTACGCGGCACTGACTATGCCCGGCGCTGCCTGCTCTCCGGCGTGACCACCGCCCGCACGCTTAGCGAGCGGGATCTCCTTGACGTGGGGTATCGCAAAGCGATCGCCGAGGGCTGGATCGAGGGGCCACGGACGCTTATCGCCACCCGTGGGCTGCAGCCCACGCACTCCCGCGTGAGCGTCACCGACGTCCAGGTGAACGGCCCAGACGAGATTCGCCGGGTTGTGCGGGAAAACCTCGCCGCCGGGGCCGATCTGATCAAGCTTTACCTGACCCCGCCCAGCGCCAGTGCCACGCCGACCCAGGCCTACTTCTCGCCGCTCGAGATCCAAACTGCCGTTGAGGAAGCGCACCGCGCCGGTCGGCCGGTCGCCGTCCACGCGCACGGTGGGCCGGCTGTCGACGACGCGATCGACGCGGGTGTGGACACCATCGAGCACGGGATCTACATCACACCGGATCAGTTCAAGCGCATGGCCGAGCGGGGCACGTGGCTCATTGGGACCCAGACAATCCGGCTGTGGGAGACGGACGAGTCGCGCCTCACGGAGCCGCTCCGCAACGCTCGCGATGCGACCAGGACAAACCTCGCGATAGCCCGCGACCTCGGCGTCAACATTTCCGTCGGAACCGACGGTGCCCACGGGCTGATGTACTTCGAGGTGGAGTGCCTCGTCCGGGCCGGGTTCCCGCCTATGGAAGCCATCCAGGCCGGGACGAAGCGCGCCGCCGAGGCAATCGGACTTGGTTCGCGGACGGGAACGCTGGAGCCCGGCAAATGGGCCGACGTCATCGCCGTAGCGGGCGATCCGCGTGCCGACATTCGCACGCTGAAGGACGTCGCCTTCGTCATGAAAGCCGGCCGTGTCGTCAAGGGACCTGACCCATACGACCGACAAGTTGCGTAGGCAGGGGGCGCCCACACATGTAGTCGTGGTGCATCCGGAGGAGTCAATGAGGTCGTTGGCCAGTCCCCCCGGCAGTTCGTTGAGAAGTGTTTGGCAACGGGAGCTCCCGCAGCCACGTTGAACGTGCGGTAACGATCGCTTCGTGTACAAGGA
>JAXDKI010000113.1:0-8499 GCA_034667245.1 Thermomicrobiales bacterium | reverse complement strand
CGGTGGGCCGAGGGCGGGCCGTGGCTGGCGCACCGGCGCGGTCTGGTCTGGGCGGCGCGAGTGAGCGTGGCGCTGCTTGTCGTCAGTGCCGGGCTCGACATTGCCGGTGTGCTCGGTCCTCCTCTCTGGGCGCTGTTCCTGGTCATCAATCTGGCGATTAGCCAGGTCTTGGGCCGCGGGGCGAGCGAACCGATCGCGACCGCGGCGGCCCAACACAACGCGCTGGTCAGTTATGCGGGGTTGCTCGAGCATCTCGATTCGCACCAACCTGAGGCGTCGCTCTTGCGGCGGCTGCACGATCGCCTCGTCGTCGGGCAACGTCCCGCGCACGAGCAGGTGCGGCGGCTCCACCGGTTGACGGCGTGGGCGGTGCCGCGTGGGTCGATCGCCTACCTGCCGTTGCAGGCGCTCGTCTGCTGGGACATCCAGGTGTTGGACGCGCTCGAACGGTGGCGGGAGACGTCAGGGCGGCACGTGAGGGGCTGGCTTGAGACGATCGGCGAGGTCGAAGCGCTCGTGGCCCTGGCAGGGCTTGCCCACGACGAGCCTGGGTGGGTGTTCCCTCAGCTCGATAAGGAGGCGACGCGGTTCGAGGCGTGGGCGTTGGGACACCCGTTGTTGGCGGACGAGGTCCGGGTGGTCAACGACGTGGAGGTCGGGCCGCCGGGGACCTTCCTGCTGGTGACCGGCTCGAACATGTCGGGCAAGAGCACGTTGTTGCGATCGATCGGCGTCAACATCGTCCTGGCCGGGGCGGGAGCGCCGGTCTGCGCCTCGTCGCTGCGGTTGCCGCCCGTCTCGCTCTGGACCAGTGTCCGCGTTCAGGACTCGCTGGAGCGGGGTGTCTCCTTCTTCATGGCAGAGCTGTTGCGGCTCAAGCAGATCGTCGACGCCGCGCGCGACGTCAAACCCGACGAGGCGCGGGTGTTCTATCTGCTTGACGAGATCCTGCAGGGGACGAACACCGCCGAGCGGCAGATCGCGGCGCGACGGATCATCCGCGGTCTGGTCGATCGCGGTGCCATCGGCGCCGTCTCGACCCACGATCTGACGCTGGCGGAGGGGCCGGAGCTCTCCGGCGTGGCCCGCCTCGTTCACTTCCGCGATACGGTGGCAGACACCGCGGAAGGACCGTCGATGGGGTTCGATTACACGCTTCGTCCCGGTCTCGCCACGTCGACCAATGCGCTTCGGCTGATGGAACTGGTCGGGTTTGATTTGCCGGGTGAGGGCCATGATACGTAGGGGAGTATGGGGACTCCACGTCTGAGTTCACACGTTAGTGGCTTTGCGAGGATGGGTCCGACGATATCGCGTCACAACCCGATCTGAGCGCCTGGAGTCTCCACGCGTACTCTACGAGGAGGTCACCGGTGATGCCTCGATCTCTGGATTTCGCGGCGGGCAGCCGGTCTCGTCTGGCAGGAGCGGGCGGAACGAGACGAGGTAGCTCTTGCCTTCGCTGACCCAGGGGGTGAGGGCGTTTGCCTGTTGTGCGGCCGCGACGAGCGTGGCTGCGTCCTCGCCGGCGATCACGCCGCAGCGGAAGTTCTGGGCGGAGCCGAAGAGGTCGGTCGTCGGCGTCGCTTCGGTCAATGGTGTCGAGAGCGGCCACTCCAGCGGTGGTTCGTCTTGGGGCGGGTCGTTGGAATCCGGCGTTGCCTGTGAGAGATCGATTGGCTGGGCGACGATCTGGAGGCGCTCGATGGGGTATGCCTCTTCGTCGGAGGCGAAATTGGCGGGGTCGATCCAGGTCTTGACGTCGAAGACGCTAGCGGCGAATTCCTGCAGTTTCGCGAGCGCCGCGCGTTCCTCGGCGGTCCAGTTCGGGTCGTCGCCGATGCCCAGGGCGTACGCGGAGACGATTGTCGTCTTGCCGCCGGCAACGACCGTGAAGACGGTGGTCGGGGCGTCGGCGACGATGTTGTTGAAGTAGGTCTTGTCGCCGTCGAGGAGACCGGCCTCCTTCGCGGCGGCGAGCACCTCCTGAATCCCCGCTTCGGTGAGCCGGATCTGGCGAAGGTTTGGCAGGGCGGGTGCCGGGTAGATCTCGATCGTCGGACCGGTGGTGATGGCCCGGCCGTCGCCATAGAGGGAGAACTGCGGCAACTCCGAGAGCGTCACCTGTGGCGGTACGAACCCGCCGGTCACCTCGACGCGGAGGACGAGGTCGTTGGCTCCGGTCGGATGCTCAATGGCGCCGGTCGGGGAAGGCGTCGCATCGGCCTGTGCCAAAGCCAACGCTGGTGCAGCTGCGGCGATCGCCAGGGTACCACCCATCAAACCAAAGAAAGTTCGTCGTGAGAACCGTTCGCGCGTCATCAATCGCTCCATCTCGTGTATCACCCGGTGGGGACGCTACCCCGTCACCGAAATAGACGACGGCGACGCGCAAACGGTTCCCTCGGATCGCCTAACGTGCCAGGGCAGACAGGTACGCGCAATAGGCGCGGACGCCAAAGTGGAAGTCCTCGACGCGGAGCCATTCGTTCGGTGCGTGGGCGTTGCAGTCCATCGATCCGAACCCGTAGAAGATCATCTCGGCGCCGAGTTCCTGGTGGAAGACCTCGGCGATCGGGAGGGTGCCGCCAAGCCGGATGATGTACGGGTCCTGCCCGGTCAGTGCGCGCAACGTCTCGCCGGCGGTGATGAGGGCGGGGTTGTTGCGGTCGATCGCGAATGGTCGAGCCTCGCCCGGCTGCCGGACGAAGGTCACGGTCGCCCCGGTCGGGGTGTGGGCGGCGACGTGGCGCTCGATGAGGTCGAGGATCTCGGCTGGATCCTGGTTGGGGACGAGACGGCAGGTGATCTTGGCGTGCGCTTCGGCGGGGGTGACGGTCTTCTTGCCGTCGCCCTGGAAACCGCCCCAGATGCCGTTGACATCGAGCGTCGGCCGCAGCCAACTTCGCTCCAGCGGGGAATAACCCGGCTCGCCCCAGAAGCCTGGCGAGTCGAGTGTCTTCTTCACGGCCGCTTCGTCGAACGGCACCGCTGCCGCCTCGTCGCGCTCCTCGGCGGTCGGTTCGCGGACGCCGTCATAGAAGCCGGCGACGGCGACGCGACCATCGGGGGTGTGCAGACTGGCGACGAGGTGTGCCATTGCCTGGGCCGCGTTGCCGACGAAGCCGCCGTAGACGCCGGAGTGCATGTCCGTGTTGGCGGTGCGAAGGTGGAGCTCGCAGGCGGCCATGCCCTTGGTCGAGACGGTCAAAGACGGCTGCCCGGCTCCCCACATCAGACCATCGGCGCTGATGACCCAGTCGCAGGCGAGGCGGTCGCGGGCGGCGCTGATGAAGGGGGCAACCGAGGGACTGCCGATCTCCTCCTCGCCCTCGAAGAAGAAGATCAGGTTGATGGGAGGCTTGCCTTGGGTCCGGGCCAGCGCCTCGGTGGCAAGGATCGTCTGGAGCACGCCGTTCTTGTCGTCGGCGGCACCGCGGGCGTAGATCCTGCCGTCGCGGATCGCCGGCTCGAAGGGAGGTGACGTCCAGAGATCGAGCGGATCGGGCGGCTGGACGTCGTAGTGGGCGTAGATGAGGGCGGTCGGCTGGTCGTCGGCGACGTGCCAGCGGCCCCAGACGAGCGGTTTGCCGCCGGTCGGCAGAATCTCGACCTCCGGGACACCGGCGCGACGGAGCCGCTCGGCCGTCCAGGTCGCGGCGCGCTCGATGTCGGGTTGATGGGCCGGTAGGGCGCTGGCACTCGGGATGCGCAGGAAGTCGAAGAACTCCGCGAGGTGTTGCTCGTGCTCCCGCTCGAGCAGCGCGTCCCAGTTGCCGTTTGTCGAACTCATCGTGCGTGCGTCTCCCTCCGCGTTGGCGTGTGCCCCATGGTTACCTGGCGGGATGGTAGCACCGACCAACCAGACGTAGGAGAACGCCGCTCGCACGTCCTGTCACTCTGGCTGCGGTTGCCATGAGTGGGAGGGCGAGTGTGGGGACGTGCTCAGCGCTCGATATCTGTCCTGCCCTCCGCCGGTTCACTGGGATGCTCACGGGTGTCGGTCTGGGCGTCGGTGGGGGGTTGCCGTGAGCCCTCGGCAGGTTCGCTCGTGTGTTCGTCGTGAATCGTGTCGTCGCCGGCCGGTTCGGTATCGCGGGCGGCTGGCGATCGGTCGGCGTGGTCAGGGGTATCGATCATTGCTGGCCTCCTGCACGGGAGCACGGAGGTGCACAACCGCTCCTCCGCTACGGCCGCCGAGGCAAGAGCGATGCCGAGGGAACTCGTGTGCGCTGTGATCGACGGTTCAGGAGACGGCGGAAATGAGCAAGCGGCGTAGAAACTGGAGGAGGAGGAGGGCGATGATCGGCGAGATGTCGAACATGCCGACCGAGGGCACGACCCGCCGGATCGGTCCGATGATCGGTTCGGTGATGTCGACGAGGAGCCGGCCGATGGTCGAACGCATCCCGGGGTCGAACCAGGAGAGCAGAGCGCGGCCGATGAGGGCGATGGTCAAGACGGTAAAGATCAGGTCGATTAGAGAAGCGAGATCGTTCAACGTGCTGTCCAGAGAGCACGGCCCGCCGCGAACACGCGTCGCGTACGCACCCGCACCCGTACGGGAGTCAAGTATAGCGAGAGGCGAGAGACGATTACCCCATGCTTCTGAGCGAGGGAATCACTTCCGAGGCGATACGTTCGTAGGTGGGACGTTGGTCGTCTGGTGGAGGTTGGAGCAGAAACTCCTCGATGCCGATCTCGCGGAAGCGCCCGACGAAGTCGCGGAAGGCCTCGGGGGAGTCCCAGGGGCACTCGGTGTTCATGATTGCCGGCACGTAGAGAAGGGAGCGGATGATCTCCCGGGGATCGCGACCGATCGCGGCGCAGGCGTCGTCGAGGCGTGCGCCGCGCTCACGCAGCTCTTCGGTGGTGCCCATCGAATTCCAGCGGTCGGCGTAGGGCGCGATGAACCGGAGCATCTTGGGACCGTGAGCGGCCAGGGTCAGAGGCGGTCGAGGACGTTGGACCGGCGCGGGTCGGAAGGGCGCCTCGTGGAGCTGGTAATGCACGCCGTCGAAGGACGTGACGTCGTTGCGGAGAAGGCGATCGACGACCTCGACCGCTTCCCGAAACATCGCGACCCGCTCGGCGTCGTCCGGATACCGCAGTCCGAACATGTGATGCTCGAACTCGACCCAACCGGCGCCGAGGCCGAGCTCCAGCCGGCCGCCGGAGACGTGATCGACCGTGGTCGCCTGCTTGGCGAGCAATGCAGGGTGCCGGAAGGTATTGCAACTGACGAGGACGCCGACCCGGATGCGCGATGTCACCGTCGTCAGCCCCGCGAGAAGCGTCCAGGCCTCGAAGAGCGGGAGCTCCCGCCGGAACGTCGGCACGAAGTGGTCCGGTAGCCAGACACTGTCGAATCCGAGCGCCTCGCAGTCGCGCCAGCGTGCGACAAGGTCGGCGTAGGGGCGGTTGGGAATCGTCTGGATACCGAAGGAAAGTCGTTGAGAAGACACGCCTACCTCGTTGGCTGATGGGCTTTCGACGGACACGGCGGGTGATTCTATCTCAAACGACTACCCCTGTGCGCGGCATCTTGATGGGATCAGGCGCACTGCGCCGACTTTCGCTTTTCCCTTTCTAACCGGCCGATCTTGGCGCGGTTATGAGCCCCCGATCGCGTAGAGACGGCGATCGTCGCTACCGACGTACACCACGCCGTCGATCACCGCGGGTGAGGAGTACACCGCATCGCCGATCCTGACGCTCCACCTTTGGGTTCCGCTTTCCACGTCGACCGCGAGGAGGACGCCCTCGAGAGTTCCCACATAGACGGTGTCGGCAGTGACCGCCGGGGAAGAGAATATCGGGCCTCCGGTGGCGAGCTCCCACCGCTTGTCGCCGGTCGCGGCATCGAGCGCATAGAGGTTGCCGTCGTCGCTCCCGGTGTAGACCACCCCATCGACGACTGCCGGCGAGGAGGCAATGCGCGCGCCGGTGGCGAACCGCCACCGTGTTTCGCCGGTGGCGGCTTCGAGGGCGTAGAGGCGGCCGTTCACACTGCCGACGTAGACCAAACCGCCGACGATCGCGGGCGACGAGTATTGGCTGCCGATACTGCGCTGCCAATGCTCTTGCCCCGAGATCGCATCGACGGCGTGTAAGACTCCGTCGATGCCGCCGCCGTAGACCACCCCGTTCGCTACGGCCGGTGAAGAGAAAACCTCGGCGCCGGTGGCAAAACTCCATCTTTCGTCGCCGGTGCGCGCATCGATCGCATACAGGTTGCCGTCCCAGCTCCCTACGTAGACGACGCCATCCTCGACGGTCGGCGCGGAGATCACTTGACCGATCCTCGTGCGCCATCGTTCCTGGCCGGTCGCGGCGTCCAGGGCATAGAGGCGCCCATCCAAACTGCCGACGTAGACCATGCCGCCAACCACGGCCGGCGAGGATGAGACGTCGTCGCCGGTGGCAAAGCGCCACTTTCGCTTCCCTGTCGCGGCATCGATCGCGTACACGTGGTTGTCGAAGCTGCCGACGTAGACCACGCCGTCCGCGACCGCCGGCGACGAGGTGACCGCGTCTCGGGTCGGGTAGCGCCATCGCCGTTTCGGTTTGCCCTGGATGCTGGGGCCTGGTTGGCGACCCGTGTGGGCGGAGTCTCCACGAAAAGCGGCTTGTGGTGCGATCTCAGCGGGCGTCGCGGAGGGGGAGGGCGGAGGCGTCTCGGTGGCCGTCGGCTCCGGAGTAGTCGTCGGCGGGGCTGTGGGCGTGCTCGTCGCGCTCGGCGTCGCTGTCGGACTCGGTGTGGGCGTAACCGTCGGCACCGGCGTGTCGGTTGGCGTCGCTGACGGGCTCGGACTCGGCGTCGCCGTCTGCGTCGCGGTCGGAATCGGCGAGGGGGTGTCGGTCGGCACCGGCGTCGGGGTTTCGGTCGGGAGAGGAGTGGCCGTCGCCGTGGCCGTGGCCGTCGGCGGCGGGGTCGGCGTGTCCGTCGGTACGGGCGTGTTTGTTGGTTGCGGCGAGGGTGTGAACGTAGGGACCGCCGTCGGCGTTGCGGTCGGCACGGGCGTGTCCGTCAGTGCGGGCGTTGAAGTCGCCGTCGGTACGGGGGTGTTCGTCGGTCGTGGCGTCGAACTGGGGCGCGGAGTTGCCGTGTTCGTGGCGGTCGGTCGTGGGGTTGGTGTCCGCGTGGGCGGCAGCGGCGTCGACGTGTTGGTGGGCAGCGGGCTCGGCGTCGCCGTCGGCTGTAACGTGGCGGTCGACGTTGCGGTCGGTACTGGGGTTGGCGTTCGGGTTGGCACCACCGTGGTCGGTTGGCGTGTCACCGTAGGTGACGGCGCTTCCGCAACGGTGACGGCAGTCGTCGATCGTGTCGGCGTCGTGGTCGCTGTTTCGGAGGGGGCGGGAGATGGAGAGGGGGTGTTGGTCGGCTCGGGCGTCGGCGTCCTCGTCGGCGGCACGCGGGTCCGCGTCGCGGTCGACGTTGGCGTATCCGTCGGGAGTTGCGTCGGGCTCGGCGGTGGTGTGGGCGTACGGGTTGGAGTCGCGGTTGGCAGATCCGTAGGAGTGCTCGTTGGAGTGGGGGTGGTGGTTGCGGTCGTCGCCGGCCTCGCCGTCGATGTGCTGGTGATCGTGACCTGCGCCAGCTGACTGCCGGCGGGCGACGCCGCAGGGCTGCCTTGAGCCGTGGCTCCCGGCGTTGCCGGTGCCCCCGCGATGTACGGACCGGCGACGGGGCCGTCCTCCAAGACGAAGGCATCGTACCAAACCGTCCCGGTCTGGCCGACGGCACTAACCTTACTGACGCCAATCACCCGGATTTCGGTCGTCCCGGCGGGAATCACCGCGTCGTTGATTTCGTGGCGCTGCCAGACGTCGGTCATGACCGGAGTGCGGTCGCCGATGTTCGAGAGGTATTTGGTTTCGTGGGTGCCAGCATCCCAAAATTCCAGCGTCAGGCGGGGAACAATGTTCTCGCTCGTCGTCCAGGCCTCGCACGAAGCCGAAATATGTTTACCGGCCCAGGAGGGATCGACACGAATTCGGTAAATCCAGTAGGCATTGCTACCCTGCGGCGCGGCAATGGAATCGACGATCTCTTGTTTCAGGCTTGCCTTGCCATCCGCGGCGAACCCCTCGTCGCGGCTGTACTTGACGACCAGCTGGCGATCGCTAGTGAATTGGTCCCAACCCCTGCGATTCTCCTCGACCGAGGAGTTGGCGACGTAGTTCCGCCGCTCTGCATCAGCCGCGGCGGCCCCGGGGCGATCGCTGACACCGCGGCTGTATGATGCCGTCCGATGCCAGGCAGGAGACGGTGCAAGCCCACCCCTAGCCGCTGCACCTACCTGCGGCTGCGAGGTAGGTAATCGCGCGTCAAGAGGATTGGCCAGACCGGCCAGCAGCACCGCGGTTACCGTGATGAGGAGTGGCGTGACGAGAGGCGAGCAGCGCATCGAGCAGCGTTCCTGTCTCGGTCCTATGACGTGAGGCTCTGCGCACTTCTGTCCACAGTCTAGCAGACCGTGTTTGTGTAGGGTCCAT
>JAXDKI010000112.1:0-7018 GCA_034667245.1 Thermomicrobiales bacterium | reverse complement strand
ACCGCCGACGCCCGGACCAAGCTCCGGCGGCCTTACCCGGCATTTCAGCCTTGACGGCCCACTAGGGCGCGCTGTCGGGATCGAGCGGGTCGGTGCCGTAGAGGAAGACCTCGTCGCCGTCCGTTGCCCCGTCGCCGTCGCTGTCGGGGTTGTTGGGATCGGTGCCGAGCTCGGCCTCACTCGTGTCGTTGACACCATCCTCGTCCGCATCATCGGCAGGGGCTTCGGTCGCCGTCGCCTCCGCCTCCGGCGTTCCGGTCGGCGTCTCTCCGCTCCCGGTCTCCGCCGGCTCGTCGCCGGGATCCGGCACCCGCGCCCCGATAGCCACCACCACGTAGGTGGCCGGCGACGAGCCGGCGTTGCTCAGCGTCGCCTCGCCCGGCAGCAAGATGCCATTGCCGACCGCGAGCGTTGCCGAGGCGTCTCCGGCCGAGACGGTCACCGAGCCGCCGGTGCCGAGCACCAGCGCCGATCCGCTGTGCCTCGGCAGGGCAGCCGCCTCGCCGGGCAGGAGGATGTTGCGGATCAACTCCAGGTCGCGGGTACCCGACGGGAAATTCGCAATCGGGTCGGTCTTGTAGATCACGGTGCCGCCGGCGTCCTCGTCATCGGCGTCGGCCGCGACGTACTCGATCACCCAGGCACGAGATTCGGATCCGCGCAGGGAATAGCGAACATACGGATCCTCGGCCGAAAAGAAGAAGGCTTCTCCGACTTCGAGGCGCGCGCGCTTGAGGGTGACGTTGTTGCGGATGATCGTCGCGCCTTCCATCTGGAGGGTGAACGAGACATCGCCGGTGACCTCTTCCGACTCGTCGAAGGGAACCGGTTGGATCTCGACGACTCGCCAGATCGCCGGCTCAATGTCGAAGATCGCCAGGCCCTGGGCGATCACTTGCTCGCGGGAGCGCGGGAGCTCTGGTGTCGGTGCCGATGTCCCAACCGCCTCCGGCGTGCCCTCCTGGGCTCCCGCACGATTTGGCACCGCGCGCGACCCGAGAAGCATGGCCAGGGTCGCGAAAGCGACGATCACGGTCAATGCACGCAAGGCTCGACGATATGGTTCCGCACCGTTCACAGCGGCTTCTCCTCGTCACTCCATCGTGGCAGGGGCGAAGATTCGTTTACGACGCACCGTACCATCTTGCCAGCCCGGTGTACCAGCCGACGAAGGTGGGAAGGCGAGGAGCTAACGGCTGCTTCTCGCCTCCTCGCCTTTCCGCCCGGTTAGTAGCCCGCCCGTTTGTCGACGACGTTGATCAGCGGTTCGCCTCGGCCGAAGCGGAGGAGGTTCTCGCGGAGCACCTCGACGCAGCGGCGCTCCTTCTGGAAAGAGGAGCCGGCGAGGTGGGGTGTCAGGATGACGTTCGGCAGCTCCCAGAGGGGGCTATCGGCCGGCAACGGCTCGCGCTCGGTGACGTCGATCCCCGCGCCGGCGAGGTGTCCCGCTTGCATCGCGGTGGCCAACGCGTCTTCGTCGACGATACCGCCGCGGGAGACGACGATCAGGTAGGCGTCCGGTTTCATCGCCGCGATCTCGGCGGTGCTGAGGAGATGGTGTGTCTCCTTGGTGTACGGCGCCGCGACGACAACCACGTCAGAGGCGGCCAGCATGTCCTGGAGTCGCTCGGTCGCCCAGACCTCCTCGCAATAAGGCGCGCCATCGCAGGCGACGGCATCGACGGCGAGGACGTTCATGTCAAAGGCGAGCGCCCGCTTGGCGACATTGCGGCCGATCGCGCCGAAGCCGATGATGCCCATCGTCGCGCCCATGACCTCTCGCGGCAACCGATAAGTTTGCTGATTGCGATTCCATTGCCTGTCCGCCTGCCACTTGAGACACGTCGGAATCGCCCGTGTCAGCGAGAGGAGCAGACCGAAGACGTGCTCGGCGATCGACGGACCGTGGGCGCCCCGCGTGTTGGTCAGGATCAGGTCGCTCTCGACCAGATCCGGGAAGGTCATCAGGAAATCGACGCCCGCGCTCGGCGCTTGAACCCAACGCAGCTTCGGCGCCGCGGCGAGGAACTCCGGGGTCGGTTTGGCGTAGATCACGTCGACGTCGGCCGCGTGGGTCATCATCTCGTCTGGGGTGGACGCGTAAACGATCTCCAGGTCCGGCACGTCGTTCAGCAGATCGAAGAAGGCCTCACCCTCGGCAGAGGCCAGGAGCAGCTTCATGCGCTGATTCTCCATCAATCTAGCGAGCGGTAGGCAGCAGGCAGAGGGCAGAACCGGTCGTTTCGACTGCCCTCTGCCTGCTGCCTACCGCCTACCCATCAGTACCGTACCGCGCCCGCGCCGACGGTTTCGGCTCCGATCTCGGAGCGTTCGGAACCCTGCCAGTTGAGCTCGCCGATCGCGTCCTTGAGACCGGCGAGCATGTAGCGGAGCTCGCTGGCGAGGGCGAGGAATTGGAAGCCTTCGGCAATCCGCTGGTTGACGCCGTTGCTGTCCGAGCAATGGATACCGGGGGCAACACCGCAGGCCTTGGCGGTCGCCTGGACGTGGGCGATCGCCTCGACCAACCGCGGATGGTCGCTCTCGAGCGGCACGCCGAGACCGATGCCCATCGAGGCGGCCATGTCGTTGGGGCCGATGAAGCAGGCATCGACGCCGGGGACGCTCAGGATCTCGTCGCAGCGCTCGACCCCCTGGATGTGCTCGATCTGGAGGACGAGGAGGATCTCCTCGTCGGCGCGACGGAGGTACTCGCCGCCGGTCGTGCCGAAGCGGAGGGCGGGCATGCCCCCCCCGACGGAGCGGGCGCCCCGCGGTGGGTAGCGGGTCGCCTCGACGGCCTGCTCGGCTTCCTCTTTACTATTGACCATCGGGACGACGATCCCCCAGGCCCCAGCGTCGAGCACCCGCTTGAAGTTTTCCGGCGAGTTCCAGGGGATGCGGACCATCGGCGCAACACCGGCCGGGGCGATGGCGCCGAACATCTGACAGAGGGTGCGGATGTCGATGGCGTTGTGCTCGGTGTCGGCGACCAGCCAGTCGAATCCCAGCGTGGCGACGTATTCGGCTGCCTCGGGACTGGGTAGCGCCAGCCAGGTCCCGACCGACGGCTCGCCCGCCGCCAATCGCCGTTTAACGTGATTTGCGCGCACCATGTGCTCCTTCCGTGGCGTCGATCGCGGAGATTCCTCGGTGGGTGATTGTAGGCGGTTCCGATCGGTTAGTCCCAGCGCAGCTCGCGTTCCGATTCGATCTTCGCCGGGTCCACCTCCATGCCCATGCCTGGGGTGGACGGGACGGTGACGCTGCCGTTGACCGGCCTGAGCGGTTCCTTCCAGAAGAACTGGAGGAGCGTCTGCCACTTGATCAGGTATTCGACGAGCGGAACATAGGGAATCGGGAGCGCCGCGCTGAGCTGGACGTTGGCGTGGACCGAGTGACCATGGGGGATGACGAAGAGACCGTAGCATGAAGCGACGGCGCAGATTTTGACCATCTCGGAGATACCGCCGGCCCAGTAGGTGTCGGGCTGGAGGGTGTCGGCGGCGCCGGCGTCCATCAGTTGCTTCAGACCCCAGCGGGTGTACTCGTGCTCGCCGGTGGCGATCGGGACCCGGGAGCGGCGGCGAATCTCGGCGCAGGCGTCGATCAGGTCCGGCATGACCGGCTCCTCGATCCAGCGCGGGCGGAGCTCTTCCAACAACTCGGACATCTTGACGGTGTACGGGATGTCCCAGCTCATCCAGGCGTCGAGCATGAAGTCGGCGTCGGGACCGATGGCGTCGCGCAGCGTCCGGGCAAGCTCGAGGTTGCGGGCGATTCCTTCACGACCGTCGGTCGGGCCGTAGCGGGGGAACCACTTGGTCGCCGTGAAGCCCTGAGCGACGAACGATTTCGCGCGCTCGCGAACCTTTTCCGGTTCGAGCGAGAATCCGAGGGCGCTCGCGTAGGCCGGAATCGTCTCGCGGATGGGACCGCCGAGGAGACGGTGAACGGGAACGCCGTGCCATTTACCGCGGATGTCCCAGAGGGTGCAGTCGATGGCGCTGATGGCCATCATCTCGACTCCCTTGCGACCGTGGACGGCGTGGCGATACATCTGATCCCAGACGCGCTCGGTTGCCAGCGGATCCTGACCGATCAGGAGCGCGCGAAACTGACGATCGAGCGCGTAAGCGACCTCGTGCTGGATTGGCCCGCCGAGGCCGGTGACACCTTCGTCGGTGTCGATCTCGACCAAAACGGTCCGGATGCGCGAGTGGTTCTCGTCGATCCGGTCGGGAAGCCAGCCGCCGGCTCCCACCGCGCGATGCTCCGGGTAGACGTCGATCGGCCGGATCAGGCGCTCTTCCCAGAACTCACCGTCGTGATGGATGACACCGACGACTTCACGCAGACGGAGCGCGGTGATTTTCACGGTTGGTCTCCTCGGCTATCAGCCATTGCAGCAACCGGACAGGAATCGTTCTGCGTATACCTCCTTCGCCGATCACGACGGGACCAGGATCGTCGCGACCGAATGGGGCGGCATGGTCACGCACCAGCCTGCGGTGCCGTCACGGTCCACCACCAGCGGAACCGGCACAACCCGGTCCGGTGCTTCGGCGTCGTTGCCCGCCGACGGATGATCGGCGGTCAGGATCAGTCCGCTTGCCGCACCTGAGCCCTCGGCGCCCAGAATTCGCACCTCGGCAGCGCTGTGCCGGTCTTGGTTGATGACGGTGATTGCCAGGCCCTGATCGTCGCGGGAGGCGGTGGCGCTGATGGCGCTGGTTCCGTCGCTCAAGCTCGGTCCGGCCGTCACCTCGACCGGCAGTGCCGTGGCGCCGATGTGCGGAGCATGCAGGCGGAAGACGTGGTAGGTCGGCGTCCGCCAGATGCAGGTGCCATCGGTCATCACCGGCGCCTGGAGGACGTTGACGATCTGCGCCAGGTTGGCCATCGAGAGCACCCGGCACTGGCGGTGGAAACCTTCCAGGGCAACCGCGGCGGCGAGGGCGTCGCGCAGGGTGTTCGCCTGCTCGTAGGTCGTCGGGGTGCGGCGGGTGACCTCGCCGGGCCCCCACGGGCGCGCCTCCGGGTGCCAAACACCCCACTCATCAAGCGCCACGCCGATGCGCCGGCCGCCTGGGAGCTCATCGAGCAGCGCGGCGGTCCGGGCAACGAAGGTCTCGGTCGCCCGCGCTTCGGCGAGGAGTGTGTCGTATTGCCGATCGTCGAACGCGATCTCCGGTCCGCCGTGGATCCAGTAGGAGTGGATCGAGAGGTGGTCCACCAGCGACGTGTGTTTGCCGAGCGTCTCCAGCAACTCCTGATTCCAGGCATCGTCGTAGCCGCAGACGACGAGTTCGGCAGACGAATCGACGTGGCGCAGCATCGTCACGTAGCGCCGGTACTCGCGAGCGTAACTCGCGGCGTCGTAGTTGCCTCCGCAACCCCAATTCTCGTTGCCAACGCCCCAGAGACGCACGCCAAAAGGGGCGGGCGCGCCATTCGCCACGCGCTCCCGGGCGAGGGTGGTGTCGAGAGCGCTGTTGCAGTACTCGACCCAGTCGCAGAGTTCCTGCGGGGTGCCGGTGCCGACGTTGCCGGCCAGGTACGGCTCCGCGCCGAGCAGGGCGCACAGTCGAAGAAACTCGTGGGTGCCGAGACCGTTGTCGTCCTCGACCTGGAGTCCGCAGGACATCCCGAGGCGGCGCGGTCGTTCGGCCGGCGGACCGATCCCGTCGCGCCAGTGGTAGTGGTCGGCGTAGCAGCCACCTGGCCAGCGCAGGAGCGGGACGGGCATCGCCCGGAGCGCATCGAGCAGGTCCCTGCGGAAACCAGCCTCGTGGGGAAGGTCCGTGCAATCGCCGCCGACCCAGAGTCCATCGTAGCAACAGCGGCCGAGATGTTCGGCGAAATGACCGTAAAGCCGGGGCGAGATGATCCCGATCGGGTCGTCGGCGCGGACAACCAGGGTAGCGTCGGTCATGCTCGTCTTTCGGCCCCCCAATCCTGGGGAGCTGGGGGGACCGACGGCAACCCATCATTGCGCACGCCGCTACCCCTTGATTCCGGACAGACGGACGCCCTGGACGATGTAGCGCTGCATGACGAGGAAGATGACGACGAGCGGAAGCGCGCCGACGGCTGCCCCCATGAAGAGCATCGGCAGGTTGATCGTCTGGGCGGTCAGGAAGGTCGAGAGAACGATCTGGACTGTCGAGGTCGTCGGATAGCGCCCGATGACAAGGGGCCAGAGAAAGGCATTCCAGCTATAGATGAAACTGAGGATGCCGAGCGCCATCATAATGCCGAGAGAGTTGGGCAGGATGAGTCCCCGATAGATGCCGAAGTAACCCAGGCCGTCGAGCCTGCCCGCCTCTTCGATCTCGACCGGAAAGTCGAGGTAGAACTGGCGGAAGAGGAAGGTGGCGAAGGCGTTGAAGAGCCCCGGCACGACGATGCCCCAGAGGGTGTTGACGCCCCCGAGGTAGGAGACGACGACGTAGCTCGGCACAAAGGTGACGGCGCTGGGGACCATCAGGGTCGATAGAATGACGAAGAAGGCCAGATTGCTCCCCCGGGACGGGATCCGCGCCAGTGCGTAACCGGCCATCGAGGCAAAGAGCGTTTGGAAGATGAGGTTGACGCCGGCGATGATGGCCGAGTTGCGGAGTCCCCTCGCCATCGGTGCCTGGTCGAAGAGGACGTTCACGTTGTCCCACTGGGGTTTGTCCGGCCACCACTGCCAAACCTGGCCGGTGATCTCCGGCTGGGTCATCAGGGCGTTGCGGACGATCAAATAGAAGGGAAAGAGGAAGAGCAGCGCCAGCGGGATGAGCAGCGCGTAGCGCAGCGTTGGGCCGACGTAGCGACCGTAAGTACGTCTTCGCCGTTGTGTCACGATCCGCGGGCGCGTCTGCTCGACGGTCTCCCTTGCCGAGGTGATGGACGACATGGTGCCTTCCCTCCCCTACGCCGCCGTCGACCGGCCGAAGCCGAAGATGCGTCCCTGGACGAGCGTAACGACGATGATGAGCGCGGTCAGGATGAAGGCGCCGGCCGAGGCCAG
>JAXDKI010000111.1:0-2859 GCA_034667245.1 Thermomicrobiales bacterium | reverse complement strand
CTGCGCTCCCGACCGGCCAGGTCCTCGGCGGTCTCGCCGATCTCTTCGCCGCCTTGGGCGACCCGACCCGTCTCCGCATCGTCGCGGCACTCGCGGGCGGCGAGCTTTGCGTCTGCGATCTCGCCGCCACCGTCGGCCAAACCGAATCAGCCGTCTCCCACCACCTGCGCCTCCTGCGCAGCCTCGGGCTCGTCCGACCTCGCCGGGACGGCCGCCTCGTCTACTACACCCTCGACGACGCCCACGTGACCACCCTCTTCGGCCAGGCCCTCGACCACGTCGCCCACCACGACGGCGAGGAGGGCGCATCATGACCCATACGATCCCTTCGGCCGAGCCGTGGGTCTTCGACGTCAGCGGTATGGACTGCGGCGACTGCGCGCGCACGATCGAGGCCGGCGTCCGCCGGCTGCCGGGCGTGGCGGCGGCCGACGTCAACTTCGCGGCCGGGACACTGACCGTGACACCGGTCGACAGCCAGCTCAACCGCGCGTCCATCCTCACCACCGTGGCGCAAGCCGGCTACAGCGCTCAGCCGCGGGACGCGCAGTCAGCCACCGCTTCACCCACCTGGTGGCGCCGCCGCCGGGTGGTCGAGACGACGATCGCGGCGGTTCTCTGGCTCGTCGGCTTCGCGGTCGAACAGGCAGGGGTGCCGCGGATCGCAAGCGCCGTTCCCTTTCTGCTCGCGATGGCGGTCGCCGGTTACCCGGTCGCTCGAGCCGCCTGGTTTGCCCTGCGCGCCCGGCGCGCCGACATGAATCTGCTCATGACGATCGCCGCCACCGGTGCCATCGCCATCGGCGAGTGGGAAGAGGGCTCGTCCGTCCTGATCCTCTTCGCGATCGGTCTCACCCTGCAAACGTTGACCGTCGAGCGGACCCGCCGCGCCATCCAGGCCCTCGTCCGTCTGGCGCCGGTCGAAGCGAATGTCCGCCGCAATGGCGAAGAGCTCCGCGTCCCCGTCGCGGCCGTCGCGGTCGGCGAGACCGTCGTCGTGCGTCCCGGCGAGCGCGTGCCGGTGGACGGAGTCGTCGTCTCCGGGCGCTCGGCGGTCGATCAGGCGACGATCACCGGCGAATCGATCCCCGTCGTGGTCGGTCCGGACGGCCATGTCTTCGCCGGGAGTATCAACGGCGACGGCGTCCTGGAGATCCGGTCGACGAAACCGGCCGGCGACACGACCCTCGCACGCATCATTCACCTCGTCGAGGAGGCACAGGCCTCGCGCGCTCCCGCGCAGGCGTTCGTCGACCGCTTCGCGGCCGTCTACACCCCGGCCGTCGTCGTCGCCGCTCTCTTGCTCGCGACGCTGGTGCCCCTCGTCGTCGGCGATTTCCGCGACTGGATCTTCCGGGCGTTGGTGCTCCTCGTCGTCGCCTGCCCGTGTGCGCTGGTGATCTCGACCCCGGTCGCGCTGGTCGCGGCGATCGGCTCCGCCTCGCGCCGCGGCGTCCTGTTCAAAGGCGGCGCGGCGATTGAGGCGCTCGCGGCAGTCCGCACGATCGCCTTCGACAAAACGGGAACGCTGACCGCCGGTCGACCCGCACTAACCGACGTCATACCAGCCAACGGCTACTCCAGCGACGCCCTCCTCGCCCAGGCGGCGGCCGTGTAGGTCTTCGCCTCGCACCCAATCGCCCTCGGCATCGTCCGCGCTGCCCGCGAGCGCGGTCTGGCAATCCTGCCCGCCACCGAGGCCGAGAGTCTGCCTGGCCTCGGCGCCCGCGCCGTCGTCGGAGGCGAATCGGTCGTCGTCGGCAACCGGCGACTCTTCGGGCCGCTCCCCTCTTCCGTCGAGCAGCAGCTCCAGAGCCTCGAATCGTCGGGCAAAACTGCCGTCGTCGTCGGCTCGGACCGTGGGATCCTCGGCATCCTGGGCGTTGCCGATCCGGTGAGACCGGCGACAGCGCCGGCGATCGACGCCTTGCGATCGCTCGGCGTGCGAACCGTGATGTTGACCGGGGACAACCGCGTCATCGCCGCCCGGATCGCCACGCTGGCGGGCGTCCGCGACGTCCGTGCCGAGCTGCTACCGCACGACAAGGCAGCAGCCATCGCCGATCTTCAGCGAACTGGTCCCGTCGCGATGGTCGGGGACGGTGTGAACGACGCACCGGCACTCGCGGCGGCGGAGGTCGGGATCGCGATGGGCGTTGCGGGAAGTGATGTCGCGATCGAGGCTGCCGATGTGGCGCTGATGGGAGACGATCTCGCCCAGTTACCCGTCGCCGTGCGGCTCGCGCGGCGCACACTGACCATCATTCGGCAGAACGTGGCCGCGTCGCTCCTGGTCAAGCTCGCCTTCATCGCCTTGACCTTCGTCGGCGTCACGAATCTCTGGCTGGCGGTCCTCGCCGACATGGGGATGTCGCTGCTGGTAACGGTGAATTCGTTGCGGCTGACAAGCGTCGGCGCTCCCCGCATCGAGAACGCTCAGCCGCACGTCCATCTCGAACACGCCACCGCGGTTACCGGCGACTGATCAATCCAGCGCAAACTCGAGGCTGATGTCGAGCGCCGGTGCCGAGTGCGTCAATGCGCCCACGGAGATCAGATCGACTCCCGTCTCGGCAATAGCGCGCACGGTGTCGAGGGTGACACCGCCCGAAGCCTCGAGGAGCGACCGCCCGCCGACCGCTTCGACGGCCCGGCGCATCGTCGCCACGTCCATGTTGTCGAGCAGGATCACGTCGGCGCCGGCCGCCAGCGCCTCCTCGACCTCCGCCAGCGTCGTGACCTCGACCTCTATCCGGAGCGTGTGCGGCGCGAAAGCACGGGCCTGACAGACCGCGCGCCGGACCCGGTCCGGCCCGCCGATCGCCGCCAGGTGGTTGTCCTTGATCAAGACACCGTCGG
>JAXDKI010000110.1:0-10703 GCA_034667245.1 Thermomicrobiales bacterium | reverse complement strand
CGCGACCTCGGATCGCGTCTACGCGGTCGACAACCGCTGTCCCCACATGGGCTTTCCTCTCCACAAGGGGAGCGTCTGCGACGGTATCCTCACTTGCCACTGGCACCACGCCAGGTTCGACCTTGAGAGCGGCGGCACCTTTGACCCGTGGGCCGACGATGTCCAGACCTATGAGGTGCTCGAAGCCGACGGCATCGTCTACGTCGATCCTCGCCCTCGCCGTGGCGACCGCATCGCCCACGGCAAAGCCCGCCTCCGCGACGGCCTGGAGCAGGATCTGTCCCTCGTCCTCGTCAAGAACGTCCTCGCCCTCCTCGAAGCCGGCGTCCCACCCCGCGAGATCCTTGAGATCGGCGGTCGCTTCGGCGCGACGTACCGCGACCGTGGTTGGCAGGCGGGGCTGACCATCCTGACGGCGATGGGCAACGTCCTCCCCCACCTCGACCCCGACGACCGGGCGCTCGCCCTCTACCACGGTCTCGTCAACGTCGCCCGCGACTGCGCCGGGCAGCCTCCACGCTTCGTTCTCGACCCTCTCCCGACGGCGGATGTCCCGGCATCGCGCCTCAAGACGTGGTTCCGGCAGTTCGTCGAAGTCCGCGACGCCGACGGGGCGGAACGCGCCCTCCTTACCGCGATCCACGCCGGGCTGCCGGCGACCGAGCTCGCCGACATCCTCCTCGCCGCCGCGACCGATCACTACTTCCTCGACGGGGGCCACACCCTCGACTTCGTCAACAAGGCCTGCGAGCTCCTCGACCTGATCGGTTGGGACCGGGAGACGGCCGGCACGATCCTGCCGAGTCTCGTCCCCGTCCTGGCGATGAGCCGCCGCTCGGAAGAGCTGAACAGCTGGCGCCACCCGGTCGACCTCGTCGCCCTCCTCGAACCGGTCTTCGCCCGCCTCCCCGAGCTCGTCGCCGGTGCCGGAACGGATCTCACCTGGATTGCCGGCGACAGCTTCGTCGCTACACTCCTCGGCGATGACCCCGCCGCGATTGTCGAGGCGCTGACGACCGGTCTTGCCAGCGGCGCGCCCCTGACCGCGTTGACTCAGGCCGTCAGCTACGCCTCGGCGCTTCGGGTGGCGCGCTTCCATACCGCCAATGAGTTCTCCGACTGGATCACCGTTCTCCACACCTTCACCCACGCCAACGCCGTCCATCAGGCGATGCGCCGCGCCCCCTCGGCCGAGTTGGTCCGCGGTCTCTACCACGGTGCGATGCGCCTCTACCTCGACCGCTTCCTCAACATGCCTGCCGCGCGCCTGCCCGAGGATCGCCCATCCGACCTGGCGACACTCCCAAGCGAAGCCGACGCGCTCCTCGCCCACCTGCGCGATCTCCTCGACCGCGAGCAGCAAGTCCAGGCCGCCGCGGACGCCACCCACCGCTACCTCGCCCTCGGCCACGATCCGGGGCCGCTTGTGGCCACTCTCGGGCACCTTCTCCTGCGCGAAGACGGCGAGTTCCATTCCTATCAAATGATCGAAGCGGGGATCGCCCTCTTCGCCGAGCTCGCGCCGCGCGATCCGGCGGCGGCCAACCGCGCCCTCGTCGCCGTCGCCCGCTACCTCGCGGCGCACGCCCCAACAAGCCGCGCCATGCTCCAAACCGCCAACATCGCCCGCCGCCTCCAACGCGGCGAAGACCTCTCGGCAGATCCGGAGGAGGGCAGAGAGGTCTTCGCCGCCGACGGCTAGCGCACACCGAGGAACACACCGTAGGGGCGCACGGCGGCGCGCCCAACTCAACGGCACGAACGCTGCCTTCCTGCAACGGGCGGCACCGCCGTGCGCCCCTACGGACCGAACCCCGCGCTCGCGCTGATACGAAACGAGAAAGGACCACCACATGACAACCACAACCACAACACGCCAACGAACGGAACCAGCGCGGGTTCCACCCGCCCCTCCCGCCGTCGGTCTCCTCGAATTCACCCTGGAAGTCGCCGACCTTGCCGCGGCCGAGCAGTTCTACGTCGATCACCTCGGTCTCCGCGTCGTCGAGCGTTGGGGTGACGATCGCCCGGCCATCTGGCTCGCCATCGGCAAGGAGGCATTCCTCGGTCTCTGGACGCGCGAGGCCGGCGGCGAGAAGTCGATCCACCACGGTCGCGGCGGTGCCCACGTCCACTTCGCGCTCCGCGTCCCGCTTGGCACCCTCGACACGATGCAGGCCCACCTCGAAGCCCTCGGGTACGAGGTCGAGGACGGCTGGGACTTCGGCAACGGCAACCGCGCCATCTACCTCGACGATCCCGATGGCAACGTCGTGGAACTCACCGAGCGCCGGACCCTCTGGGACGGCAGCCCCGCCACCGAGTAGATTGGAAGGAATGAGTGTAGGGGCGGCGTTCCTCTCGGAGATCACATGATCGGCGACGTCGTCGGGTCGGCTGCAGAGATCGACACACAACCGGTCACATTGCCGCCAGGCGGTCCCTGGAGCCGGCATTACCGGCGGACGACAGCCGGCTTGTTGCTCACCATCGCCAGCGGCGCCTTCGAGGCCCTTGCCGTCGCCACGGTCATGCCGGCGACGGTTGACGACCTCGGCGGACTCGGTTTCTACGGTTGGGCGTTCAGCGCCTATATGCTCACCAACCTGATCGGCCTGGTCGTCGCCGGCGACGAGGCCGACCGTCGCGGCCCCGCGGTTCCCTTCCTCGCCGGGGTCCTCTGCTTCACGATCGGTCTCCTGGTTGGTGGTTTCGCGCCGTCGATGATCGTCCTGATCCTCGCCCGTGCGATCCAGGGGTTTGGGAGCGGTCTGGTCAATTCCGTCGCCTACGTCACTCTCGGCCGTGGGTATCCGGATGAAGCGCGGCCCCGCATGCTGGCGCTGCTCTCAACCGCCTGGGTCGTACCGGGACTGATCGGCCCGGCCGTCGCCGGTCTGATCGCCACCCACATCGGCTGGCGCTGGGTTTTCCTCGGACTCGCCCCGATGCCGTTCCTGGCGGCGCTGCTGGCGATGCCCACGATCAGGAGGATTCCGGCCGGCGCCTTGACGGCGCGCAACTGGCGTCGCCTACGGGCCGCCTTACAGCTGGCCGCCGCGATGGCCGTCTTGCTCGCCGGCCTCGGCCAGTCCCGACTGGTCCTCGCCGGCCCCTTGACCATCATCGGAATCGCCGTCAGCTGGACCGCGCTTCGGGCGGTGCTACCACCGGGAACCCTCCGGGCCAGACCGGGTCTACCGGCCTCGATCGCGACGATGGGTCTCCTCAATCTTGCCTTCTTCGGCGTCGACGCCTTCGTCCCGCTCGGCTTGACCGACGTCCGTCACACCAGCACCGCGTTCGCCGGTCTCGCCCTCACGGCGGGCACGATCACCTGGACGGCGGGGTCCTGGCTCCAGGCTCACTACGCGCGGCAATGGAGTCCCCGCACGCTGATCCGTTCCGGGCTTGCGATCATCGCGGTCGGCATCGCCGGTATCATCGGCGTCCTGACGACGGATGTCTCGGTCCTCGTCGGACCGCTGGTTTGGGCCATCGCCGGGTTCGGGATCGGTCTTGCCTACTCCGGCTTGAGTTTGAGCGTGCTCGATTCCGCCCCGCCAGGGCAGGAGGGGAGCGCCACCTCCGCCATGCAGCTCGCAAACGCCGTCGGCGGCGCCCTCGCCACCGGCATTGGCGGCGTCCTGATCGAGCTCTTCTCCGACGGCAACACCGCTACCCGCGCCGGTCTCGGCTGGCAGTTCCTGCTGATGATCGGCGTCCTCGCCATTGCGATCCTGGCGGCCGGTCGCCTGCCGGCGAAGCGGTCGAGTTCGCGCAACGACGACGATGACCCGGCTCTCCTCGATACATGGCCCGGGGAGGCGGTTCTGACCGGACCCAATTCTGCTACGTGATCCCCAGCGTCCGAACTTCGCCTCGATCCAGGTCCACCGCGCGGATCGCGTGGTTGTTGGTATCGGCGACATAGAGGGTTCGTCCGGCGATGCTGACCCCAGCCGGCTCCCAAAACTCGGCCGAGTCGAAGTCGCCGTCGGCCAGTCCGTGTCCTGACCCACCGGCGACCGTCTCGACCTCTCGCGTTGCGGGGTGCAGGCGCTTGATTTTGTCGTTGTAGGTGTCGGCCAGGTAAACGATCGGTTCGCCATTCTCCTCAGTGGCGGCGACGCCCTCCACGTGCTGCAGCCGGACACTGTCGCCCCGCGCGTCGACGTCGCCGAAGTCGAACAGCCCGCGGCCGACGAGGCGCCGCACCCGATCCTCGGCCGGGGAGACCCGACGCACCGCGCTCGTCTCGCTGTCGGCGACGTAGAGGACCCCGTCCAGCTCAGTGATCCCCTGCGGTTGGGCGAACGTCGCCTCCGCCAACGGACCGTCGTGGATCGATTCGACCCCGGTCCCGGCTGCCGGCTGCGCGATCCCGCTCGCCGGATCGAACGTCCAGAGCTGGTGCGTCCCGGCCATCGCGATCCAGAGCAATCCTTCGCGGAAGACGAGATCGTAGGGCGAGGCGAGAGCCGTCTCGGTGCCCGGCCCGCCACCGCCCCGGGCGTTGCCCCGCTCACCCGTGCCGGCGACCGTGGTCACCCGACCGTCCCCGAGGTCGATCGCTCGTAGCGCGTGGTTCGCCCGATCCGCCACGTACAGCGTTCGGCCATCCGGTGTCAGCGCCATGCCCTGTGGTTCGGAGAAGCGCGCGGTGTCGGACTCGCCGTCGAGCAAGCCGGCTTCGCCGGAGCCGATCGTCCGCTGGATCTTGCCGTCGAGGTCGGCGATCAGCACGCGGTTGTGTCCGGAGTCGGCGACAAAGAGGCGGCCATTCGCCCCATCGGCGAGAACTTTACCGGGGAACCGAAGCACTCCCGCCGGCTCTGCGATCGGCACGAGCGGCAATGGGGTGCGGTCGATCAGGCCCTCGGCGTCGTACTCGGCGATCATGCCGCGGAGGAGATCCCGAACCGGATCGAGCGGGAACTCGCCCTCGTGCTTGGCGTAGACGTACCCCCGGGGGTCGAGGAACATCAGCGTCGGCCAGGCGCGGACACCATAACCCTGCCAGACGGCGAAGTCGGCGTCGTTGACGACCGGATGCTCCAACCGGTGCCGGAGGACGGCCGCGCGCAGATTCTCCGAGAGCTTCTCGGCGGGGAATTTGGCGGAGTGGACGCCGATGACGACCAACTCGCCCGCGAATTCGTGCTCGAGCTCCCGCAACTGCGGGAGGATATGGAGGCAGTTGATTCAGCAGTAGGTCCAGAAGTCGAGGATGACGACCTTCCCCCGCAGCCGCGGGATCGTCAGCGGCTCCGTGTTGAACCACTCCAGTCCGTCGGGAAACTCGGGTGCGCGGACGGTGCCTGCGTAGCGATTTGGCATCTCTGAGTCCTTAGCCGGTAGCCGATAGCCGGTAGCCGATAGGAGACGACTGCTGTTCTGTTTCCTTGGCGACCTCCCACGTTACGCGGTAGCCCGCGAAGGGAGTCTAGCGCACTGTCGTGGTCGGGCTTTGTGACGGAGTTCATGCCGCGCCGGCGTACGTGTGGCCCGCGCATTGCGTCCACCGCAGTAGAATACGAGGCGGTCCGCCGGGCGAGAGCCTCAGTGGTCCCTCGCGACAGGAAGCCGATCACCAGCACCGGTCTCCTACCGGCTACCGGCAATCGGCTATTGACTCCACTCCGAAGGCTCCGCAATGACCCGGCTCTACCGCCTCGCCGTTTTGTCCGCCATCAGCACCTATCTGCTGATCATCCTGGGCGGGATCACCCGCGTCACCGGTTCCGGCCTGGGGTGCGAGGACGACTGGCCGCTCTGCCAGGGCAAGCCGTACCCCCCACTCGACACCATCGCCATCATCGAGTACCTCCACCGGACAGTCGCCGCCTACATCGGCGTCCTCGTCCTCGCCGTCGCGATCGGCACCTGGATCTCGCCGGGTACGCGTAAGCGGACCAAGTACATGGCGGCGGGCGCCTTCGGTCTGGTCATCGTCCAGGCGCTACTCGGCGCCGTCACCGTCTGGCGAGAGCTGCCGTCGAGCATCGTCACCGCCCACCTCGGCACGGCGATGCTCTTCTTCGCCAGCACGCTGCTGACCGCCTACTGGATCGCCCTCGATCGTGGCGAACCGGCGTGGCTCGTCGCCGTGGGGCGCGACAAGGGATTGATCGAGGATCGCCGCTTCAGCCTGATCGCCGCGGTCGGGGCATTGGTGACCTTCCTCCTGATCCTCTCCGGCGGCGCGACGAGTACGAGCGGCGCCGCCCTCGCCTGCTGGGAGTGGCCAGCCTGTGGCGGTGGGCAGCTCGTCCCCGATCGCACCTCGAACTACACCTGGATCAACCTCTCCCACCGCACCGCCGCGATCATCGGCACGATCACCGTCGCGATCGTCCTCTACGCGGCGCTGCGCCGACCAGTCACGCGGGCGGCACGCCAACTGGCGAAGGGGGCCGCCGCGATCGTCGGCGTCCAGATCCTGCTCGGCGCCGCCTACGTCGTCAGCGATGGCTCGCCCTGGCTGAGCGCGGCTCACCTGGGAATGGCGGCGCTCCTCTGGGCGACGATGCTCGGCGTCGCCGTCGTCGCCCGTCGACCGGCGGAGGCGGAGTGGGCGCCGGTCGCGTGGCGCCGGGCGCCACTTCGGCCGGTAGGGAGTCTCGCGAATGAAGCGATGCTCCGAATGAGCTCGCCCGACAGCGGACAGGGCCTCACCGTCGATGGGAGCGGGGCGGCGGCTCTGGCTTCACCCACTGTCACACTGCGAGCACCTGACGTGCGTCGCTTCGGCGAGCTGGTCTCCGCCTACGTCGCTTTGATGAAACCGGGCATCCTCTCCCTCCTGCTGGCGACGACGCTCGGCGGGATGCTCGTCGCCGCGGAGGGCTTGCCACCACTGAGTTTGGTCCTGGCGACGATGCTCGGCGGCATCCTTTCGGCCGGCGGGGCGAACGTCCTCAACTGCTACATCGACCGCGACATCGACCAGCTGATGAACAGGACGAAGAAGCGCGGCACCGCGACGGGGCGAATCTCGCCGCGGGCGGCGCTCCTCTTCGGGCTGACGCTGACCGTCACGGCGGTGGTCGAGCTAGGGCTCCTGGTCAACTGGCTGGCGGCGGGTCTGGCGCTGGCGGGCAACGTCTACTACGTGCTTGTCTACACCCGTCTGCTGAAGCGACGGACACCGCAGAACATCGTCATCGGCGGCGCGGCCGGGGCGATGCCGCCGATGGTCGGCTGGGCGGCGGCGACCGGGCACCTCTCGGTCGCAGCGGTGCTCCTCTTCGCGATCATCTACTACTGGACGCCGCCGCACTTCTGGGCGCTCGCCCTCCTCAAGCAGGGAGAATACGGCCGGGCGGCGGTGCCGATGCTCCCGGTCGTGGCCGGCGAGGGCGAGACGCGGCGGCAGGTCCTCCTCTACTCGATCCTGCTGGCGGCGGTCTCACTGCTCCTGGTCGGATTCGGCTTGAGCTGGATCTACCTCGCCGGAGCGGTGGCGCTGAACGGGATTTTCGTGATGCTCGCCGTCCAGCTGTACCGCGCCCCGAGCAAGCGCCTGGCGCGGCAGCTCTTCTTCTACTCCCTCTGGTACCTGGCCCTCATCTTCGCGGTGATGGTCGCCGACCGCCTGGTGCTGGCGTAGTGGTGCCCCCGGCCCCCCAATCCTGGGGGGGTGAACGATGGTGTGCCTTTGGTGCCGCACTGATGGGAGCGCTCTCGTCTCCCGCGGGTACCCTCTGGGTATTTGGGGGGCCGGGGGCTTTCAGCCTTGCTTGCAGAGCACGAAGTGCCCTTTGGTGTCGGTGTGGTACTCAAGCTGCTCGCCGGCACCGGTGACGACGATCAGGTAGCCGGGCGTGATCACCTGGGCGTAGAAACCGCCTTCCTCTGGACAACCGAGTGAGGCGTCCGACCACTCCCAGGATTCGAAGCTGACCACCTGGAGCTCGTCCGCCGGGACACTGAGGCGCCCGGCGGCGTCTGCCAGCACCGCCTGGACAACCGGGTTGTCGGCGTCGGTGATCGGCGTCGCCTCGGGCATCGCCAGCGGGTGAATCTCGTCGATCAGCCAGCGATTGCCGGACTGGACGAAGATCACGACCTCGGCAGCGGAACCGGGAGCGACCGAGGTGACGAGGGCGGCAACGCGACCATCGGGCAGCAGACGCGCCTCCTGGACGACCGGGGTGAGATCGGCTGCGGCCGACGGCGTGGCAGGGCGGGTACCGGTACCGTCTCGCGGTTGGCCGGGCACGATCGGCTCCGGTTCGTCGGCGAGGACAAACCGCCGGACGGCCTCGTCGCTGTAGAGGGCGAGAAGACGGGGCAGATCGCGCGCCTGGGCACAGGCGATCACCTCCCGGAGTGTCTGCTCGATCGCGGTGCGCGTCGTGTCGTCCACCTGCGTCCCTTCCGGCAGTTCGATCGGTGCCCCGGCGTCGGCGGCGTCCCCGGTGGGCGTGGCGCTGAGGGCGGCGATCTCCGCCTCGGAGCGCGGCGCGGTTTGGCACTCGGCGGCACTCGGCGGTCCGAGCTCTGCGCCCGGCGAGGCCTCCTGAGCGGCCGCGAGCACCGGTGACAACAGCATCGCGACGAGCCCGACTGGGATCAGCGCGGCAAGGCTGCGGCGGGACATGGACTCACCTCCGGGTCGTGTAGCGTTCGCATCTCCCGATCGTGGTGCAAGATTCGAGCCGTTCGCGTTGGATCTCCTGATGAGTACGACGCCCGACCGCCGCGACACGTTGCGCTAGCGACCGCGAGGACGGATCAGCAGAGGACGTTTGTGGCGTCTGCACGACGTTCCGGCTGTGGCCCGGTGCTACAATCCCGCCCACGATCCACAACCAAACAGCGGCCCGTGGTCTGATCGACCGACACAAGGAGGGCACCGTGGCCAATCGTGATCATTCTGCACCAAGTGCACAGATCGGCGAGTTGATGCGCGCCGCGGCGACGAGGAGCGTCTCTCGGCGCGACCTATTAAAGAGAGCGGCGGCGCTCGGTGCCGGCGCCTCGGTGTTGGCGGGGTTGAACGCCGTTGGGGTCTCGGCGGCGCCGTCCATGAACCGCCTCCGTTTGATGAACGCGGCGCTCCAGGGCGAGGAGCTGGCCGAGGAGCAGGTGGTGCGGCTGCCGGAGGGCGAACCAGTCCGGTTCGATCCGGGCGTCAGCTCCGGCGGCAAGGGGCTGGAGATGCTTCAGAACCTCTTTGAGGGCCTGGTCTACATCGACCAGCGCGACGGCAGTCTCCAGATGGGCCTTGCCGAGAAGATGGAGCCGAACGCCGACGCGACCGAGTTCACCTTCACCCTTCGCGACGGGCTGAAGTGGTCGGACGGGACGCCGCTGAACGCGACCGACTTCGAGTATTCCTGGAAGCGCGTTCTCGATCCGAATACCAAGTCCGAGTACACCTCGGCGATGTACCCGGTCAAGAACGGTCAGGCGATCGACAAGGGCGAGATGACGTTCGACCAGCTTGCCGTCACCGCCGCCGACGAGAAGACGCTGAAGGTGACCCTGGAGGGTCCGACGCCGTACTTCCCGCTGTTGGCGGCGACCTGGACCTTCTACCCGGTGCCCAAGCACGTGATCGAGAAAGAGGGCGACGCCTGGGTCGAGGCCGGCAAGATGGTCTCGAACGGCCCCTACATGCTGACGGCCTGGGAGCACAACCAGAGCATGGTCCTCGATCAGAACCCGAACTACTACGGCGAGAAGCCGACGATCACGAAGGCGAACTACACGCTTTTCGACGACAACGTGGCGCAGGCGCTGGTCCCGTTCGAGAACGACGAGCTCGACCAAGCGCAGGTTTCGGCGGCCGACCTCGATCGGGTCAAGAACGACGAGACGCTGAGCAAGCTGATGCAGGTCTTCCCGCGCTCGGGGACCCGTTTCGTCGCCTGCGACTGCACGAACCCGCCGACGGACGATCCGCGGGTGCGCCAGGCGCTCTCGCTGGCGATCAACCGGGACACACTGGCGAACGGTGTGTTGAAGGGGCAGTTCACGGCGACCCAGACGATACTGCCGCCAGACATTCCGGGGCACAACCCAGAGGCCACGCTCGGCGAGAACGTCGATCAGGCGAAGCAGCTCCTGGCCGACGCCGGGTTCCCCGACGGCAAGGATTTTCCGGAGCTGAAGCTGGTCTACATCTCGACGGCGACGGACGAGAAGCAGACGGCCGAGTACCTACAAGGGGTCTGGAAGCAGAACCTCGGGATCTCGGTCACGCTCGACCCGCTGGAGGATAAAGCGCACCAGGACTGGTTCAACTCGCTGAAGACCCAGCCCTACAACCTGGGGATCGATCTCTGGGGTTCGGACTGGGGCGACCCGGCGAACTGGCACAACCAGCTCTTCGAATCGGCGGCCGACTTCTACCACAACCACTGGAAGAACGATCAGTTCGACCAGATCGTGCGGGCGGCGGCGGTCAACCCGGACGCCGAGGCGCGGATCGCGCAGTACAAGGACGCGGAGAAGATCCTCGTCCAGGACGCGCCAAATATCCCGCTCTACAACCTGAACCGGATCTACGTGATCAAGCCGAACGTCCGCGGCATCTACCACTACCCGATCCTCGGTCGCACCTGGATCCGGTATATCTCGATTGTGAAGGAGTAGCAGCTAGCCAACAGCCGCTAGCCGTAAGCCGCTAGAACGTTGGTGTCGCGGAAGTCGTCGCCTCGGGGCGGAGAGAGATTCCTCGGCTACCCTCGGAA
>JAXDKI010000109.1:0-16720 GCA_034667245.1 Thermomicrobiales bacterium | reverse complement strand
GGGAGTACCGCAGGAAAGATGGACCGACACGCCATCGAACTGGATCGCAACGATCAAGACGACGATCTCTCCCACGCCGGCGTCACGGCCGTCGACAGGTCGCTGCAGGTGATGGAGGCGCTGGCCGATGCGCCCCAGGGGCTATCCGTCACCGATCTAAGCGCTCGGCTGCGGATCAACAAAGGGCTCACCCACCGCCTCCTCAGCAGCCTCGTGGCGCGCGACTACGTCGCGAAGGATGAGCGGACCCAGCACTATCGACTCACCCTCCGCCTCATCGGGCTTGCCTTCCGCCAACTGCGCGTCCTGGACGTCTACGACGTGATCCTGCCGATCCTCCGCCGGCTGGCACGGGATACGGGCGAACTCGCCGAGCTGAATTGGGTCGAGGCAGACCGGCTCGTCACGGTGGCCAAGGCGGATAGCCCGAAGCAACTGCGTGTCGTGAGTTACCTCGGCGAAGAGCAGCACCTCCACGCGTCCGCGGCGGGCAAGACGTGGCTGGCGAGTCTGCCCGAGGAGGAAGCGTTGCGGCGGGCGGTTGCCCAGGGCATGCAACCGGTGACGCCGCACACGATCACCAGCGTCACCGACCTCAAGGCGGAACTCGATCGCGTACGCGCACGTGGCTACGCCACGAACGTTCGCGAATCCGGCCTGCACATCCTGGCGATCGCGGCCCCCGTGCGTGCGAAGAGCGAGGACGATCGGGTCGTCGGCTCCGTCGGCGTTGTTGCTCCTGCCTTCCACGACATCCACCTCGACGAGCGGGTGATCGAGCTGATACGGTCCGCCGCCGAGGAGATCAGCAATGCGTGGCCGTTCGTGAGCTTGGACGGGTAGCCGGAACGGGGAGCTCTAGCTGCCTACTGTGCGGGATATTCGGGTCGTCGTCGATTCGCGCGAGCAGGTGGCCCCAACCCGAGAACTCGTGGTTCGCCGGTACCGCGCCGAGACGAGGATTGACAGCATGAAGCGGAGGCCCTACCTTATAGTACGTTTACAAGATCTTTGTACAATCCGACCTGCGTAGACGACGAGGTTCATCAGGGCTATCCGCATCATCCCGGCCGGCGGCACAACCCAGATCCTCCGGCGACTCGCGTCTATCCCGGCGGCCCTGCCATGCCGCAGAAAGGAGTCTCTCCGAAACGAGTAGCCATCGGGTGCTTGGCTTCGTGACGAAAGGGAGAGTACGCCGACTATGGGAACCGAAGGACGACACACGCGCATTTCTCGCCGGCAGATCATTCGTGCCGGCGCGGGCGCCGGCGCAGCCGGAATCCTGTCTTCGCGAGGGCTGGCGGCGGCTCCGGCTGCAACAGTCGGACCGCGGACGCGGGCGTTGCGTCAGGACACGGGCACGCCGAAGACCGGCGGCAACCTGATCGCAGCGGGTACCGGCGATATCAAGTTCGATCCGTACTTCAACGTCGTGCCGGCCCGCTTCGTTTACAGCCAATTCTTCAGCAGTCTCTTCGACTACCGGGGCGAGGATCCCCTCGCTCCGCATCCACAGCTTGCCGAGACCTGGCAAGAGGAGGAAAAGGCGATCACCGTCACGCTTCGAAAGGGCGTGAAGTTCCACAACGGCCGCGAGATGGTCGCCCAAGACATCGTCGACAACATCGCACGCGCCAAGGACGAGTCGCTGGGCCACTACCTCTTCTCGATCTTCGACCCATCCGTGGAGGGGTCCGAGGTCGTCGACAACTACACGGTGAAGATCCACTACAAGAAGGTGCACCCGGTCAAGCTCGACGACCTCGCCGCGCTCTTCATCATTCCTAAGGAGGCGATGGAGAACATCGGGTCGACGCCGGTTGGGAGTGGCCCGTTCAAGTACGAGAGCTACATGCCGGGCGACTCGATGGTCGCGACCCGGTTCGAGGACTACTGGGAGGAGAACCTGCCGTACCTCGACCAGTTCACCGTCAAAATCATCGCCGATCCCCAGGCACGGCTCGCGAACCTGCAGTCGGGTGACGTCGACGCGGTCGATTCGCTCGCGGCCTCCGACGTGGCGCGCCTCAAGGAAGGCGGCGAGATCCAGATCACGAACCTGCCGGTCGGTGGCACCTGGTACGCGAACGTGCTCAACTGTGCGAAGCCGCCTTACGACAACAAGCTCGTTCGGCAGGCGATGAACTTCAGCATCGACCGCGACAAGATCAACCAGCTCGCCTACTACGGGCTGGCGCCGGTTACTCAGAGCCGCTATCTGCCCGACCAGTTCTGGTACGACGAGAAGGCGAGCACGTTCTACACCTTCGACCTCGACAAGGCAAAGGCACTGCTGGCCGAGGCCGGTCTACCGGAGGGCTTCGAGACGACGATCGTCGTCAGCGAGACGGTCCTGCCGGGATCGAAGGCGATGGCCCAGGTGTGGCAGCAAGACCTCGAGAAGATCGGCGTCAAGATGGCCATCGAGGAGCGCGAGCAAGGGCCGTTCTACGACGAGTACTTCGCCGGCAACTACGACGTCCAGGCCTACGGCCTCGGCGATAGTCGACTCGATCCGGCCACCTACCTCGTGAGCGGGTCTCCGTATCGACCTGAGAACAACAAGGCCAACATCCAAGGTCAGCCCTTCTTCGAGGAATACGTCCGACTGATCGGCGAAGGCGCTAACTCGATCGATCCGGCAGTTCGCAAGCCGATCTACGACCGCATCCAGCAAATCATCACCGAAGAGGGCTGGGTCATCACCACCGCGTTCTGGTTGAGCTTCGCCGGCTTCACCAACCGCGTTCAGGGATATCGGTCGACCATCGGCGCCGGCCACTACTTTGGGGACGTCTGGTTAGCCGAGTAGCTTGGGACCCCGGCGCCGGGTGGTACACCATCCCGGCGCCGCCTTACGCCGGCTCGCACCGGTATGGGAGTAGCGGATGCTGGCGTATGTGGTCGGGCGGCTCCTGCAGACCATCCCCGTCCTTCTCCTCACCAGCGTCATCGTGTTCCTCTTCCTACGAGCCGTGCCGGGCGATCCGGCCATGGTGATGGCAGGGCAGAACGCAACGCCGCAACAGCTCGAGGCCTTGCGCAAGCGGTTCGGACTGGACGAGCCGTTGGTGACCCAGTATGCGACGTGGATGAGCCGCCTGGCGCGGGGCGACCTGGGCACGGCCTACGTCACGGAGAGGCCGATATCCTCGCTGATCCTGCAACGCCTTCCGGCCACGCTTCACCTGGCGTTCGGGGCCATGTTCGTGATGTTGGTCGTCGGGATGCCGCTCGGCATCCTCGGTGCAATCCGCCCGTATCACCCGCTCAGCCAACTCCTGTCCATGCTCGTCGCGATCGCGTTGGCGGTGCCCACCTTCTGGCTGGGTATCCTCCTGATCCTCGTGTTTGCCGTGTCGCGTGACTGGCTGCCCGCATCGGGCTACGTCAGCGTCTTCGACCAGCCCGTCGAGGCCATCACACGACTCATCCTGCCGTCGCTGACCCTCGGCTCCTTCGGGACGGCGGTCTTGATCCGGTTCCTCAAGTCGTCCATCTCCGAGGCAGGCAACGCCGACTTCGTGCGGACCGCCTACGCGAAGGGGTTGCGCGAGCGGGCCGTCATCCTGGGGCACGTCCTCCGGATCGCGCTCCTGCCCGTCGTGACGATCCTCGCGATCCAGTTCGGTCAGTTGCTGGGTGGGGCGGTGGTGACGGAGGCGATCTTCGGCTGGCCCGGCGTGGGGCGCTTGATCCTCGATGCGATCGGCAACCGCGACTACCTGATCGTGCAGAGCACGATGCTCCTGTTCGTTGCCACATTCGTGGTGCTCAACATTCTGGCCGACGTCTGCTACGCGTTGCTCGATCCGCGTATCCGACTCGGTCGGTAAGATCGGCGGCATCTTCGTCCGCCTAGCGTCGACGCCTACCGCGACTCGGCTGAATCCCCATGGGGAGGGGCATGGCACAGGCAACGGAATCGCTGCCCTCGACACCGGCAATGACGCTCGGCACGCGATCATCTCGGCCGAGGGGCCTGGCTGCACGGACGTTGATCCGCGTCCTTCGGGATCCGGTTGGCGTCGTTGGGCTAGCCATTCTTGCGGCACTGTCCGCCGTCGCGCTGCTTGCCCCGATCGTCGCGTCCTTCGACCCGCTCGAGATCGGGGCCGGCACGCCGCTTGAGGCGCCGTCGCGGGCGCATCCGTTCGGCACCGACGATCTTGGGCGCGACGTCTATTCGCGCGTGGTCCACGGCGGCCGCATCTCGCTGTGGATCGCCGTCGCGTCGGCCACGGCGGCGTTGGCGATGGCCGTGCCACTGGGACTCCTGGCCGGCTACGGCGGCGGGTACGTCGACGCAGCCATCGCTCGGCTATTCGATACGATCTTTGCCTTTCCGAGCATCCTGATCGGTATCGGTTTCGTCGCGGTGTTGGGGACGAGCCTCCGGAACGTCGTCCTTGCCGTGGCGATTATCAATATCCCGACCCTGGGTAGACTCACGCGCGTCGCAATCCTGGCGCAGAAGAGCGAAGAGTACGTCGAGGCGGCCCGTTCCATCGGGGCGTCAGGCGCTCGGGTGGCGGCGCGCCACATCCTTCCCAACGCGACGCCGCCGTTGGTCGTGCAGACCGCGTTGGTGATGGGCGAGGCAGTGTTGCTCGAGGCAGCGTTCAGCTTCCTCGGCCTCGGTAGCCGGCCGCCAACCCCATCATGGGGAGTGATGCTGAACGAAGGGCGGAACTTCCTCGCACAAGCGTGGTGGCTCGGCTTCTTCCCCGGGGTCGCGATCACGCTGATGATCCTCGCCCTCAACGCCCTGGCGGACGCCCTCCGCTCCGCACTCAACCCGCGCCGGCTATAGAGATGGCGAGCTGTGGAGGAGAGCCGGCGATGGCGGGAGCGCTCGCTGGGATCACGGTTATCGAGCTCGACGCGGGCACGGCCGGTGCGATCGCCGGCATGCTTTTCGCCGACAACGGGGCCCGCGTCGTCAAGGTGGAGCCGAACGACGGCAGCGCCGATCGGGCACTGCCGGGCCACAATGCCTGGAACCGGGGGAAGGAGAGCGTCGTCGCCGGCCATGACGACGCGGCACTCGACCAACTCGTCGACCTCGCCGACGTGGTCATCCTTTCGCGGTGCGCGGCCGGGCGAGCAGCAGTGGTGCCGCCCGATTGGGACCCGATCGTCGGCCGACCGCAGCTGATCGTTTGTGAGATCGGCGGCTTCGCGACGACGGGTGCACCCGGTACCTGGCCGGTATCCGATGCCCTTGTTGCCGCGCGGGCCGGGTTGTGCGGCAACCAGCCCGGATGGGCGCGTGGGCCGTCCTACCTGGCTTTCCCGCTTCCGTCGCTGGGTGCGGCGCTGCTGTCTGTCCAGGGCATCACGGCCGCACTCTTCGCGCGGGCGACGACCGGACGGGGCCGGCGGGTCGAGACCTCGCTGTTGGCCGGCACGCTCGCGATGTCGGCGCGGGTCGTGGGCGACGGAATCGCCGGCGAGCGGGTCTGGAACTGGCGAGCCAATGGTCCGTTCCCGTTCTACAGCGCCTATGCCTGCGCCGACGGTCGGTGGCTCCAGCTCGGCTGCATCCACGACGGCTTTGCGAAGCGGGCTGCCGAGGTCCTTGGGATCGCCGATGCGCTCCCAGACGGCGACACACGGCTCTCCCTCGTCATTCCGCCGCCGGAGGCGCAGGACCGGATCCACGACCTGATCGCGGAGGCGGTCGTTCGCCGGCCGCTGGCGGAGTGGGCTCCCCTCCTCGAGGCGGCGGACGTGCCCTTCGCCCCGGTGCAGACGGCAGAGCAGTACCGCGACGATCCCCAGGCGCTTGTCAACGGCCTGGTGACCGTCTCGAATCCTGGTGCCCACACCGTGCGGCAGCCAGGGCCGGCGGTTCGTTTGAGCGATACCTCGGGCTACGTCCGGGCCGGGGCGCCCGGACTTGGTGAACACTCGGCGGACCTCGCGCGGGAAATCGCGACGCATGCCGGACGGCGGCCTGACGCGCCAGCCAACGGCGATGCCCCGCGCGGGAGGCAAGCGCTCGGTGGGCCGGATTCGCCGTTGCCGCTGACAGGGGTGCGCGTCCTGGAGCTGGCGAACTTGATCGCCGGCCCAATGGCCGGGCGCCTCCTCGCCGATCTCGGGGCTGAGGTCATCAAATTGGAACCGCCGGATGGCGGCGACATAGCCCGGCGCAATGGCAGTCCGGCCTTCTTGCCGCTCAACTGCGGCAAGCGTGGGATCGCCGTGAACCTGCGCACCGAAGCTGGACGGGAAATCGGCCACCGGTTGGCGCGTTGGGCGGACGTCGTGATCGACAACATGCGCCCCGGCGTCGCCGAGCGGCTGGGAATGGGCTGGGAGGACCTGCACCGGCTCAACCCTCGCCTCGTCTACTGCCATGTGAGCGCGTTCGGATCGCGCGGACCCTATGCTCATAAGCCAGGCTTGGACCCGCTGGCCGCGGCGCTCGCCGGGATGGCGACGACGCAAGGAGGAGCCGGTCAACCGGTTTACGTCCAGGGCGCGGTCGTCGACCACACTGCCGCCCTCCTCGCCTCAGTCGGGGTCCTGCTCTCGCTCCATGCGCGCGCCCGGACCGGGCGAGGGCAAAAGGTGGAGACGAGCCTCCTCGATGCCGCCGCGTTCGTCAACGCGCCGGCGATCGGGCGACCGGTTGGGGAGCGGGCTCCCCTCGCTCCGGCGGCTTCGCAGTTTGGCCCGTCCGCGCTGGAACGGATCTACGAGACTGCGGATGGGTGGCTGCTCATCGATGCCGGTGCAGGGGACGCGTGGGTGAATCTTGCTCGCGCGGTGGGAGAGCCGCGACTCGACGAAAATCCCGAGTTCGCATCCGGGGATCTGCGTCGCCGCCACGATGCGGCGCTGGCTGCCGAGCTCGCGGCTCGCTTTTGCCGTCGACCGATCGCTGATTGGCTGGCGGTGCTCGACGCCTCCGGCGTCCCGGTGCAGCCCGTCCGGGACGGTGCCGACCGGGTCGTTCTTGCCGATCCCCTCCTGGCTGAGGCCGGCTTCGTCGCCGAACTTGTCCACCCGGTGTATGGACGAATCGTGATCCCGAGCGGCTGGTTACGGGCAGCGGACACTCCGCATGCTCCGCCGACCCCGTCCCCACTGCTCGGGCAGCACACGGCCGAGGTGCTTGCCGAACTCGGATTTTCGCGGGACACGGTTTGCGCCTGGGGCGCGTCGGGCGTCGTCGGGATCTGGGAGCACGTATGAACGATCAGTCGCTCGTCACACCGGCGATACGCGCCGCCCTTGGGATCGAGTCGAAGCCGTACGTCTTCGAGGTCGAGAAGGGGGATATCGTCCGCTACGCCGCCGCGATCGGTGAGACAAACCCGCGCTACGCCGACGAAGCCGCCGCGCGCAAAGGGCGGTTGGGCGGCATCGTCGCACCGCCGACGTACCTCATCGTCATGCGGATCCTTGAGGTGGCGGCGTTCCGGGACATTCGCCCCGACGTCCAGCTCACGCGCAGTCTGGATGGCGGCAGCGAGTGGCGGTACTTCGAGCCGATCCGACCAGGCGACCAGATCACGGCGACCAAGAAGCTGGTCGACGCGTACGAGCGGGCCGGTTCGCTGGGGCGGATGCTCTTCCTCGTCAGCGAGATCACGTACCTCAACCAGTTCGACGAGGTGGTCGTTGTTCAGCGTGACACCGCCATCTACTACTAGCCGGGGGAGCATGTGGACCGGGAATGCCAGTTATGCATCGAAGACATCGGCGTCGGGACCGAGCTGCCGTCGCTGACGAAGGAGCCGACCTACATGCAGCTCGTCGAGTATGCCGGCGCGTCGCGGGACTTTTACGTCATTCACCACGACCGTGACTATGCCAAGTCGGTCGGCTTGCCCGACGTCATCGTTCAGGGCAGCCTCAAGGGGGCGTTCCTTGGCCAGCTCGTCACCGACTGGATCGGAGAGGAGGGCACGTTGGTGCGCCTGGGCGTTCAGTACCGCGGCGTCGACCCGCCCGGGCAACGCCTCGTCGCGCGCGGTGTCGTGACGAGCGTCTCCAGCGAGAGCGGTCGGTACTTTGCCGAGTGCGACCTCTGGATCGAGAACGAGGCCGGGGAGCGGACGACGCGTGGGAGCGCGACGGTGCGGCTGCCCGGCCCGCGGATGTAAGGGACGATGCAGGCGGCCCGCA
This sequence comes from Thermomicrobiales bacterium, assembly GCA_034667245.1. GTDB lineage: Bacteria > Chloroflexota > Chloroflexia > Thermomicrobiales > UBA6265 > DATBFX01. The sequence goes on along the minus strand of JAXDKI010000109.1, from coordinate 8,575 downwards.
TGATCGAACGTGTGAGAGGAGGAGTCATGCAAGACCGGATCGAGACCTACCTGGACGCGCGGCGCCGCGGAACGGAGTGGCTGCTACGGCAACTCAACGGCGACGGGTCGATCGGGCCGGTCGACGAAGGCTTTTACTACTATCGCCTCCCGTGGACGCTGACCGTCGCGGGCGAGACGCGGCACGGCGTTCGGATCTGCGATTGGGTACGGTCCAACCAGTTCGCGGTCGACGGCGACTTTGTCGGGGCTTCTCCTCGCGGTGTCGAAGCTTACGCCTACGAGAACGCGACCTTCGTCTACGGCGCGCAGATGCTCCGCCAGTACGACCTCTCCTACGGCGGTTACCAGCGCCTCATGACGCATTTTGATCCCGCGTCGGGCGGCTTTTGTCACCTCGCCGAGGGCAGCGGAATCGCCCGAGACGAGAACATTCCAACCGCGGCCCAGGCCGGCAAGACGGCACTGATGATGGGCGACCTGTCGACCGCGGAGCGTGTCGGCGACTGGTTCCGACGGGTTTGGGAGCTCCAGCCGGAACTGCCGGATCTCCTCTATTATGTCTACTCGGCCGAGACCCAGACACTGGTAACCGAGTTTACGGAGGAGCGGGCGTTCCACTACGTCGTGGAGGCCCAGCAGCCGCGACAGCGCTTCACCTGCGGCGGCATCGCCGCCGCCTTCCTCTGCCGGCTCTACCAGGCGTCGCCTCGTCCGGAGTACCTGGAACTGGCGAGGCAGTACCAGGCGTTCTCGATGAACACGACCGAGCGCCAGTTCGAGGTCCCCCAGGTGTGCAAGACCGGTTGGGGCTCGGCCCTCCTGTACCAAATCACGCGGGAAGAGGCCTACCGCGAATGGACCATTCGCGTCGGCGACTACTACGTCCAAACCCAGCACGACGACGGCCACTGGGAGAACCGCGCGCCGTATCGCAGCCTCCCCCACAACATCACCGTCACCGCTGAATTCGTCGTCCACCTCGACACGCTGATCGGTGCCCTGTCGCTGACGGATGCGCCGATCCCGGCCGGCGTGGCGTGAGACCGTCCGACCCAGGGACTTCGCGGTGAAGCAGATGAAAGTGTACGAGTTGGTCGGACCACGGCGGGTCGCACTGTGCGACGTGCCGATCCCCGAGCCCGGCCCGCGGGAAGTCCTCGCCAAGACGCGGCGCTCGGCCCTCAGCGTCGGCACAGAGGTCTGGCGGTACGTCAACCACGGGCATTACGGCGGTGAGGGTGGGCGTTGTGGCTACAACAGCGTCGGTGAAGTGGTCAGTGTCGGCGGTGAAGTCGATGGCTTCCGCCCGGGCGACCTGGTGTTCGCGGGGCAGCCGCACGCGGAGTACTTCGTCGTTCCAGCGGATCGGGCGGTCAAGCTCGCGAGCGAGCTTGACCTCGAAGCCGCCACCTTCTGCTACTTGCCGACCCTCGGCCTGCACGCCCTACGGTCGGCCGACTACCAGGCCGGAGAGAATGTCCTGGTCGTCGGTCTCGGCATCGTCGGTCTGCTCGCGGCCCAGATCGCCGCGGCGGTCGGCGCCCGGGTCGCGGCGCTGGAGACCGATCCTACCCGCCGCGCCGTCGCGGTGGGCGCGCGAATCGGGCCGGTGCTCGACCCGCGGGCCGCGGAGACGCGGGATCTCCTCGCGGCGTACTTCGGTCCGCCGGGTCCCGACGTCGTCGTGGAGACGTCCCAAGCCTGGGACGGACTGGTCGAGGCGGTGCGGCTGGCCCATCCCGGAACCCGCCTGGCGATCGTCGGCATCTACCGATCAGACCCACCGCCGGAGACGGCGCGCGAGTTGCTGCGATTGACTTACATGGACCGCGACCTGTTCCACAATCAACGCCTGAAGATTATCGGTTGTAGCAACGACCCCGCTGACGATTACCCGCCCGGCGTCGTCCGCTGGACGCTCACCCGCAACACGGCCTATGTCGCGGATCGGATCGCGGCGGGGATGTTCGATCCGCGCCCGGCGATCACCCACCGTTTCCGGTGGGACGAGCTGGGGACGGCCTACGAACGGTTCGTCGCCGGCGACCGGGGCATGGTTGGCGTGACTCTGAACTGGGATTGACGACAGACACCGACCGGGAGGAAAGCATCGCAGTGCGTATCGAGACCGTGACGGGGCCGGTTCGGCCGGACGACCTGGGGACCACGCTGATGCACGAGCACGTGCTCTGCGACCTCTGGGAGTGGGGCGGCCGGCGGGACTACAACTCGATCCTCGACGACGAGGAACTCCTGGGCGAGGAACTGGCGACCTACCGCGCGGCGGGTGGGTCGGCTCTGGTCGAGGTGACCCCTGCCGACGCCGGCCGCAACCCGCTCGGGTTGCGCCGAGTGGCCGAGGCGAGCGGCGTTCTGATCGTCATGGGCTGCGGCTGGTATCGGGAGCGCGTCTACCCCAGCGTGGTCTATGAGCTCAGCACGAACCGGCTCGCCGATTGTATCGTCGCCGAGTTCGCCGACGGCGTCGGCGGGTCGGGCGTGCGGCCGGGAATCATCGGCGAGATCGGCACCGAGCGCTTCCACATCACGCCCGCCGAGGAGCGCGTGTTTCGGGCCGCGGCGCGGGCGCAACGCGCAACCGGGGCCGCGATCACCACCCACACCACCCATTTCGGTGACCTCGCGGTCGAGCAGGTGGAGCTGCTCCTGGAAGAGGGGGTGCGGCCTGATCGCATCGTGATCGGTCACCTCGGCGAGCGGCGCGACGTCCGGCTCGAACTGGAGGTGGCCCGCTCCGGCGTCTTCGTCGAAATCGACCACGTCGGGAGGCCGGCAAGTGCCGGCACGCAACCCGAGTCGCAGCGGGCGCGAAACGTCGCCGACCTGGTTCGTGCCGGGCACCTCGACCAGGTGCTGATCTCGATGGACGTCTGTGCCAACTCGCAGTTCCACTGGAATGGCGGTCATGGGTACGACTATCTTCTGCGCTCGTTCGTGCCTCTGCTCCTCGACGAAGGTCTGACGGAGGCCCAGGTCCAGACGATCCTGATCGACAACCCACGGCGGGTGCTTGCGTTCTAGCCCCGCCGTGCCCAGCCGCCGATCCTTGAAAAGGGAGACTCTATGCGTGTGCTTGTCACCGGTGCCGCGGGGCGGATCGGCGTCCATCTCACCCAGGCCCTTGTCCGCGAGGGGCACGAGGTCCGCGCCTTCGTCCTGCCCGGCGATCCGCGGACCGATCTGATCGTCGGGCCGGGGGTGGAGCTCACCCCCGGGCGCCTGGAGGACGCGGACGCCCTGCGCGCCGCGGTCCGGGGCGTCGAGGCGGTCTACCATCTCGCCGGGGCCCTGACCTCGCGCGGGAACAGCGACGATGAGTTCTTCGAGTTCAACCTCCGTGGCACCTTCAACCTGCTCACCGCCGTGCGGGACCACGCGCCGAACGTCCGGCGCTTCGCCTACGCCAGCAGCGACGCCGTCTACGCCGCGGCACCAGGCACGCCGGCCTGCTACCTGCCGATCGACGAAGCGCACCCGTGCCGACCGGGCAGCATCTACGGGGCGAGTAAGGTCGGCGCCGAGGAGCTCTGCTTGACCTTCTGGCGTGCCTATGGCATTCCGGCCACGATCCTGAGGTTCGGGGCCACCGCGGACGCGGACGAGCTCGTCGACCCCCGCAGCGTCTTTGCACGATGGCTCTTCCTCCGCGCCGCGATCGACCTGGCAGCGATCGTTCCCGACCCGACCCCGGCTCATGCGAAGGCACTCGCGATCCTGCGCGGGTTGGATGACGGGACCGAGCGGCTGGTCATCCTCGCCGACGAGCAGGGCAACCCGGAGATTCGGCACTGGGGCGACGCACGTGACGTCGCCGCCGGCTGCCTCGCCGTGCTCGATCGCCCGGCGGCGGACGGCGAGGCCTTCAATCTGGCGGGGGCCGCGCCCTTTTCGGCCGCCGAGCTCGTGTGCCACATCGCCGCCCGAACGGGATACGAATACGTCACCGCCCGGCTACCAACCGCGCGCGTGCCCTGGCACCTGAGCAACGCGAAAGCGCGCGGCTTGGCCGGCTATGCGCCGACGCGGACCGTCTTCGATATGGTCGACGAGGCCGTGGATGCCCAACGCGCCCGGATCGACGCATCGCCGGCGGAGACGGGGTAGCCGGACAGCTCGTCCGACCGGTCGCGACGCGAGGTGCGGGTCCACGTCTCCTTCCAGTCCCCATGCCGTGCCGGCCCGATGCGCACGTCGTCCGTCGCGCGAGGGTCGCTTCTTACGGGGCCCTGTCGGCGCGTCCCGGGCCGTGCCAGCCGACCAGTAGCCGTGGCTCGATACGGAACAGCCACCGTTCGAGCCCCGCCGTATTCGCCTCGTAGGCGGCGACGCCGTCCGACCCGAGGTAGCGCGCAGCCATCTGCCGGGCGATCGCGTTCCACCGTCCGTAGGCGATCGGTCCTTCGGTGTGGACCGCGGTTCCCTGGCAAAGCACCCGGCGGAGCGTCTCCGGCTCGTCGACGGTGAGGGCGACGCGAGGGTCGTCGGTGAGGAAACGGGCCCACGCGGCGCCCTTCGCGGCGATGACCCAAAACCCGTTCCCGTCCCACTCGTGCCAGACCGGTACGTTGTAGGGCCAACCGTCGGAATCGAGGCACGCGAGCCGTGCTACGAGGCCGAGGGCGAGGAATCGGTGGAGTTCGTCGCCGTGCAGTGGTCGTCCGATGTCCTCGTGTTGAGGGCCGCTTCCGAGTTTGGTCCTGCTCGTCATCCCCTGCCTCCGCCATGCCGTTCCCGCCGCCGGGCGCGGCCCTAACGCATCGTGAGCCCGCCGTCGACGGTCAGGACCGTGCCTGTCACGAAGTCCGCGGCCGGCGACGCCAAGTACAGGACGGCCGCCGCCACGTCGTCGACGCTCGCGAGCCGGCCGAGGGGGATCCGCTGCGTCCAGTAGTCCCGCATCCCGGGCCGGTTCAGCGTTTGGGCCGCTAGCTCCGTCTCGACGAAGGTCGGCGCGACCGCGTTCACGGTGATGCCGTGCTTCGCCCACTCCAGGGCCAGCACCCGGGTCAGCATGATCAGGCCGGCCTTGCTGGAGCAGTACGCGACGCGCTCCCCGGCCGGGATGAGCCCAGCGGCAGACGAGATGTTGACGATCTTGCCCTTGCCGAGGGCGATCATTTCCTGACCGACGATCTGGGCGCAGAGGAAGGGACCTTTGAGGTTGGTGTCGAGCACCTGGTCCCACTGGTCTTCGGTCACGTCGACGGCTGGACGGGGGACGTTGACGCCCGCGTTGTTGACGAGGAGGTCGATCGGACCGAGGTCGGACCTGACCCGTTCAACGGCCGCGCGAATGCTCGCCGCCGAGGTAACCTCCAACTCGACCGGCACGGCACGAGCACCGGCGTGTTCGATCCGTTGGACTGTCTCCCCAAGATCGTCGAGGCGGCGGGAGGTGATCGCGACCGCCATGCCTTCCCGCGCCAAGGCCGTCGCGATGCCCGCCCCAATCCCGCGACTGGCGCCGGTGACGAGCGCGATTCGCCCGTGCTTCATGTCGTCGTGCCCCTCCCGTTGTCTACACCCGCCGCGATGCCGCACCAGTCGACGATCATCCGCGCCAGCACCCGCGCCGTGGTAACGATGCTGGCGATGTCCACGTACTCGTCCGGCGCGTGGATGTTGCCGCCAGACGGGCCATAGTAGACGGCTTGCTCGCCGGCCGCGCGGTCGATGTACCGGGCGTCGGCGGTTCCCGGAAAGGCCACGCGGCCGAGCGGTTCGCCTGCTGCCGAAACATGGCAGCGGTCGAGTGCGCGGAACAACGTCCCCTCGGTGTCGGCCTCCCAACCCCGCGCGCGAAAGCCCCCGAAGCGAACGGTCGGTGGCGTAATCGCCAGCCAAGGGTCTTCGGCGGCGACCTCCTGGACGAGTGATTCGACGAAGGCACGCGCCTGGGCGAATGACCAGTCGATTGGGTACGACATGCGGCAGGTGAAGCGGCACTCGAGGGGGACCAACGACGGCCAGTCGCCCCCGCCGATGATGCCGACGTTGAGCGTCAGCGGTCGGTCCTGGCCGGAGAACGCCGGATGCGCGAACGCGGTGTTGAGCCGTTCGACGGCCCGAGGTTTGAGCCGGCCAATGAACGCGGCGGCCGTCTCAACCGCGTTGACCGACTCGCCGGCGCGCCCGACGTAGGCCGGCTTCCCGCGCACGAGGACGTCGAACCAGACGACCCCCGGCGTCGCCACCCACGTCTGAAGGTTGGTCGGCTCCATGATCACGAGACCGTCAACCGGTCCGGTGCGAAGGCGGCTGGCGAGCATGCCGTTTCCGGTGCACTCTTCCTCGACCACGCTTTCGAAGATGACGGACCCCTTCAACGCGACGCCCGCATCAATCACCGACCGGATGGCCAGGAGGGCAGCGACGAGGCCGCTCTTCATATCGAGGGCACCACGCCCGTACATCCGGCCCTCGGCGATCGTCGCGCCCCACGGGTCGTAGCTCCACCAATCGGCGGGCTCTGCACTCACCACGTCGATGTGCCCGTTGAGCACGAGCGAGCGTCCGCCCCCCAGGCCATGCAAGGTGGCGGTCAGGTTCGGCTGCCCGGCGCAGTTCCAGGTGGTCGGGGCGAAGTCCGGGTGAGCAGCCACTGCTTCGAGATCGATGTCCCGGAGCGCCGCGTCGAGGCCAATCTGGCGCGCGTGACGGAGGAGCCGTTCTTGAGCCGGTCGCACGTTTCCCAACGTCGACGGAATACGTACCATGTCGGCCAGGAGGCTTAGGGTTGCATCCCGCCGGCGATCGATGGCGACGTCGATCGCCGCCATGAGTGGGTCCATCAGACTCGCTCTCCCTCACGGCCGTGCACACGCCAGAGCAACTGGGCGCAGGTCCGCGTCCGTAGCCGAGGCCTGGACGGCTTGCCCAGAGTTTCTTCTCGTGCCTGGGTCCAATCTTGACAGGTTCGTCAGTCCGCTGTTATGTTCTTAAACAACGTTTGCAAGTATAGTGCACAACCATGAGTTCGGCCGTCGTATCGAGTGTCGTCCAGGTGAACGGGATGTCCGCGGTCTTGTGTCAATGGACCAATCATCCCAATCCGAGTCCGCAAACGGCTCGCTCAGTTCGTCCAGATTGACCATTGGCGCGATGGCTACCACATTGGCAGACACTCCTCATGGTCCGTCAAATCGGGCAAGTCCGGGCTCGTCGTGCGGCGAGTCCTGCTCGCATTGGACGAGCGACAGCGCCGTGACTTCTTTGGCAGGCACGGAACGGTCGTCGTCCATGGTTGGCAATCGTAGCAAGCGATCGAGAAGGAGAGGTACGTGGAAAACAAGGCGGCAATCGCGCTCTACCAGGAAGCTAGCCGGGGGACGATCTCCCGGCGCCAGGTGCTGCGGCAGGCCTCGGCGTTGGGGCTCTCGGTCCCGGTCATCGCTGGTCTGCTCGCCAGCTATGGCAGCGGCACGGCCGTGGCCCAGGGTACGCCGGAAGCCGGCGGCGACGTCTGCGCGACGCCGGACCGACCGTGGTTGGCGCCGGAGTACGACCTCGGGAGCGGGCCGATCGTCCGGGCAGGGTTTGGCGGCTCGTTCTCCGAGCAGGAGTTCGAGGCGGTCTGGAATCCCTTCAAGGAGTTGACCGGGGTCGAGGTGGTCGAGGTGCCGCACAACGAGGGCATCCACGAGCAAGTGATCGCGCAGCAGGAAGCAGGGCGCGTCGAGTTCGACATCGTCGAGGCAACGGCGGCGCAGTACCAGCAATTTTCCGACGTCTGGATGCCGATCGACTATTCGATCTTCCCGCAAGCGACGCTCGATGCCATGGACGAGCGCTGGAAGCAGCCGAACGCGATCGGCTACGCCGAGGTGCCGATTGTCATCGCGTGGAGCGAGGAAGCGTTCCCCGGCGACGACAAGCCGGACACCTGGGCGAAGGTCTGGGACACCGAGACATACCCCGGTGGACGTTCGCTGCAGGGCTTCAGCGCCTTCAAGGTGATCGAGGCAGCCCTGCTCGCCGATGGCGTGGCGAAGGACCAACTCTACCCATTGGACATCGATCGTGCCTTTGCCAAGCTCGAGCAGATCAAGCCGCACGTGCCGAAGTGGTGGACCTCCGGGACCGAAGCTCAGCAGTTGTTGACCAGCGGCGAGGTCAGCGTCATCGGGATCTCCAACTCGCGGATCGAGAACCTGATGGATCAGAAGCTGCCGTTCACCTACACGCTGAACGAAGCGATCGTCCATAGTGACTTCATCGGCGTTCTCAAGGATGCGCCGCACGCCAAGGCGGCGATGGCGGTCCTTGCCTTCCGCTTCGAGCCGACGATTGGCGCGCGGATCGGTGAGCTGTGGCGACAGCCCATTCCGTCCTCGACCGTCTGGCAGTGTGCCGATCCCGCTCTGCGCGAGCGGTGGACGACCAGCCCGGAGAACCTGGACAAGATCGTCGTCACCGATCCGTTCTATTGGGCGTCCGAGGCGACGGACGGCGATGGCCGGTCGATTGAAGACGTCGTGAACGAGCGATTCGCCGAGTTCATTTCGTCCTAACGTCACCTACGGCGACAGTTCAAAGAAGAACGGCGTGGGGGG
>JAXDKI010000108.1:0-12071 GCA_034667245.1 Thermomicrobiales bacterium | reverse complement strand
TCACCGGATCTGGCGGCGTCGGTAAGACCCGCCTCGCGTTGCGCGTGGCGAAGGAGGCAGCCACCGACTTCGTCGACGGCGCGGTCTTTGTCGACCTCGCCCCGCTCCGCGATCCCGCCCGCGTCCTGCCGGCGATCGCCCGCGCGATCGGTGTGCCCGAGGCGGGCGACCGCCCGGTGGACGAACGCCTCGCGGCGGTCCTCGTCGGTCGGCGCCTCCTGCTCGTGCTCGATAACGCCGAGCAGGTCGCCGCTGCCGCCCCCGCCGTCGCCGCCCTGCTCGTCTCCTGCCCCGGGTTGGTAGCGTTGGCAACCTGCCGAGGTGCGTTGCACGTCAGCGGAGAGCAGGAGTTCCACGTGCCGCCCCTCGGGCTTCCCGACGCCGGCCGCGTGGCCACGCCGGAGGACTTGGCCGCGGAGGAGGCGATCGCCCTCTTCGTAGACCGGGCCAAGGCAGCCCGCCCCGGCTTCGTACTCACTCCCGAGAACGCCGCCACGGTCGCCGCCATCTGCAGAGGCCTCGACGGCCTGCCGCTGGCGATCGAGCTGGCCGCCGCCCGCAGCAAGGTCCTCGCACCTGCGGCGCTCCTCGCCCGGCTCGACCACGCGCTGCCGCTGCTGAGCGGGGGGGCACGCGACGCTCCCGCCCGGCAACGGACGCTTCGCGACGCGATCGCGTGGAGCTATGACCTGCTGACGGCCGAGGAACAGGTCCTGTTTCGGCGGCTGGCCGTCTTCGTCGGCGGGTTCACGCTCGATGCGGCCGAGGCCGTGACAAGCGGCATGGGCGAGCCTCCCGGTGACGTCCTGGACGGCGTCTCCTCGCTCGTCGACAAGGGGCTGCTCGGGCGGGACGACCGATCCGCCGCCGAGCCCCGCTTCGCGATGCTGCAGACGATCCGCGAGTACAGCCTGGAGCGGCTGGGTGAAGGTGGTGATGAGGTAGCGGCACGGGATGCCCACCTGGCCTACGTCCTGACCCTCGCCGAGCAGGCCGAACCGGAGTTGACCGGACCGGACCAGATCGCCTGGCTGGACCGCCTCGAGGCCGAGCACCACAACCTGCGCGCGGCCCTCGCCTGGGCATTGACGGGAGGCCGCCTCGTGCAGGGGCTGCGCCTGGCCGGGGCGCTGCTTCGCTACTGGGAACACCACAGTCACTACGGCGAAGAGGGACGCTGGTTGGAGCAGGCGCTCGCCCGGACGGAAGAGGTGCCCGCCCCGGTCCGGGGGAAGGCGCTGCACGCGGCGGGGGTCGTGGCGTTCTGGCAGGGGGACCGAGTCCGGGCGGCTGCCGCCTTGGCGGAGGCCCTGGTCCGGTTCCGCGAGGCCAACGACGACTACGGCGCCGCCTTTGTCCTCAACCGGCTGGGCACCCTCGCCTTGCACGAGGGCGACAACGACCGGGCGGACACCCTCTTCGCCGAGGCGGGCGCGCTGATCCGCGCGGTCGGCGACGAGGATGGCATCGCCGCCCTTGACGGCCAACTCGGGTACGCGGCGCTCCTGCGCGGCGACCACGAGCGCGCGGTAGCCCACCTGGAGGAGAGCCTGGAGCGGTACCGACGTCTCGACAGCAAGCTGGGGACGGGGCGCGTCCTCATCCACCTCGGGCGCAGCCTGACGGAGCGGGGCCAGGCGGCGCAAGCGCTGCCCTTGCTGCGGGAGGCGCTGGATTGCAACCGGGAGACGGGAAACCGCTGGTACCTCGCAGAGGCGCTGGAGGCGTTCGCGGCGGCGGCCGCGCGCCTCGACGCCTCGACGCAGGCTGCCCGGCTGTGGGGGGCGGCGGCGGCGCTGCGGGAGGTGCTCGGCGCCCCGGTGCCGCCCCCCGACCGAGCGCGCGCCGACGCGGCCCTCGCCGCCGTGCGGGACCGCCTCGGCGAGGCCGATTTCGCGGCCGCCCTGGCGGCCGGGCGAGCGTTGGCGCCGGAGGAGGCGGCGAGCGAGGCCGGGACGATCGGGGTGGGCACCACCCGCGATGCAACGACGCCCAAGGCAACACCGATCGGCGGCGTCGGCGCCGACCTCACCCCGCGCGAGGTCGAGGTGCTGCGCCTGGTGGCCGCCGGGCGCTCCAATCCCGAGATCGCGGAGGCGCTCTTCATCAGCCCCCGCACGGCCGCCACCCACGTCGCCCACATCCTCGACAAGGTAGGGGTCGGCTCCCGGACGGCAGCGGCAGCCTACGCCCTCCGCCATGGCCTCGTCTGAGCCGCGGCGGCGTCCAGGCGACGGCGAAACGTCCGAGGGGCTCGACCCCCTTGGTAGCCGGCCAGCGCACCGAGCCTGAGGCCCCACCACGACCGTAGCCCGCTGTGACTCCTTCGGCCGACCGCGCCCCTGATCCGGCCACCCATTGGGGTCCGCGTCGTCCTGCGCCATCGGGCCCAAACAGACCACTTGTTTCGTCCGGTGGCTGGAGGAGCGCGGTGACGCCGCTCCGCCGTGGGCCGCGGGAAGAGACCTCTTGACGCGGATGCCGGAAAGGAGCACGCTGACGCTGCGCACCGCCGGTTTGTTGCCGGCGGTACTCCACGAGCTCGCCATTGCCCGCGCAGGTGCAGGGACGGGCACGCCGATCGCCGGCACGCCCGTGCCCGCGACCCCGGCGCCATGAAGGAGGCCGCGATGGCGACCGACGATCCGACCACCGTTGCCCGGGAAGTGGTCGAGGCTTTCAACGCCGCCGACTGGGACCGCTTTCGCGCGGTGCTGGCCGACGGGATCGTGTACGAGGAGACCGGTACCGGCCGCCGCGTCGAGGGGGCCGAGGAGTACGTCCGGCTCTGTCAGGGATGGCGGCAGGCTTTCCCCGACGTGACCGGAACAATCCGGCGGGTCGTGGCCGAGGGCGGGACCGTCGCCGAAGAGATCGCCTGGGCGGGGAGCCACCAAGGACCGCTGGAAACTCCGGGCGGGACGATCCCGGCCAGCGGGGCGCAGGTCGAGGCCCTGGGGACGCTCTGGGTGACGGTCAGCGGAGGCGAGGCGTCGGCGATCCGCCACCACCTCGACGTGATGGCCCTGCTGCGACAAGTTGGGGCGCTGCCGGGCGCATAGCGGCGAACGGCCTTGCCCCCGCCGCGGCGCTGGTGACCGCCGGGCCGCCCATCGCGCACGACGCGCGGGTCGCGCACGCGGGCCCCCACGACCTGCCGGGGGCCCGTGTTTTCCCGCCGTTCTCGGAGGGGGAGCCGACCGCGATCCGACATGGTATTGACGTTATAGATAATATGATCTATTCTTGCTCCCAAGCGGCACACTCGGCACGGAGTGCGGGCCTGGGCAGCACCTACCCGGCCTCGGTTGATCACCGACTACCACCATCCGGAGTGTTCCGTCCGTCCCCACCGCCCACCCAGAGGCGCCAGCAGGCGCCCACCCCCAAAAGCGCTCGCCCCGCTCCGCAGGAGCGGGAGCGGGGCCGGGGGTGAGGGTCGTTCTCGGTGGGACCGCACGCACGGATCCCGTCGGCACCCGCCGAAACAGTTCCACCACCTCTACACGGATCAACACGGACCTCAGATGTCGAAGAGGCGGTGGCCGATGCGTCACTGCATCGGTCCGGACCGCCTCTCCAGCGTGTCAGCTTTTCCGCGGAGACTTAATCGCGGCCGATAACCCCGCGGCTCGGCCGGTCCGCCACGACCGACTCCAACCGGCGAAGGTCCACGGCGAGCTCGCGCCAGCCTCGTGCGGTTGACGCCTCCGGCGTACCGGCCGTGGGCGATCCTGTCGGCGTGATGCCCGCCTCGGCGGCGCGCTCGGCCTCGCCCAGATTGTCGGCGGTGATCAGCGCCGGCTCGATCAGCGTCGTGTGCTGGGCCGGCTGCGTCCCGTTCCGCAGGAAGTCGACTACGATCTGCATCGCGCCGCTCGTCTGCCGCCCCGGCCACTGGTCCACGGTCGCGGCAAGCGTTCCTTCCTGGATCGCCTGCAGCGCCTCCGGCAGCGCGTCGAAGCCGATGATCGGCACCTCGAGCCCGGCGCCCGACGCGGCCTCGGCCGCGCCGAAGCACATGTCGTCGTTGCCGCAGACGATCGCGTCGACGTCCGGGTTGGCCTGCAGCGCCTGCTCGCTGACGGTCAGCCCCACGTCACGCTTGAACTCGGCCGTCTGCTGGAACACGATCTTGATATTGGGATGCTCGGCGACAACCTTGTTGAAGCCGGCACTGCGGTCGATCGCCGGCGAGGCGCCGACTGTCCCCTGCAACTCGATCACCTCGCCGCCATCCGGCAGCAGCGACACCAGGTACTCGCCCTGGATTTCGCCGCCACGGACATTGTCCGCGCCGACGTGGCCCAGCGTCGTGGCGCCGGTCACCGCGCGATCGACGGTTACTACCGGGATCCCGGCGTCGGTGACTGCCTGGATCGCCGGGGCGAGCGCCTCGACTTCCCGCGGCGAGATGACGATGCCGTCAACTCCCTGGGCGATCATCGTCTCGAGTCCGGCGACCTGCGTTGCGGTATTGTCCTGACCGTCGAGCTTGATCAACTCGATGTCGAGCTCAGCGGCCTTCGCCTCGGCGATGTTCATCATGTGGACGAAGAACGGGAACTGGAGGCCTGGAACCGAAAAGGCAATCTGGAGTTTCTCGTCCTGCCGCGCCGGTGCCGCCGAACTGGCAAGTGGCACGCTCACCATGAGACCTAGCGCCATCGCCACGGCAACGAATCGTGCGATCACCCGTTGTCCGCGCATCGTTCCCTCCTCTTCACGCGCCGCATTCCTCGCAGACCGCGTGGCACGAGTTCCACAGGCGGTTGGCCCCGCCGCTACATGCGCCGTCGCCAGACCCACCCCGGGGCACCACTGCCCCTGCGCGTCCCATTGCTGCCCGAGTGGGCGCTTCCGTACGCCCTCGCCTCCTTTCACTCTCGCTCAAGCCGTTCTCCACCGCGTCCCGAGGGCACGAATGGCTGCGCAATCTGCCGGGCCGACTCCCGTGTCCCCGCCACTCCTGCCGAGCTCCCGGAGGGAACGGCCCGTGGTCTGACGCCTAACGCCTTCCGTCTAGCCCCTCCGCCGACGCTTGGCGAGTTGGTCGAGATAGACGCTCAGGACGACGATCAAGCCGATGATGATCGGCTGGTAGTACGGGTTGACGTTGTTGATCGCCAGGCCACTGTTGAGGGTGCCAATCAAGAGCGTGCCGACGAGGGTGCCGAGGACGCTCCCTTCGCCGCCGAAGAGACTCGTGCCGCCGATGACGACCGCGGCGATCACGATCAATTCGTAGCCCTGGCCGGCGGTAACCTCGGCGGCGCCCAGGCGGGAGGTCAACATAAAACCGCACAGCCCGGCGCAGAAGCCGCTGATCACGTAGACGCTCATGATCAGGCCGGTGGTGTTGAGACCGGAGAGACGTGCGGCCTCCGGGTTGCCGCCGACGGCATAGATCGACCGGCCGTAGGTCGTATACCGGAGGACGAGATAGCCGACGACGACGAAGACGGCGAAGAGCACGACCGGAACGGGAACCCGGCTGATGAATTGGGAACCCCAGTACCGGTAATCGCCCGAGAATTTGTTGATCGGGCTTCCCTCGGACAAGACCTGGGCGGCGCCCCGCCACGCCGCCAGCCCGCCGAGGGTGACGACAAATGCGGGCACCTTCAACTTGGCGACCGCAAACCCGTGAATCAAGCCGGCACCGGCACCAACGCCAACCGCCGCCAGCACCGCCCAGAGGACGGCCACGCCGCCACTATCCGGGTTACCGACGTCGCGCCAGTTGCTTCCCTTGGCGACGGCCGCCGCTACCAGACCGGCGAAGGCGACGACCGATCCGACCGAGAGGTCGATGCCGCCGGTCAGAATGACGAAGGTCATCCCGACCGCCAGGATGCCGTAGACGAAGTTCTGGCGGAGGAGGAACCAGAAGTTGCGCTCGGTCGCGAAGTTCGGCTCCTGGATGCTGAACACCACCGCCAGGACGATCAGGAACAGAACCGGCGCGAACCGACCGAGCACGTCGATCGGATCGATCCGTCGTCCCTGCTGTTCGAGCGCGGGCCCCCCGGTGACCGAGCCGGTCTCTACCGCCATTGTGCCTCCTCAAGCCGCCGTCTCGACCTCAGCCGCCACGCCGGTCGCCAGCGCCATGATCGCTTCCTGCGTCGCCTCGCTCCGTGCCAACTCACCCGCGATCCGACCCTGACGCATGACGAGGACCCGGTCGCTCATCCCGAGGATCTCCGGCAATTCCGAGGAGATCATCAGGATCGCCACGCCGTCGGCGGCAAGCTGGTGCATCAGGCCGTGCACCTCCGCCTTGGCGCCGATGTCGATCCCGCGCGTCGGCTCGTCCATGATCAGGATCTTGGGATGAAGGGCAAGCCACTTGGCGATGACGACCTTCTGCTGGTTGCCCCCGGAGAGGTTGAGGACCTTCTGCTCGATCGACGGCGTCCGCACACGCAACGACTGAACCAGCTGCCGTGCGAGCGCCCGCTCCGCTCCGAGGCGAACGACGCCGAAGCGGCTCAGGCGGTCGAGGATCGACAGCCCCAGGTTCTCCCGGATCGCCAGCTTGAGGACGAGCGCCTGGAGTTTGCGGTCCTCGGGTACGAGACCGATCCCGCGCCGAATCGCGTCGCGCGGCGAGCGGACGCGAACCGCGGAGCCTTCGATCACGATCTCGCCGCGGTCGTAGTCGTCGGCGCCGAAGATAGCGCGCGCGATCTCGGTCCGGCCCGACCCGACCAAACCGGCGAGGCCGACGATCTCGCCCGGTCGCAAGTTAAACGTAACGTCGTCGAGGACGATGGCCGCCGCGTCTCGGACGGTGCCTGTCCGACCGAGACCGCGCACTTCCAGAATCGGCGCCGGCGAGCGCTCCGCGAGGGCCTCCAGGCGGCGATCGGCCTCCTCGGGCCGAAACAGGTCGCCGAGGGGACGACCGACCATCAGCCGAACGAGGCGGTCGGGCGTCGTCTGCGCAATCGGGAGATCGCCGGCGAGTTGGCCGTCCCGCAAGACCGTGACCCGATCGCAGATGGTGAAGATCTCCTCCAGCCGGTGCGAGATGTAGATGACGGCCAAACCACGTGCCCTCAACCCTTTGATGATCGCCATCAGCGCGGTCACCTCGGTGTCGGTCAGGGCGGACGTCGGCTCGTCCATGATCACGAGGCGGGCGTTCAGGGAGAGCGCCTTCGCGATCTCGACCATCTGCTGCTCGGCGACGGACAAGTCGCGCACCATCGCGCCCGGATCCAGATGCACACCGAGTTGGTCGAGCAGCACTTGCGTCTGCCTGCGCAGACTGCGCCAGCGGACCACTCCGCCCGAGTTCGGTTCCCGCCCGACGAAGACGTTTTCCTCGACCGAGAGGTTCGGCATCAGGTTGAATTCTTGGTAGATGATGGAGATACCGAGCCGTTGCGCGTGGCGCGGGTCGTGGATGGTCACCGGCTGACCGTCGAGCAGAATCTGCCCCCCGTCCGGCGCGTAGACGCCGGAGAGGATCTTCATCAGGGTGCTCTTGCCGGCGCCGTTTTCGCCGACCAGCCCGAGGACTTCGCCGGAATGGACCTCCAGGCTGACATCCTGGAGCGCGAGGACGCCGGGAAAGCTCTTGCTGATCCCCTCGACGCGGAGTAGGGGTGTCCGCGGCCGCTCATCTGGCGGGGATGAGTCCAATTCGACCATGCTCGTGCTCGTCCCCTTCGACGTGCCGAGTCCGTCGGCGCGCGGGTAGACCGCGGTTGCCTGTGGTGAGATCCTAGCATGCGCGACATCCCGTATCCCTGTCAAGGCATCGCCAAGGGCGCCGTTTCCGCCGCGTTGACGGCCCGAAATTGCTGTGTTACAAGCCCGGCCATACCAGACGGCGTGGCGGAAACCTGACGACGAGCGATGGAGGAACCCATGTCCGTGACTCGAACGCGCCCGCTCAAGATCGGTCTCCTGCTGCCTGACACCGAGGATCAGCTGAACGGCGAGACCGCCCGTTGGTCCGATCTGCTCGCGATGACGCGGGCGGCCGAGGCGGTGGGCTTCGACAGCGTTTGGGTCACGGACCACTTCATCCACCGCACCGAGACGGAGACGCGCGGACCCTGGGAATGCTGGTCGCTGCTCTCGGCCCTGGCTGCGGTGACCGAGCGGGTCGAGATCGGTCCGCTCGTGGTCTGCACCGCTTTTCGCAACCCGGCCCTGCTGGCGAAGATGGCCGACACCGTCGACGAGATCAGCGGCGGCCGCCTGATCCTCGGCGTTGGCGCCGGCTGGAACGAGCCGGAGTATCGTGCCTTCGGCTACCCATTCGACCACCGCTTCGACCGGTTCGAAGAGGCGCTGACGATCATCACCGGTCTCCTCCGTGACGGGCACATCGACTTCGCAGGCACCTACTATTCCGCCCTTGACTGCGAACTGCGGCCACGCGGTCCGCGCAAGAACGGGCCGCCGATCATGATCGGGACGACCGGGAAGCGGATGCTCGCCCTCACCGCGCGGCACGCCGACCAGTGGAATGTCTGGTATAGCCACACCGGCAACCGCGTCGAGGGGGTGGCGCCGCTCCTCGCGGCCGTCGACGCGGCATGTGCCGAGGCCGGGCGCGATCCGAAGTCGCTGGAGCGGACGGTGGCCGTGATGGTTGAGGTGGGGCCGCATGCCCCTTCGACGATGTCGGTTCCTCCCCTCACCGGCACGCCCGAAGAACTAGCGGCAAGTTTGCGTGCCTACGCGGACGCGGGCGTTTCCCACCTGCAGGTCTGGCTGGAACCGAACACCGTCGCCGGGATCGAAGCGTTTGCGCCGGTACTGGAAGCGCTCGACCGCGGGTAGGGTGGACTGAGTGGCCGATTCGCGTAGCCGGGAGCTCCAAAGCGAGAACACGGATGGCAGGTACGACGGTTCGGCCAGCAGCTCCCGGCCTTGGTGCGCGGTGCGAGACCGCAGAAGAATGGGATGAATTGACAGCCGCGCTCAATCGGTGGAGCGTGCTTCATGTCGTGCCTGGAGAACCACGCCAGGAAGGCGCCCCTCTGCCGGCGCGTGAGGTGTTCGCCCGCCTGTACCAGTCGGTTGAGCCTCGTTTGCACCAGGCTGCTTTCGTCCTGTTGCTGACACACCCTCATCTGGCCATTGATGCTCGTTTGGCGATCGACGAACTATCCGGCGTCATGCCAGAGCGTGCAAAGCGGCGCTACGTCGCAGCCGCGGCACTACAGCGAAGGGCCGGAACAGGGTTGGGGAGCGACGTGCGACATCGCACCGACCGCGAACGCCTGACGAGTTTTCTCGACACACTCGGCCGGCGACTCCGCCGACCCGTCCGGTTTTACCTGGTCGGTGGAAGTGTGCTCATTGACCTTGGCTTGAGGGGCACGACACTCGGCATCAACTGCAGTGCCGATGCAGACGACCCATCGGCACTGACCGACCTTGAGCGACCCATCCGCGTACTGAAAAACGATCTGGACGTGAACGTAGAGCCTGCAAGCCCGGCCGACTTCCTCCCGACACCTCGATCTGTCTTCGGACGATCCCGGTACGTCGGCCGGCATGGACAACTCGATGTCCACTACGACCACCTCCCGAGTCTGGTGCTCGCGAAGGCGGCCCGCGGCCTGGAGCAGGATCTGTCAGACGCCGAGCGGCTCATCTCGGCTGGAGAAGTTGATTGGCGGGACGTAGAAGCGACGTGGAGTGAAGTTCGTGCGAGCCCAACCGGCTGGCTGAGATATGAACCCGATGAGGTCGAACAGCGGCTGGATGTGCTGCGGCGGCGTCTGGACATCACGCCCGTCTGAGCTTCGTCGGCTCGCGTCTATGTTGGTATCTTGCAAGCTGCTGATATTGGACCGGAGCGGGGACCGAGCGAAGGAGCATCGGCATGGATGTCGTCAATCCGATCGTCAAGCGCTGGCTGCACGAGGCCGAGACCGATCCGAACGGCTTCTGGGCGCGGGCTGCGCAGGGCACACATTGGTTCCGGACCTGGGATCGGGTCTTCGATTGGACGCCGCCGACGTTTCGTTGGTTCGAGGGCGGTCTCACCAATCTCAGCTACAACTGCCTGGACCTCCATGTCGCGAACGGCCGGGGCGGACATGCCGCGCTGATCGCGCTCAACGAGCGTGGCGAGCAGCGGGTCTACACCTACGCCCAGCTCCTCCACGGAGTGAAGGAGGTCGCGGCGGCGTTGCGCGGTCTCGGCGTCGAGCGAGGTGATCGCGTCGGGATCTACATGCCGACGATGCCCGAAGCGATCATGGCGATGCTGGCGGCGACGCGGATCGGCGCGATTCACTTGGTCGTCTTTGCTGGCTTCGGCAGCGGGGCGCTCGCCGAGCGGTTGCGGCTGGCGGAGGCGCGGGTTCTCTTGACGGCGGATCTCACATTGCGCAAGGGGCGTGAGGTCCCGCTGAGCGGCATCGTCGCCGAGGCGCTCGATGATCCAGCATCGCCGGTCGAGCATGTGGTCGTGCTGAAGCGTGGTGAAGGTGCCGGAGCACTGGCGGGGCGAGCGATCGAGTGGGAAGCGTTCGTCGCCGGTGGGCGTGGGCAGTCGGCGGCGCATGAGGTGATGGAGGCGAACGAACCGGCCTTCGTCCTGGCGACCTCCGGCACGACGGCCAAACCGAAGCTCGCCGTTCACGTTCATGGCGGCTATCAGGTCTGGATTCAGCGGTCCGGCGAGTGGTGTCACGGACTGAAGCCTGCGGACGTTTGGTGGTCGACCTCCGACATCGGCTGGATCGTCGGGCACAGCTATATCGTCTACGCGCCGCTCCTCGCCGGCTGCACGACAATCGCCTATGAAGGCGCGCTCGACCATCCGACGCCAGAGACCTTCTATCGGATCGTGGCCGAGAACTCCGTCTCGGGCATCTTCACGGCGCCGACGGCGGTCCGGATGCTCATGGCTCACGGTTCGGAGTATGCGCACCGGTTCGATCTCGGTTCGGTTGAGCGCGTCGTCTGCGCCGGGGAGGTGCTTAACGCCCCGGCCTGGGAATGGTTACAGAAGGACGTCTTCCACGACCGCGTTCCGGTCATCGACCACATGTGGCAGACGGAGACGAGCGGTCCGGTTTTCGGGAACCCCTACGGGATCAGCCTGCTCCCGATCAAGCCGGGTTCCGCGGCGATCCCGATGCCCGGCATCGCCGTCGAGCTGCGAACGCCGGAGGGAGAGACTTGCCCTCCTGGCGAGAAGGGGATCGTCGTCCTGACGCGACCGTTCCCCGGACTGACCCCGACGATCTGGGGCGACGCCGAGCGGTACGCGCGCGACTACTGGGGTCGGATACCCGGCGTCTACTTCACCGGCGACGCGGCTTCGATCGACGAAGACGGCTACATCTGGTTCAGCGGCCGGGCGGACGAGATCATCAAGATCGCCGGGCATCGCATCGGTACCATCGAGGTCGAGACCGCGTTCCTTCGCCATCCTGCGGTCGCGGAGGCGGGCGTGACTGGTCGTCCGGACGACATCCGGGGCGAGGTGGTTGCGGCGTTCATCGTTCTGCGGGCGGGCCGGCAGCCATCGGCGGAACTGCGGGACGAGCTCGTCGCCACGGTGCGGCGGGAACTTGGACCGGTCGCGGTCATCGGTGAGGTCAATTTCGTGCGCATGTTGCCGAAGACGCGCAGCGGCAAGATCATGCGCCGCGTCTTTAAGGCGGTCGTGCTTGGCCGGGATCCGGGTGACATCTCGACGATCGAGGATGCCGGCTCGGTCGAGGAGGCGCGCAGCCTGGCAAGACTTGCAGGCGGATCTCGAGGTCAGGTCATGAGGGAATCCCCACTGGAGACACCTCGCTACGTCGAATGACGTAGCAATCTGGCCCCATAAGTCTTGGCATTTCTGCGAAAATACGATCCTCGTGCGATGCGAAATGACCAGCCAGGGGCGACCATACCTATGGTGACGTTAGGGTTGGTCGCCGGTGGACGGTGAGAGCAGGGTCGGCATACTTGCTATTTGGAAGCGAGGGGCGGCACGATGGCTGAATTGATGTGCAAAGACGAGACGACCGGCGCGCCGCTGATCAACCTCGTCTTCGAAGGAGGAGGAGTCAAGGGTGTCGGACTGGTCGGTGCCC
>JAXDKI010000107.1:0-3698 GCA_034667245.1 Thermomicrobiales bacterium | reverse complement strand
ACCGCGCCCAACGACCTCGCGCGGACGGTCAGCGTCGGTCTGCCGCACGACTGGCTCAACCTCAAGTTGACCGGGGAGCTCGCAACCGATCGCGGCGAGGCGTCCGGGTCCGGTTGGTGGTCTCCCTTCGAGGGACGCCTCCGGCGCGACCTGCTCGCGCTCGCCGTCGGCGAGGAGCATGCGCAGCGGTTACAACTGCCGGTCGTACGGGGTCCGCATGAGCCCGCAGGAGTGCTGTCCAGCTCCGCTGCCGCTGAACTTGGACTGCCGGCAGGCATTCCGGTGGGGCCAGGTACCGGCGATAACATGGGCGCCGCGATCGGCGTTGCGGCGGCGCCGGGGGAATACGTCATCAGCCTGGGAACGAGCGGCACCGCATTCGCCGTGAGCGAGCATGCGATCGCCGATCTCAGCGGTGCCGTCTGCGGTTTCGCCGACGCGACCGGTCGCTTCATGCCGCTCGCCTGCATGCTCAACTGCACCCGCGTCTTTGACACCATCGCGACGCTGCTCGGAATTCCGCGTAACGAAGCGCTCGACCGAGCCGGTCAGGTCGAGCCAGGCGCGGACGGTCTCTTGCTGGTCCCTTATCTCGCCGGTGAGAGGACGCCCAACCTGCCCGTCGCAAGTGGGACAATCTTTGGCCTGACCGCCGGCACCGCCGCTCCGCACAATTTCCTCCGCGCCGCGGTCGATGGCGTCGCCGCAGGTCTCGCGTACTGCGCCGAGGCGCTCCAACGCCTCGGCGTCACCGCGCCGATTGTCACCCTCGTCGGCGGTGGTTCCGCCCATCCCACTTGGCAGCAGGCGATCGCCGATGCCACGGGCCTCCCAGTCGTCGTTCGCGCCGGGGGCGAACACTGCGCCCGCGGCGCCGCAACCCAAATCGCCGCCATCGTCCGCGGCGAATCGATCGCGGAACTGGCAAAGCTCTGGCGTCCTCCGATCATCGCCGAAGTTCAGCCACGCCATGGCCTGCGGGAGGCTTTTGCCCTTGGCCGTCGTGAGTATCTGATCGAGGAGATGCGCGCAAACTCGTAGACATTGTCTAGGCTACGAGCGACTCGCCAATGACGCCAGGAAACGAAAATCTTCGCGATGCTTGACATAAGCAGAGTGAAAGACTGGCAGCAGCTGCTCGTAGATCGCGTGCGCTTGTGTGTTGGGCAGCACTGGCACATCGTAGCGCGCCCAGGCGCGAGCCGCGGACGTCAGCTCGAGTTCGCCGACCCCGGCGCCGGCGATGAGGGCCGCGCCCATCGCTGAGCCCTCGACGGTCGCAAGGGGGAGGATCGGGATGCCGATGACGTCGGCGACGATCTGACGCCAGAGGGCGCTACGGACGCCGCCGCCGGCGAGAATGGCCTGTCGGGGAGTGGCGCCGAGCGAGGCGAGGACCAGGTAGGCGTCGTAGAGCGCGAGCGTCGCGCCCTCCATTACCGCCCGCGTGAGATGACCGCGGTCGTGATCGGCCGTCAAACCGAGGAAGAGACCGCGGGCCTGAGGGTCCATGTGGGGAGTTCGCTCGCCGGCGAGGTAGGGGAGAAAGAGGAGGCCGCCCGCGCCCGGAGGAGTCTTCGCCGCCCAGGACGACATTCGATCGTAAGCATCTTCCTGAGGGAGATCGAAGACTCGGTCCCGGAGCCAGCGCATCGCCAATCCCGAGGCCATCGTTGCCCCCATCTGGTACCAAGCCGCGCCGGTTGCGCTTTCGCGATTCCGGTCCGCCTCGGGTGCCAGACAGCTACACCAGGTGTGGATGCGACCTTTCGGATCGATCCGTGCTTCGTACGTCGGGAGAATCACCTGCGACCCGGTGCTGATCGTCAGCAGCATCGACGCGGGATCGACGACACCCGCCGCCAAGGCCGCGAGCGGTGCATCTGCTCCGCCTGCGATTACCGGTGTTCCTGTCGGCAAGCCGAGCTCTGCGGCCGCTTCACTGTTGAGCTTGCCCGTAGCGGCGGTCGATTCGGCGATGACCGGCAGCTGGTCTCGTCGCACGCCTAGGCCACACAGAATCTCGTCCGACCAATCCCGCGTTCGAACGTCGAGCAGAAGCGTGCTCGAGGCGTCGCTGGGCTCGGTGGCATAGACACCGGTGAGGCGCCAGCGGAGGTAGTCCTTGGGGAGCAGGATGATCTGGACGCGCGCCCAGCGCTTGGGTTGTTCCTGCTGGACCCAGCGGATCGCCGCTGCCTGGAAACCTACCGCGAGCGGGCTACCGGCCAGTTCGATGAGGCGCTCCGCCCCAATCAGCTCGGTGATCTCCTCGACCTGACGCGCGCTTCTCGTGTCTGCCCAGATGATCGCCGGTCCGATCGCTTCTCCGTCTGCACCGACCAGCACGGTCCCGTGCATCTGCCCGGACAGCCCGATTGCGGTGATATTGACGTCCCCCGCGTCCGCCAAGGCGGCGCGGACGGCCCGGACCGTTCCGCGCCACCACTCCTCAGGATCTTGCTCGGCGTAGCCCGGCATTGGTTGATGGATCGGATACTCGGCGCTGCCTCGACCGAGAACGGACCCGTCCATCCCAACCACGATCGCCTTCGCCGAGCCGGTGCCAAGGTCAATCCCGAGAAGCCCGCGGGCCATCAGCTCGCCCTCTCGGCGGCGTCACCGGTATTGAGTGCGTGGATACGATGATTCACGGGCTTCAATGCCTCGTAGAGGTGGCTGTAGACATCGCGAAAATACGCGTCGTAAAAGTCCGCAGCCGCGGGATCTGGCTCAACGACCGTCGACTGCAGGCGGATCGATGCCAGGGCGTCGGCGACACTCTGGTAGACGCCGGCACCAATGCCGCCGAGGATCGCTGCCCCGAGTGAGGTCGCTTCGGCCACGTCGAGGACGTGCAGCGACGTCCGCATCACCGAAGCCTTGATCCGGAGCAGCAGATCATTCTTCGCGCTCCCGCCGATCACGGCGATCGCCGGCATCCGGTCCACACCCGCGAGACCCAACAGCGGTTCCAGCGTTGCCCGCCCTTCGTAGGCGAGTCCTTCCAGTACGGCGCGGGCAAGGGTGCCGCGAGTCGCGTCGCTGGTGAGCCCGACGAAGGCACCCCGCGCACGCGCGTCGGGATTCGGCGCGTTCGCCAACCGAAGGTGTGGTAAGAAGGTCGCACCCAGGCTACCGACCGGGACCGTCTCTGCCTCGTCCACCAGCGTCTCGTGGTCGAGGTCGCCAAGCACGGTTCGGAGCCATTCGATGCTGGCTCCCGACGTGTAGACGCCGCCGTTGACGTAGTAGTTGCCCGCCGCCACGTGGGCACCCTGCGTGTAGCCAAGGCGGCCGAGCTCGGGATTCGACAGCGGGGCATCGAGCGCGACGAAGAGCGCTTCGGCTGTCCCCATCGAATCGAGGATCTGGCCCCGCTGGACAACACCGGCCGCCAGGGCTCCGCAGATATGGTCGTGTCCGCCCGCAGCTACGGCGGCGCCTCTTGGCAGACCAGTTGCCGCGGCAGCCTCGGCGGTGACTGAACCGACTTTCGTACCGCTGGGGACAGCTGGCGCCATCATCTCTGGCGGGACACCTGCGGTCCGGAGGATGACTGTATCCCAGCGCCGCCGTCGGATGTCGAATGCGAGCGTCCGCGAGGCGAGGGACCAATCGGTTGCCGGCTCACCCGACAGCTTGTACGCGATGAAATCCGCGACGTTGAGCCAGCGAACGGTGCGCGCCCACGCCTC
>JAXDKI010000106.1:0-49572 GCA_034667245.1 Thermomicrobiales bacterium | reverse complement strand
ATCCGGATTTCCGGACTCGTCCGCCATCGGCCCGAGGGCACAATAAATCCGAAGCTGGCTACGGGAGAGGTCGAGGTCGAGGCTCACGAAGTCGAGCTCTTGAACGCTGCCAAGACCCCTCCGTTCTATGTAAATGAGGAGGCGGACGTCGATGAGAGTCTTCGCCTCCAGCACCGGTATCTCGACCTCCGCCGTGCCCGGCTACAGCGCAACGTGCTCCTCCGCCACCGAGTCGTGAAGCACATGCGTGACTATCTGGATCAGCGCGGCTTCGTCGAGGTCGAGACGCCTCTCCTGATCAAGAGTACGCCGGAAGGCGCACGCGACTTTCTGGTGCCGAGCAGCGGCTTCCCCGGCACGTTCTACGCGCTGCCGCAATCGCCGCAACAGCTCAAGCAGCTTCTGATGATCAGCGGCTACGACCGGTACTTCCAGATCGCCCGCTGCTTCCGTGACGAGCCGCAGCGCGCCGATCGTCAGCCCGAATTCACGCAGCTCGACGTCGAAATGTCGTTCGTCGACGAAGAGGACGTGATGTCCCTGCTCGAACGGCTCTACGTCGAGTTGACCGAGCGATACACGGACAAGAACATCCAACAGCTCCCCTTCCCTCGCCTGACCTACCAGGAGGCGATGGACCGATACGGGAGCGACCGGCCCGACCTTCGGTTCGGCCTGGAGCTACGGGACGTGTCGAAGGATCTCGAGGGAACGGCGTTCAACGCGTTCGCCGGTGTTCTCGCAGGCGGCGGTCAGGTGAAGGCCTTAGTCGCGCCCGGGTGTGCGACGTACACCCGGCGAGAGATCGACGAGCTGACGGAACTCGCGAAGCGGAGTGGCGCCAAGGGTCTGGCCACGATTGCGCTCACACCGGAGGGTGTGCGGTCGCCGATCGCCAAGTTCCTGTCCGAGGCCGAGCTTACCGCACTGACGACGGGAATCGGTGCGGCCGAGGGTGATCTCGTGCTTATCGTCGCCGACCTACCAGCGGTGGTCGCAAAGACGCTCTCGGCCCTGCGAGAAGAGTTGGGACACCGGCTGAACCTCGCCGATCCGAATGTCTTTGCCTTCTGCTGGATCTACCAATTTCCGCTACTCGAATGGGACGAGGAAGGCCAGCGATGGGATGCCACCCATAATCCCTTTTCCGGTTTCCTCGAGTCGGACCGTCCGCTCCTCGACACCGACCCGGGTGCGGTTCGTGCCAAGCAGTATGACCTCGTCCTCAACGGCAACGAGGTCGGCGGTGGCAGCGTCCGCATGCACCGGCGGGAGGACCAGGAGCGCATCTTCAGCATGATGGGACACAGTAAAGAGGGCCAGCAAGAGCGGTTCGGCGCCCTGCTGGACGCGCTTGAATACGGGGCGCCCCCGCACGGAGGGATCGCGATGGGCGTCGACCGGACGGTCATGCTGCTCGCGGGTGAGGAGAACATCCGCGAAGTTATCGCGTTCCCGAAGAATCAGCGCGGGATCGACTTGATGTTCGATGCGCCCTCGCCGGTCCCGTCCGAGCAACTGGACGAGGTCGGTCTGGCACTGAAGCCTGCGCCGGAGAGGGGTCAGACGAACTCATAGTCGCCTGTGCCAGTGTCCGCGAGGTGAGGCGCCAAAGGGTTAGGAAAGTGTCCAGGAGATTCGGCTCGTGGCATCGAGGTTTTTGAATCGGAAGAGGCGCTGCGGCTTTCCGAAGCCATCGCCGTCGCGCGGTACCGCCCAAAGCTCGAAGCTGTAGTCGATCATGCGTATGTAGGCCAACCATCGGCCGTCAGGCGACCAAGCGGGCTCAGTTGCTTGCGCGCCGGATGTGACGCGTGTCAAACCACCTGCGCGGTCGACGAGCCAGATGTCGCTCGTTCCATCGTCGGCGCGGATGGCCACGGCCACCGATCCATCATCCGGTGCGATGGCCGGGTCAAATGCCCCGCCCGGCTTGTCCGCCACAATCGTCGTCGTGCCGTCGGACAAGTTTCGGAGCGCGACGAAGGTGTGGTTGCCTCCATCCTTGTCACGCGCGCGGACCGTGTAGGCGGCCCGGCTGCCATCAGCGGCAAGGCTAACGCCCTCGATGTCATCTTCGATGCCTGCCGCCGGCGCAGGCTCGGGGGAGAGCTCGGGATCGGGCAGCAACCACAGGATTGTCGAGCCGTCGGTCGTCGCGTCGGAGGCGAATCCGATGAGACCCGTCGGCGTCCAATCAGGATCAAACACCCACGACGTCGTGGCCACATAATCGGGGCTTCCCGGCTGTGCGTCGGACTGGTTAAAGGTGAGCTGCGTCTCCGAGTCCGTCTCAAGGTCGTAGAGGATGAGATTCGAATAGCTGTCGCCGGATCGGACGAACAGCACGAATCGACCGGTTGGCGACCAGCGGGGATCGCTGGCGGCACCGTCCTTGATGATGCGCTCCGTCTTTCCGTTCTGCCAGACCCAGATGTCTCCCTTGCGAACGAATGCGATCCGTCCTGGAGGATGCTTGTCTTCTCCGTGGGCAGGTGACGCAGTCAGGTTGCCGAACGACGCCAGGACGACGAGCAGCGCGGCGAATCGCAACGAGAGGAGTTTGGGGGACCGAGACGCGATCAACCGCGGACTCCAAAGCCCAGTTCGGTCAGGAGTTCTCTCGCGACGCCGGCTTCGTCCCATGGGCGCTTCTCATGCCCCCAGATAATGCTGCGCTCGTGACCTTTGCCCGCGAGCAGAATGCAGTCGCCGGGCCGCGCCAGAGAGAGCGCAAGGCGAATGGCCTCGCGGCGGTCGGTGACGCAATGGTACTCGTACCCCCGCCGAGCCCCAACCCGCGCCGCACCCGCGGCGATCTCGTCGATGATAATGTCGGGATCCTCGAACCTCGGGTCTTCGGTCGTGAAGACGCTGACGTCGGCCAGCTTGGCGGACACCTCGCCTTGCAGCGGCCGCTTCGTCGTGTCGCGGTCGCCGGCGCTGCCGCTGACCGCGAGCAGACGGCCGTCGGGGTTGAGCGAACGAAGAAGTTGCAGGACCTTCGTCAACGACTCCGGCGTATGCGCATAGTCGACGATCACGGTAAACGGCTGTCCAAGGTCAATCCGCGCCATCCTGCCCGGTACCGGCGACGCGCACGCCAACGAATCTGCGATCGTCTGGAGCGGAACAGCCGCGGCGATCGCCACACCGGCTGCGCAGAGTGCATTCGCAACGTTAAAGCCGCCGACGAGTGGGAGATCGATCCAAGCTGAACCCTGAGGTGTGACGAGCTCAAACCGGCTGCCGGACACCCCGAGCACGATATCGGCGGCCCGGATGTCAGCCACTGGATCGAGCACACTATAGGTCAGCACGTTGGACCCACAAGCGTATTTGAGCATCTCACGTGCGCCTTCGTCGTCGAGGTTGACAACGGCGGTGCCGCCAGAGGCGGACAGACGTTCAAACAGGATGCCTTTGGCGCGCCGGTACGACTCAATCGTCTTGTGGTGCTCGAGATGCTCGTGGGTGACGTTCGTCACGGCGCCGATGGCGAATCGGACCTCGTCCAACCGGTGGAGATCGAGACCGTGCGAGGTCGCCTCCAGAATCGCCCATTGGACGTCCGCGTCGACCATCTGGCGGAGATACCGCTGGACGTCGAGCGATTCCGGCGTCGTCTGCCGGGTTTCGTGATCGACGACGCTGCCGGCGATACGAACAGAGACGGTGCCGACCATTCCGGTCTCGAGTTCGCCGTCGCGCAGAATCGCGTCGACGAGATAGCTCGTCGTCGTTTTCCCGTCGGTGCCGGTGATCCCGATGACCCCGAGCTCCAGCGAGGGCCGACCGAAGAAGGTCGCGGCAACCGGCGGGAGCGTCTGCCGAGTGTCGGCGGCGAGAATCGCCGGCAACCCTTCCGGCGCGTCCCTCTCCGCCATGACCGCGACGGCACCGCGGGCAACGGCGTCGGAGATGAAGGCATGACCGTCGAAATGACCACCAGGAATCGCGACGAAGAGATCGCCAGGCGCGATCAAACGCGAGTCGTACTGCATACCCGTGACACGGGTCGTCGGATCGCCGGAAAGGCGGAGCTCGGGATGGTTGGAGACGAGCTCAGTGAGGGTCGCGGAAGGCATGGTCGCTCACAGGCTACCGAGGGGTAGAATAGACGCGACGGGCGAGGAATGCGGTCATTGGATGGTACCGTCGCTCGAGTGTCGGTGGGTAGCTCACGATCTCGCCCCCGAAACCGACCTTGAATCGATACAGGCCGCGCCAGTCATCGCCACGGGTAGCGGCGACCCGTTCTCCTCCTTGTTCACCCGTCGTCACTGGGTCCTCGGCAGGGATTCCCCACAGATCGTAGCGGTGGCAACCTAGTTCCCGCGCCCATCTCATGGCTTCGAACTGTAGGCGAAACGCGGCGCCGTGAGCGCGGTGCTCACTGGAAGAGGCTCCGTACATGTAGATAGCCTCCCTGCCGAACCTGGCAGCAATGAGACCCGCCGCTCTCGATCCTTCAACGAGCGCAAAGGTCAGCAACGCGTCGTCACCGAAGAAGCGAAGAAAGTCAGCATAGTAACGCTCCTCGTGGATACCGAACCCGTTTCGCTGGGAGGTATCTTGGAGGAGGTCAAAGAACGAGCGAACGTTGTCGGGAGTGACGTGGCATCGTTCGATCGTGACACCGCGGCGCTCGGCGAGGCGGACGCTGTATCTCGTCTTCTGGTGCATCTGCCCCAAGAGACGTTCATCGTCGAGCAACGGCACTTTGACCGTTCGGCCTGGCTGTATGTGGTCGGGGCCCCGGACGAAACCTTCGCCTTTGAACCTGCCTTGGAATGGCAGCGGACTGTCCAGTTCGACGATCAGGTAGAGGGCACGGTGCGTTCGACAAACCTGATCGATACGCTGGAAAAGTTCCCGCAGCGATTCGACATCCCCGGGACTGAACGCGGGGCCACGCGGGATGTAGCCGACCGAGACCGGGCCGCGACGACGAAACAGGACTTGGGCCATCGCCGACCCCACGCCGTTCACCGCGACGCGCTCGACAGTCCAGCCGTGACCAGACTTGAACTCACCCCACCTCCACGACTGGAGGAGATGTCCACCGAGTGACTCCAGGGCTTCATCCCAGGCCGCGGCATCAGTCGACAGCGGGGACTCGATTGGTAGGACAGCAGGACGGGAGACTTTCGAGAGAAGCCTCTTCACGTCCGCGGCCGGAGTGAATCGACGGACACGAGGGCCTCTTCGAGTGCGTCCTGGACCGCCTCGGCGTCGGCGATGCCGACGCTTCTCGAAAGTCGCCGCAGTGCATTCACCGCCGACGTGCCGCCGATCTTCCCCAAGGCGCCGATCGCAGCCTGGCGCACCTCGGTGTCCTCCTCCACGGCGAGATCCGCAAGGGCCAAGACCGCGCGGTCGTCACCGAGTTCTCCGCTAGCTCGGGCGGCTTCGAACCGCATCTCTTCATCCGGGCTTTCGAACTCGTGCATGACGACATCGAGCCAGTTGGTGTCCAACGAGCGCCCCATGGCATAGATTGCGCCAACGCGAAGACCGGCGTCGTCGGCATCGTAGGCGTCTCGAATGAGGTCGACGATCTCGTCCCGTCGTCCGAACACTGCCACACTTTCCAGCGCCCGACGCCGTACGACATAGGGCTCACGCGCGTCGTCGGCGATCGCGACAAGGGTCTCTCTAAGGCGATCGGCGAGCCCGGGATCGAGTTCCTCTTCGGCCGCGCGTTCCGCGAACCGTCCGAGTCCCTGGGCGGCCTCCGCGCGCACATCTTGCGATGGGTCTCGATCGACGAGATCGAGAAGGGTCGCGACCAAGTCGGACCCTTCGTCTTCCCACAAGGCCGCGACCGCGAGCTGCCGGACAACCGCCGACGGATCGCTCAGCGCGACACGCAGCGCTCGACCGAAGACGTACTCCACATTGGTCTCAGCCAACTCCGACAAGCTACGAACGACCCGCTCTCGCTGGTCATCTGTGAATGTAGGCCAGGCCCGCGCGAACGCTGCCGCGTCGGCACGGCCTAAGTCGGAAAGAGGGACAAGGTCGCGGGGAGAGAAGTCACCCCGGCCGATGGCACGAATGGCATCGGCCGGGGTGGCCTGGTCGTTAGGACGTTGTTCCGGGGACGTAGGTGTAGGCATCTGATCCATCGGGATCGCGCGCGAAGGCGCCGGTCTCGTCGTTTTCGAGAATCGAACGCAAATATCGTTCCGAGAACGGCCGCTCGATATTCACCGCCGCGAGCAGATCCTCGAAGGTCGCCCAGAATCCCTGTGTGTCACTCCGGTGACCGAGGCGCTCGAACGTGGCGGCGACAACAGATTCCGGCCGTCTTCGGATCTTCTCGTCGAGCGGTTTCTCGGAACCGAAGTGCGGGAATCGCTCTTCGGTCAACAGGAACGAGTCCTCGACGCCGCAGGCATAGGAGGTCGGGCGGAAGACGTAGCGCTGACGGCGGTCCTCCAACTCAAGGAGCCGAGCGCTCTGGTTACCCGCCGACAGGTACTCAACCAGGTAGTGCCCATCGTTGTCGGTGCGCTTGATTGAGATCAGCGCACCCGGCACGAGATTCTCGGTGAAGAAGTCGTCCAGGCCCAAGATGAACCCGCCCCGGTTCGGCGTCGGATACCGGAGTTCCACCAGATAGGTGGTGTAGGACTGCGGCGTTTCGAACGTCAGGACGGCCGAGCGCTGGTTCGGAAGAAGCGGTGCCGGCAGAAGCGCCTGCATGTCGGCGTCGTACGGCAACAGCCCTAGGTAGTACTCGTAGAAGGAGATGACGTGGTCCACCGACTTCACCGATCGTTGGGCCGGCTGGTCGCTGAGCTCGTCGGTGAGATACCGATAGTCGGTGCCGATCTCGTTCGGCTTGCGCCGGGTGGTGCCGATCTGCGGCAGATTGCTGGTACTCCAGAACCGCTGATTCGCGGTGCCGACGAAATCGAACTCCCGGTGCTCGCGCGAGAGCCGGAAGTTGACGGCAAACCGCATCAAGTCGAAGTCCGGGGTGGTGGGCCGGATGCCGAGCACGTCCTGCACCAGGACATCATCCGTCAGCGGCTGCTCCTGCTCCTGAATGTAGTCCTTGAGGCGACGGAGATCACCGCGGCTGAAGCGAGGTACCTGGTCCTCGAGCATCCATTGATCGCCGAAGTTGGCGATCCGGGAGTCGGTCCGCAGCCGCTCGGCGATGGCGCTCGCCAACTCGATGTCGTCGACACGGGCCACATCGGCCTGTGGGGCGGCGGGGACGGTAATCGTCCGCGCGGGAGCGATCTCGACCGGCACCTCTTCTTCGACTTCGACCGGTGGCGCCTCGGGTGCGGCGACCTCGGCGACCGGCTCCTCCGACTCTGGCACTTCTTGGACAGCGGGCAGATCGAGATCGAAGTCCTCCGCATCGAACGGGGCTAGGAGCTGATCCAGGGTCGCCCAGGAGGGATCGACGCGGGGCCGTTCGCGGACGGGCCGCTCGGGAGCCTCTGGTTTTGGCAACGGTATCATGAACCGACGGTCGAAACTGTGAGTACGGTCGGTCATGGTCTGACGCGGCACCCGGCCGCCCCTCGTCGTCTCGATAATCGTCTGCTCGTCGAGCTCAAGGAGGGCAAAGATTTCCGTGTTAAGTTCGAGCACCCGCTCGATTCTTGCTGCCGCATCCTCTCCAGCAGTCTGCGCTAGGAAGGCACGGGCGGAATCGAGAGAGACGCGAATCGGTGCGTCAGAGGACATGAACCGGCCCTGCGCACGCATGACCGCGAACACCTCACGCGCGATGCGCTGCTCTTCGGGTGAGCCGGCAAAGGCAATGTCTGTTTTCTCTTCCAACGAAAGCATCGACGATGGTCTCCTTCGGCGTCGCAGGCCGCGGGGGCAAACTACCGAACGCGGCTACGGAGGGCGTCGATCAGTTGCTGCGTCGTGACAGGGGATGTCGCATTGCGGAGAAACGTCAGCAGAAACGTGACGTCGTCGTCGCTCAATTGAACCTGCGTCGGCATATGCTCCTCAACCGGTTGTCGATCACTGAAAGCGTCCGTCTTTCAAACCTGCCAATGATAACCGAGTACACTGTCGGTGGCCAAACGCGCTACCTATCGTCCGGCTGGCAACAACGTCCCGACTTTAGGATTGGGCACCGTTATGCGACCCGAATCCGCCTCTGAAGTACCTGCGCCGCGAAATTTGGTTGTCAGCGACGATCACTGATCGCTATACTCTGCCGCGGTTCGCCGATACAGCGCGACCCGTTGGCCGGGCGCGACACGAGGAGGAACGAGCGATGCCCAGCCTGGGATGGCAAGAACTGATGATCGTCCTGGTCATCGTCATCATTATCTTCGGAGCGGGCAAGCTGCCGGAGATCGGTGGTGCGATGGGCAAGAGCATCAAGGAATTCAAGAAGGCGTCTGAAGATGAGACGGGCGCCCTGCCCAAAGACTCGACGACCACGCGCCGCGACGACGGCGTCAAGGTTGTCGAGACCCGCGAGGTTCGCGCCGACGAGATTTAGGTATACCAAACTTCCTGGCAAACACGGCGTCACCGGAGTTCCGTGCACTTCCGGTGACGCCGTGTTTTCTTGTATCAGGCGAACGCTACGGCGGCAACTCCAGGGAATCGCGCGTTACTTGTCGTCCTCCCGGAAAAACCCGAAGACGGTCGTTCCCTCCGGCAGGGCAGGTTCGGGCCGGGCCGAACTCGGAATCTCCCCCATCATTTCGATGAACGAGATACGGCTCCACGAATAGAGAAAGGCCGTCGCGCCATCGGCGACGTAACTGAGCGGCTTGCCGTCCTTCTTACGGATGTTTCGCAGCATGATGTAGTTGTGGTTGGGATCCGGCAGTTCGTCCAAGTCCGCCAAGAACGACTCCTCGCCGTGCAGGTGCACAATGGCCATCATCGACACCGAGCGACCTCCTCTTCCCTACGTCGTGTTAGCTACGTCGACCGGTGCAGTGCGTAAACCGTTCCGTCGAGACTGCCCACGATAATGTGATCCGGAGTGACGAGCGGCTTGGCGACGATCGGGCCGCCGAGCGCGACCGACCATTTGACCGAGCCATCATCCCGATTGAGACAGTAAAGCGTGCCATCGACCCCGCCGACGTAGAGCCAGCCCCCATCAGTCGAAGCAGTAGCCGTCAATTGGCGGCACAGCGGCGATTTCCAATTGACCCCTCCCGAGTCGAGAGCCAGGGCGTAGACCGCCCCGTCGGCCGAACCGATGTAGACCGTCTGATCGACGACCACCGGTGAGGCGATCACCGTCTTTCCTGTTTGGTATGTCCAGAGCAATTTGCCGTCGGTTGTCGACAAACCACGCACTGCCCCATCTGACGCGCCGACGACCACGATGCCCTGGGCCACCAGCGGCGACGACATGACGGGAGATCCCACGTTGTAGCGCCAATTAAGCTGCCCGGTTTCCCGCTGCACGCAGTAAAGATATCCGTCATCCGAGCCGAAGATGATCTGTTCCCTGTCGGCGTGAGCGGACGAGCGTATGGGTCCCCAGGTACGGTACCGCCAACCGACGGTGCCCTTCGTCCGGTCGAGCCGGTAGAGGAACCCGTCGTCTGACCCCACATAGCATGACCTGTCATCGGCCAGCGCCGATGACCGGACGGCCATGTTCGTGCGATAGGACCAGATCGAGCGGCCGGTCTGTCGTGACACGGCGTAGACGCTGCGATCTTCCGACCCGAAAATCACCATCTCCGCAATTGGGAGCGGTCTGGAAACAATGCCGCGCTGCGTTTTGAAACGCCAGCGTACCGTGCCATCTGTTTCGTCCACAGCGTAGAGATTTCCGTCATAAGACCCGATGTAGACTGCCCCGCCGGCAATTGAAGCGGAGCTCCTCACCTCGTCTCCCGTCTTGAGGGTCCAGTCGAGGCGGTTGTCTTGGGTTGCGGGAGCAGCTGCAGGCGAACGACCGGCGGCGTCAGACGCCCAGACCGGAACGCTCAATAAGTTCGAGCCGTTGGCACGGTTCCGCTTGTTCGCCTCGACCGCCTCGACCGCGCTCGCGACCCACGTCGGCCGGTTCTTGAGTTCGAGGATGGCGCGTTTCAGCTCATGGATGGTTTGGTAGCGATCGGCCGGAGAGTACTGAACCATCTTGAGCACGATCTGCTCGAATTCGGGCGTGAGACGCTGGTTGAGACGACGAGGCGGTCGCTGCGCGAAGGTGAAAGGCGTCTCGCTGCGGGGATCGCTGCCGGTTGAGAGGTGATGCAGCGTTGCGCCGAGCGCGTACAAGTCGCCGCGGGCGTCCGCGATCCCGCGATACTGCTCCGGCGGTGCATAGCCCTCGGTCCCAATCATCGTGCCTCTTTGCTGTGGTGCGAACGACCGGGCGATTCCGAAGTCAACGAGCATCAGCCGGCCGTCGTCGCGGATCATGATGTTGCTCGGCTTGAGATCGCGGAAGATGACGGGCTCTGGTTCCTGGCCATGCAAATATTCGAGGACGCTGGAGAGTTCGAGCGTCCAGTCGATAACCGCCTCTTCCTCAAATGGTTCGGCGCGCTGACTTAGCAACGTCTCGAGATCGAGGCCGTGAATCAGTTCCAGGACGAGGTAGATCGTGCCTTGCTGCTCGAAGTAGTCGTAGATGCGGGGAATGGCCGAGTGCGTCAGCGTCGCGAGCAATGCGGCTTCGCGTTGAAAATTGGAGAGTCGGAGTTGGCGGAGCTTAGGATCCTCCGTCGAATTGAACATCTCCTTGATGGCGCAGAGACGCTCAACGCTCGTGAACCGCAAGTCCCGAGCTCGATAGACGGTACTCATTCCGCCCACGCCAAGCACGTCCAGAACGCGATAGCGGTTCTGGAGCACCGTCCCCGGCTTGAGCACGTTCGGACGCCCCGGCGTCGCCGGTCGTTTCGTCCGACCGTCGTCCTGGCCCGGTTCGACCAAAGCAGCTTCGGTTTTACCTGCGGGTACGGGCACTGTTGTGGTTATGCCTTCCGGTCCGTACCGGGCGTTGGGCCACTCCGCGCAGAGCGCGCTTGTGTCTCCACACACCGGAACGCCTACGTCCATCCAGGCCATTCTAGGGACGGAGCCGTGTCGAAGGAAGCGCTGAACGGGTTGGTGACACGCAGTTAGGGCTTAAGTACCGGACGATTCGTCAGGCGGGTACACGCGGCTTGTCGTCGGATGGCAGCGGTCGCTATCATGCCGGGATTATTGGCAGAGTCGATCCGCGAAGTGTTGGGACCGTATGACCGACGACGATTCACGATTCGCTGGCGACGGGAACCCGGCACGAAGCGCAAGCCCTGGTCAAGTCGATCCGCTGGGGCCCGTCTCCGGCGAATACGCGTACTGGCCCTCGGCCGGCGAACCACAAGCCATCCCAGTCGACGTTGCCCCCACTCCTGCCCCGAAGTCGACCGCCGGCAAGTCCGCGGCGCGCGCCGTCCGGGAAATCGTTGAAACCCTCCTGCTGGCGCTGGTTATCTTCGTTGCCGTCCGCGCACTCGTGCTCAACTTTCGCGTAGACGGCAACAGCATGGTGCCGAACCTCCACGACCAGGAGATGCTCCTGGTCAATCGGAACGTCTACTTCCACTTCGACCTGAACCAATGGCTCAACTACCTGCCCGGCGAGGATCGCGAGGGCGAGCGGATCGTGTATCCCTTTCATCCACCGGAACGAGGCGACATCGTCGTCTTTCAACCCCCTGTCACCTCGGAAAAGCCTTACATCAAGCGAGTGATTGCAGTTCCGGGCGATACGGTGGAAATTCGACAAGACGGTTATGTCTATATCAACGACGAACGCCTGGAGGAGCCTTACATCCAGGGGCCGATTACCGACTGCAATCGACAAAGATGCGAGCAAACTGTTGTACCGGAAGGAAAGGTTTACGTTCTCGGCGACAACCGACGCAACAGCTCGGACTCGCGTATCTTCGGTCTGGTCGACGTCGACGACATTATCGGCAAAGCCTGGCTGACGTATTGGCCAATGGACAACTTCGGACTCGTGCCTCACTACGACTACCCCGAGATCTCCGAGCGGTGAGCATGCCAAACCCAATTGAGTGGCCCAAGCGGCGGAGTGTAGAATTAGATCGCCGTCTCGGGTCCTCTCAGGCGGGTGATACGTTCTCGGGGCGCCTCCTGCAACCTACCTGCGATCTGGCCGCAGCAAGGTCGTGTCGCGCCGAAAGGTCCGTTCGATGATCGAGACAATCGTCGAAAGTATCCGCGTCAATCTGGTTACCCAGAATCGTGTTGTCTTCCTCAAGGAAGTTCACGGCGAGAGGCACCTGCCGATCTGGATCGGTGACTTCGAGGCGCAGGCGATCGCGATGGAGCTGCAGGGAGTTGCTTCGCCGCGCCCGCTGCCGTACGACCTGATCAAGTCGATCGTCGGCGATGTCGACGGCAAGGTTGAGCGAGTGCTGGTGACGGATCTCTCGCAGGACGTGTTCTACGCGCGGATTGTGATCCGGATGCCCAATCGAACGGTCGAGGTCGACTCGCGGCCGAGCGATGCGATTGCCGTCGCGGTTCGCACCGGGGCACCAATTCTCGTCGATGAATCCGTCATGGAACGCGCGGGCGTTAGTCTAGATGGGGATGGGGACGCCGAGGACGATGATCCCTCGACCCCGTCACTCGAACGCGACGCAAGTTCCTCGGTCGACGAGGAGCGTCTTTCGGTGTTCAAAGAGTTCATCAATACGCTCGACCTCGACGACTTCGAACGCAAACGAGGGAATTAGGGGCGGCTGGGGACACAGTCACGATGGATACCTCTGAACGTCAAATCAAGCGTATCGTCCTTGAGCGGATGGATCGCTGTTCGGTCTGCCACCGTACCTTCGAACCGGATGATATCCACGTCCTCTCGCGGAAACCGGACGTCTGGATGATGGTCGTGCAGTGCGTGGATTGTCAGGCGCGCAACTTTGTCGCAGCGCTGATCGGTGACGGCGATCCGGCGGCAGCCCGGACGGCGTTACGCCAACTGAGCGCCGAACAGCACGACGAGGTCGTCGAGTTCGAGCTGGAAGCGGAGCCGGTGGGTCCGCCGGTCGGTATCGACGACGTGCTCGAGATGCACGAGTTCCTCCAAGGATTCGACGGCGACTTCAAATCTCATTTTGCCCGGTCGCGCACCTAATCGACCATCACCCCAGGGCCGCAACCGAGGTGCGTGCGAGCGGCCGTTGCCCGTCAAACCGCCTGCGGCGGAGCCGCTGTCAGGCGCGTTGACTGCCCCTGGGACCGAACCTATACTCCCATCTGGTGATCGTGATATCGCTCACGGACGCGGTGGCGCGCATCGATTCCGTGCGAGCTCCGGGAGGCTCAGTTGACGCAGACGGCAACACCAGCCGCGGACCGCAGGGAGATCGACCTGACGGTTGTCCGCGAGATCATGTCGCATTTCCACCCACAGGATTATCAGGAAGCCCAGGAACTGATTCTCAGCGCCCTTCAGGAGATCAACGAGCACTTCGGATGGGTCTCGCTCGAAGCCGCCGAGATCGTCGCGGAACACCTTGGCACCACCTCCAATCGGATCTACGGACTTCTTACTTTCTACGCCGACTTTCGCACGGAACCTCGCGGAAACCACTTCATGCTCCTCTGCCACGGCATGTCCTGCTATGTAATGGGTTCGCAGCGCTTGGTGCAAGAGTTGGCCGACCGGTACGGCGTGGACGATGGGGGCACAACGGCAGACGGGGAGCTCACCGTTCAGGTGGTCAATGGTTGCCTTGGCGTCTGCGACCGCGCACCGATCGCGAAAATCGACGACGACTTTTATGGCGAGCTGACGACCGAGAGTTTGAACGACGTGATTCGGCGCGTCATTGCCAGCGGACCTAGACGGGAGACACACCATGGTTGAGGTGCCCGGATTGCCGGCGCAGCGGCTGACGACGCGCGCCGAGTTCGAGCAGTACCAAGCCGCAGCGAACGCTCGGTGGGACAAGCTCTGGCATGGAGACGCCACCGTCGTCTCCGTTGGCGTTGGCAGTTCATCGATTGCAAAGGGTGCGCTGGATGTCCTCGCCGCGTGCGAGCGGCACGCGCAAGGCCAGAAGATCGTCGTCCGTAAAGTTGGCGTCGACGGTGCCGACTGGATGGAGGTTCAGGTCCAGGTCAAGCGTCCAGGCCAGCCCGCAGTCTATTACGCGAACGTCGAACCCGCCGACGTTCCGGGGCTGATCGAGGGCAGCCTCCAGGCCAAGGCGATCGGTGTTGAGGGAGACCAAGCACTCGGCTCGATTCCCCCTTTGAACTCACTCCCATTCTTCAAACACCAACATCGTATCGTCCTCGCGGACACCGGCGTGATCGACCCCGATTCGATCGAGGACGCGATCGCGCGCGGCGCCTACAGCGCGTACTTCAAGGTGCTCTTCGACATGTCGGCCGAGGAGGCCATTGCCGAGATGACCGCGGCCGGTTTGCGTGGCCGCGGCGGCGCGGGATTCCCCGCGGGTATCAAGTGGGAGAGTGGTCGGAAGGCGCGAGCGACTCCGAAGTTCGTGGTCTGTAACAGCCACGAAGGCGAACCGAATGTCTACAAAGATCGCCGCATCCACGAGGGCGACCCGCACCGTATCCTCGAAGGCATCCTGATCGCCTGCATCGTCTGTGGCGCTGAACGTGGGTACAACTACATCGGCGGAGAATACCCGCTCGCCATCAAACGATTCCGAAAAGCCGTTGCCGACGCCGAGCGTCTTGGTCTCATCGGCAAGAACGTCCTCGGCTCAGGCAAGGATGTCGCATTCCGCGTCCGGACCGGCGGTGGGGCCTACATCTGCGGCGAAGGTTCGGCGCTGATGTACTCGGTCATGGGCGTGCGTGGCCAACCACGTACGAAACCACCCCGCTCCGTGGAAGAAGGGATTTGGAAGCGACCAACCGTCGCCAACAATACCGAGACCCTTGCCAACGTCCGGGACATCATCAACAAGGGCGGCGAGTGGTACAAGCAGACCGGCACGGAAAAGAGTGCCGGCACCAAGCTGATGACGGTCCAAGGCGCACTAAAGACGATGGGTCTGGTCGAAGTACCGATGGGGATCACCCTGAGGACGTTGATCGACGACGTCTGGGGCGGAATGAGAGACGGGCTCCGGTTCAAGGGTATCCAAACCGGAGGCGTCTCCGCCGGCCCGCTCAAGGACGAGCACCTCAACTTGCCGGTGGACTTCGATTCGCTGACCAACGTCGGCGGCATGCTCGGATCGGGTGGCTTCGTCGTCTTCGACGAGACGGTCTGCTCAGTTGACTTCGCGCGCTACCTGACCGCGTTCAACCGCTACGAATCGTGCTCGAAGTGCGTCCCATGCTCGCGAGGCAACCCGGCGCTGGTCGAGATCCTCGACCGGATCCGCCTTGGCCGCGGCACGCCGAGCGATCTCGCGCTGATGGAGCGGACGTCGAAACACATCATCGAGTTATCGCTCTGCGGACTCGGTCAGGTCGCTCCCATGCCGCTGCTCGGCATGATGAAGATGTACCCGGAGGAATTTCGCGCGCACATCATCGACGGCGTCTGTCCGACGGGGACCTGT
This sequence comes from Thermomicrobiales bacterium, assembly GCA_034667245.1. Lineage (GTDB taxonomy): Bacteria > Chloroflexota > Chloroflexia > Thermomicrobiales > UBA6265 > DATBFX01. Next base: position 34,027 of record JAXDKI010000106.1, on the reverse strand, counting down.
CCGATCGGCGCGGGAGACACGGCGATCGCCGCTGGAGACTGATCCTCACGTTTTCGACTCGGCTCAAGCAGTGAGGTCGATCGTTGCGCCGACTCCGGATTCGCGTGCGCGATCGACCGCGCGGCGCGCGACGACCACGTCCTGCACCGCGTTGCCGACCGACTTGAAGAAGGTGATCTCGTCATCGCGTGTGCGCCCCGGTGCGGCACCCGCTGCCACGGCACCGAGTTCCCGCGCGATGTGAGCCTGGTCGATCAATCCTTGCCGGAGCGGAATGATGAGATCACCGGCCTCCGCGAGTATGGCATCGATCGCATCGACGACGACGGTGGCGCGGACAACCGTCGCCGGCGGGATCTCTTGCATCTCCGGAGTGAAAGCGCCCACCGCATTGATGTGCGTGCCGGGACGGAGATCCGCGTCGTCGAAGACAGGCTGCCTTGATGTGGTGGCCGTACAGACGATGTCGGCCGCTCTCACCGCCGCACTGACGTCCGTTGTGGTCTCGATTCGGTCGGCGAACTCGGGCCAGTCGCGCTGGACTGCGTCGAGAAAACGGGGGAATGAGTCCTCTCGAGCATCCACGACGATGACTCGCTCGATCGGCCGGACCGCGCAGACAGCCGCAGCTTGGGTCACGCCCTGAGCGCCGGCTCCGATCACGGTAAGGACCCGCGAGTCCGAACGCGCGAGAAGGTCGGTCGCCGCGCCAGAGACGGCGCCGGTTCGGAGTGCAGTGACGTAGCTGCCTTCCATGATGGCGAGCGGTGCTCCATTCTCGTGGTCGATCAGGCAGACGAGTGCCTGAATCGTTGGCAACTGACGGGAAGGATTGCCGCCGAAGAATGAGACGACTTTGAATCCCAGGGATTCGGCCGCCGGCACGTAGGCGGGCATGATCAGCATCGCCGAGGGATCGTGATTGACGTCGATCACGGTGCGCAAGGGCGAGGTGGCCCGTCCGGCCGACAGCTCAACAAACGCCAGCTTCATCAACTCGATCGCCTCGGGCATCGGCACAAGGCGTTTCACGTCCGATCGGGACAAAGCGAGCACGATGTCGGTTCCTTCCTATGGTCGCCACCTGGAGAGCAATGCTCCGGCAAGAGAGCGGGCGGAGTGTAGCCGCCGTCGAGCGACCCGGCAACAGAGGCCGGTCGGAACCCGCGTGCTATACTCGGTCGGTCCCGGCGTCTGTTCACCGGACCGTCTCGTGCGCGGTATTGAGGGAGTTGCCAGCAAGCAGCGATGTCCGACCCAGGTTTGACCAATCGGCTCCGGCAGCGCTCTCGGCGTGCCGGCCTGGCGGTCGGCCTCACGATGGCGCTTACGATCGCGGTCTGCATCGGCAGTTTTGCCTGGATCTACGCCAAGGCCGATCCCCTGTTCGCGGACTTCGTGGGCCGGGACGCGACGACTCCTCAGACGGATCGACCAACGCCGACGGTGTCCGCATCGGCGACCGGCGAGGGCGTCGCCGCGAACGCGGAGCCGACTGAGAAGCCTGCCGAGGCTCCAGCAGAGCCGACAGAAACACCCGCTCCACGTCCGACACCGACGCCGGAAGCATTCCGGGCAACGCACCTCACCAATCCCAACTCTCGGGTTAATTTCAGGCCTCTACCGAGTCTCGATTCGGAACCGATTGCGCTCCTCGACCCGGGCACGCCGGTCCAGGCGATTGGCGAACAGCAAGTCGACAGTGACGGCAACAATTGGCTCCAGTTTCGCACGCAAGACGGGCTGGAGGGCTGGCTCCGCGAGGACGCGTTCGTGCCGATCTAGGTCATCGTCTTGTCTTTGCTTTGGTCATGCGATCTTGAAAGGATGCCCGTACCATGCAGCGTGTTGCCATCGTTGGTCTCGGACTCATCGGCGGGTCGATCGGACTGGGTCTTCGCCGGTGGTCCGAACAGAACGGCAAGAGCGGTGAGGGAGCGCTCGAAGTTATTGGCTTCGACACCGACCTCGACCAACAGCATTACGCCAAGAAGATCGGCGCAGTCGATCGCGCCGAGTGGGAACTCGGTAAGGCGATCCGCGACGCCGACCTCGTCGTCGTCTGCACGCCCGTTCGCGCAACGAGAGAGGTCTTCGGCGACATTGGACCGCATCTGAAGAGCGGCGCCGTGGTCACCGACACCGGCTCGACCAAAGCGGAGGTGCTTGCCTGGGCGCAAGAGCTCCTCCCGAACACCGTCAGCTTCGTCGGCGGCCATCCGATGGCGGGGAAGGCCCAGAGCATAGAAGGCGCGGATGCCGAGCTCTTCAAGGGCGCGACCTGGTGCGTGACACCGGCCGTCACTGCGGGCGATCCCGCGATCCGAAACGTGCTCGGGATGATCGCAGCGCTGGGAGCGGAACCCTACTTCCTTGATCCGGGAGAGCACGACGCCTACGTCGCCGGCATCAGCCATCTCCCGTTCGTGCTCGCGGCCACGCTGATGAACTCGCTGTCGAAGGACTCCTCATGGCGCGACATGAAGTCCTTGACGGCAGGCGGGTTCCGAGACATGACGCGGCTCGCCGGCGGTAGTCCTGACATGCACCGCGATATCGCTCTCACGAACCGACAAGCACTGCTTCGTTGGGTTGATGCCTGCCAGGCATCGCTTCAGGATTTTCGGGCTTCGTTGGATGTGGCGGATGAACAAGCCGCGGCCGACTTGACGAAGTTCTTTACCGACGCGCGCGACGCGAGAGCCGAATGGGCGACCCAGACGACGCGCGAAGGCGAGTTGCTCCAGGGAACCCAGGCCGAACTGAGCAAAGAGGGTTTCGGTGACCAGATGGGGCGCATGCTCTTCGGCGGCTTCATGCGAAAGCGGGGTAGCGCCGGAGATCGACTCGGCCGCCCGCGCGGTGGCGTCCCTGGTTCCGGTTCACGGACCGCGACGCGAGACCGGGAAAATGGCTCACGGCAAAATTAGCCAGTCGCTGGGTAGCGAATAGCGATAGATCCGGCCCGTGGGGCGACCGTCGACCCGGACACGACCGCGGTCGGCGCGAAGCAATTCGGCGTAGCTGTTTTGAACCTGGACAATGCGCCGGGCCGCCAAATTGAAGATCACGACTCCCAAGCGCCCCGGCTGCAGGCTGACGCGGCGCGTCGCCTCGTCGACAACCCGTAGCGGTCGCCGATCCGTGCCGTCAGCCCGGTCGAGCCAAGTTCGGACGGATTCCGGATTCCCCACCGCCACGTGCTCGTCGAACACGGCGAGCCCGTTGAGGACAAACGTCGAGAGCTCGGCGTCGTACCTTGCAAGCGTTTCGATAAGCACGCGGTGATCGGCGGCACCGGCGCTACATCCGGCGGCGAGCGCCTTCAGACCGTGAGGGGGGCCGGGAAAACTGATTGTCCCGGCGCGATCAACGACAGTGAAGCGCATCATAGGCGCGGCGCCTCCAGCGCGACATCAGGGCGCAACGCGTGGGATATCTCGATGGGGGTTGATGAGCGAAGCATTCGCCTGAACGTGGCAGTTCAATCGCAACGAGTGTAGCATACCCACGTTATGTTCCCCTGGACTCTCGCTCTTGCCACCGAGGCCTCCGGGCCCACAATTCTGGTCTCCGCTGGCTCTGCTTCTTGCTCCCTCTGGGAGGAGGCAACCAATGATTGAAGATCCCGAATCTCCTCTTGGTCGACGGAGTCGTCTCGAAGACGAGGTTCTTGAGATCCTCTACCGGAGTGATCGCCCGCCTTCACTCACCGACCGCGCACGCGCGACCCTGAGACGATCGAGAAGATCGCTCCGGTGGCGGCCATCGGCCTTCATGGCCGAGATTGCCTCGGGTCTGGATTCCGGGTTGTGGTTCGTCGCCTGTATCGTCCTCGGCGTCGTCGCTTTTTTCGTGCGCGATGCGTCGCCATTCCTGGCGAGGATGTTTGCAGTGCTTTGTCTCGTATTGATCATCCTCGCCATCGTGCGCTCGTTCAGTCGACCGAATCGGGGCATGGAGAAGCGCTGGCGAGGCCGAGATTTCGACATCTCGCCGTCGTCCCGGCCGCTCTGGCTCGATCGCGTCTTCCGAGGTCAGCGCCGCCCACCGCGACAGTAGTGCCAGCGGCGACTGGATTCTCCCGCGTCACACTCTGGTAATCATCGGTGGTGGCGTTTCCGGCGCATCCTCCAGACCAAGACGTTCTCCTGTGCTGACACGGCGGCCAGCCGCCCAGACGGCGCCGGGTATCGGTTTGCCGCCTGCCGGCTGGACGACGTCGAGGCGCAATGCGCCTTCCCCGCAGGCCACGGCGACTTCCTTTCCGTCGAACGCAATGGCTCCAATTGGAACGTCGGATGGCTGCGTGAGGGTCGACGCTTGATGGACCTGCAAGAGTTCGCCCTGGAAAGTCGTCCAGGCGCGCGGCCAGGGCCACATGGCGCGTACGGTCCGTTCGAGCTTAGCTGCCGAGTCCTCCCAATCGAGCCAGCCGTCCGCCTTGACGAGTTGCCGGACCTTTGTCGCGTCCTGGTCATCCTGCGGCTCTGGCCGCAAGTCGCCGCTGACAAACCCATCGGCGGATGAGACGACCAACCCAGCCGCGGCGGCGGCGAGCTTCGCGGTCAGAGACTCGGTCGTGTCGGTGCCCGCAATCGGGACGAAGACGCGGTCGACAACGGGTCCGGTGTCCAGGCCGGACTCCATCACCATGAGCGAGACACCGGTCATCGAGTCGCCCGAAAGAATGGCCGCCGTGACCGGACTGGCGCCGCGATACGCGGGCAACAGCGATGCATGAAGGTTGAGGCTGCCGTACCGTGGCAGCGCGAGCGTCTTGGGCCCGAAGATCAGGCCATAGGCGGCGACGACGAAGAGGTCCGCGTCGGCATCGGCGAGGGGCTGCCGCGCTGCGGCGTCGCGCAGTGACCTGGGCTGATAGATTTCGATTCCGAGTCGCTCGGCGGCGAGCTTGACGGGCGGTTGTTGAAGCTGACGTCCTCGACCCGCGGGACGATCGGGCTGTGTCACGACCAGCACCACGTCGTATCGAGGATCGTCGGCGAGCGCCCGCAGGGCCGGCACAGCATAGGTTGGCGTCCCGAAAAAGACAGTCCTGATCGACTCCGTTGTCACAAGCTTCTCCCCAATTACTCCTGTCGGCCCGGTCCCGTGAGGCGACTTGTCGGGATCGCGCCTCGACCCTCACTCGCACCGAAACGTACAATGTGAAGCGTATGAGCGTCCCGCGTCTGCGCCGAATCGCGAACCGACCCCATCCCGTGACGCTCGGCCTCATCGCGCTGTTGGTCGCGGCATTCGCGTTGCGAGTCTATCGTCTCGACTGGGACGAGGGGCGTCTGCAGCATCCGGACGAGCTCCACGTCGTCGACGTGGTCGCGACGCGGATCTCGTTCGACTGGCCCCCAGATCTCGACAATCTGCTCGACCCTTCCTCCTCGCGCTTGAACCCCCGCTCGGACGACCCACAAACCGGCGTGGCCAGACAATATGCCTACGGGGCGCTGCCAGTCCTTGTCACCGATCTCGTCGCGACGGCGATGACCTCGCTCACCGGCACCGAGTGGACATCCTATTTCGATCGCGTCCACAAGATCGGCCGCGCCCTGTCGGCGACATTCGACACGGGTACGGTGCTGCTCATCTTCTTCCTTGGTCGGCGGTTGCTCGATCGTCGAGTCGGGTTGCTCGCCGCGGCGTTGTATGCGCTGGCTCCGATGACGATCCAACTCGCGCACTTCTTCACGACCGACAGCTGGCTGACGTTCTTCGTGGCGCTCACGCTGCTCCTCGCAATGCAAGCCGCTGAAGGGGGCCGACTCGTTGGCTTCGCCGCCGCCGGCGGTGCCTGTGGGCTCGCGCTCGCCACCAAGGGCAGCGTGCTCGCACTTTTCGCTGTCGTCGCGCTAGCAGCGGTTCTGGTCGGATGGCGTCGCTGGCAGATGGGCGACTCGACGTCAGACGCGATGGCCACGGTCGTCGCTCGCATCGCGGTCGCCGGAACGTTTGGCATCGTCTGCTTCGGATTGTTCGAGCCCTACGCGATTGCTCGGCCATCCGTCTATCTGAATCAGCTTCGCGTGCAATCAGGCATCGTACGCGGCACGCTCGACGCAGCGTTCACGCGGCAGTACGTCGGGACGACACCGGTGGTCTACCAGGCCGAGCAGTTGATTCGATGGGGACTTGGGCCGGTCGCCGGATTGCTGTGCGCCGCCGGTCTCCTCCTGATGGCTCGGCGAACTGCTCGGCGGCCAAGCCCGTCTCGAATCGTCCTCGTCAGCTGGCTCTGCCTTCAAGGGTTGGTCGTCGTCCTGCCGGAAACGAAGTTTCTCCGCTACAGCGCGCCGTTGCTGCCGGCGCTTGTTATCGCCGGTGCGCTGGCGCTCGAGTCATTTCGGCAGCTGGCAACTCGCCGATTGGGCCGGCACGGAGGCACGGCATTGCTCGGTGCCTGTCTGGCCGGCGTGGTCCTCTGGACGGCTTGCTTCACGTCGATCTATGCGGCGCCACATACCCGGCTCGAAGCCTCGCGGTGGATCTATGAGAACGTCCCGAACGGGGATGTCGTCGGCGTCGAGATGTGGGATGACGCGCTGCCGGTCCCGTTCGGCACCGGTCTCACGCCCTGGGATTTCCAGTATCAGACGCTGGCGATCGATCTCTACCGCGATCGACCAGGTGCCGACGTTGCCGATGACCTCTATGCTGATCTAGGTCGGGCGGACTACCTCGTCCTGGCCTCGAACCGGGTCGAGCGAGGGGTTGGACAACTTCCCTGGCGGTACCCGGTGCAGAACCGGTATTACGACCTCCTGACCTCGGGCCGGCTCGGTTTCCAACTCGCGGCCGAGTTTCACCGCTTTCCCGGTATCGGCCCGATACGGATCGACGACCAATCTGCCGACGAGTCGTTTATCAACTACGATCACCCGCTCGTCCGCATCTACAAAAAGGACTCGCTGGTCCCGCGCGCGACATACGACGAACTGATGGCTCATGCCGTCGACGAGCCATTTCAACCGTCCCGCCAGTCGAGCAAGTCGCTCATCCTCGACGAACCGGTCGGCGACCTCCCCGTCGTGGCAGACGCCCGGTGGAGCGCAGGCCTGACCGACAACTCCGCGGCGGCCCTCGTCGTCTGGGTGGTCCTCCTGATCGTCCTGCAGGTGGCAGGCCGACCGTTGGTCCGAATCGCCTTCGGACGTTTCGCCGACGCGGGGTGGTCGTTCGCCCGACTGGTCACCTTGATCGTCGCCGGCTATCTCGTCTGGATCGGTGCAAGCCTGAGCGTGTTCTCGTTCCGCGCTGTTTGGGCGTGGATTGCGGTGGCTATCGTGGCGTCAACGTGGCTGTTGATGCGTCGGGGAAATGCTGCCAGTCGCCCCTCACCCAGACAGAAACGGGCTGCCTGGGCCAGCGAAGGCGTCTTCTGGGCCGTCTTCATCGTCTTTCTGGCCTATCGGTGGATCAACCCGGATTCATGGCATCCATTATGGGGCGGCGAGAAACCGATGGAGTTCGCGCACATCAACGCGATACTCCGAAGCGCGCACTTCCCACCCTACGACCCCTGGTTCGCCGACGGCTACATCAACTACTACTACTACGGCCTGTATCTCGTCGCCTTCTGCATCAAGCTGACCGGGATCCCTACGGAGATCGCGTTCAACTTGGCTCAGCCCACGATGATCGCCCTTCTCGCAAGTGCCGGGTTTGGGGTGGCCTCGACACTCGGTCGTGGCGTGGCGCGGGGACGAACGACGGGAATCGCGGGCGGGCTCACTGGTGCCCTGCTGCTCGTGGGAATCGGCAATCTAGAGGCGATCACCCGGGTTGCCAGGGCCTTCCCCGAACGACTCGTCCCATCGTTCGAGCTCACCTGGGGGGCCAGCCGGGTCATCCCGTTCACGATCAACGAGTTTCCCTACTTCACCGGGCTTTACGCCGATCTCCACGCCCACGTCGTTGCCTTACCGATCACGGTACTGGTTGTTGGCCTTTGCCTGGCCATCGCTCGCGAACCGAGGTCGGTTGTCCTCGCCCTGTCAGAATCGTCTCTACGTCGCCCAGCACGTCTCGAAGTCTCATCCCGCCTCGCACTCCTCGTCCTGGCCTTCGGAGCACTCTTTCCCACCAACGCCTGGGACGTGCCTGTCTATGCGGCGCTGGCTGCCGTGTCCCTCTTCATGGCGACAGCCGGGCTGCGCGGTTTCGCCTTCCGGGTCGCTCTGACCGCCTTCATCGCGGCAATTGTCGGCGCGCTCGCCTATCTCCTCTATCTGCCGTTCCACACGCATTATGTCGCGCTCTTTGGCTCCGTGGAGCGAGTTCGGTCGGTCACGGGGCCGTGGGAATTTCTCGACCACCTGGGTGGGCTGCTCGTCATCATCGGATTCGGTTTGGTCGTGTTCCTGATCGGGACGCGGCGAAGCGGCCTCTTTGCCGATATGTCGACCGTGCCGGTGCTGGTGCTCGCTGCCCTGTTGCTTGTTGCGATGACGACCCACGATGGATCGGAAACGCTTGCGACGGCGATCCCGATCTCAATCGTTCTCACGACGGCATTGTTGTTCGCGGCCGTCGGACTGCCTGGCGCGGCGCGGCAGAGTCGGCAGTCGCAGCTCGTGGTGCTGGTGATCGCCGTAGGTTTGGCAGCGACCCTGATCGCGGCAGCCAACGACCGTCTGGCCCTCGGCCTCTCGCTCGCGTTTGCGTATGCCGGCGTCGTGCTGTGGTTGCGTGGGGATGGGACAGATCAGCGCTTCACGGGTGCGATGATCGCGGCGGCGGCGCTGGTAGCCGGTGGCGCCGAAGTGGTGTTCCTCGCGGACGACCTGATGTCGACCGAATGGTTTCGGATGAACACGGTCTTCAAGTTCTACAACCAGGTCTGGGCTCTCTTCGCGCTCGCCGGCGCAGCTTCGGTCTCGGTGATGTTGGACCGAGCTGGACGCCATCTTAGACCGCCTGGCGCTCGTGCACGCTTGGGCTTCGTCGCAGACGCCCTGCCCGAGGCGGCAGACGATGGGCAGGCGGTGCAGGCGCCGGAGCGTGAGCCGTCCGCCTCGCGATGGGCACTGCTCGGGTTGGCGGCGAGTGGACTCGTCGTCCTGGCGTCGATCGCCTATCCACTTCTCGCGACGAAACCACGGCTTGCGGCGCGATTTGACGGTCATCCTGGGCCGGGAACGCTCAATGCGCTCGCCTGGATGGACTACGGTACGATCGAGACGCCGGACGGAAGCGAGCTCTCCTTCGCGGACGACCGAGCGGCTATTGACTGGATCAACGAGAAGGTACCCGGAACACCGGTGATCGCCGAAGCAAGTATCGGACCCTATCGCTGTAACGGCTCCCGCTTCTCGATCAACACCGGCCTCCCGACGATCATCGGCTGGGAACGGCACGAGACCCAGCAGCGTTATCTGGACGGATTGAGCGAGCGGGTGAGTGACGTACGGGAGCTCTACGCCTCACCGGATCCAGCTTCCAAAGTTGCCATACTCCGCAAGTACGGCGTGGGTTTCGTCGTCGTCGGGCAGTTGGAACGCCTTTACCCGCAGATCGTCGGAAACGACTGCGTGTCGACGGATCCCGCGGATGGCATCGCGGCATTGGAAGGCATGGTCGGGACGGTGCTCGAGGTCGCCTTCCGCTCGGGCTCGACGACCATCTATCGCGTCCTGCCGCCGGGCATCTAGCCGCGCACATGGCGAGTGCCGCAATCACTGCCGCATTCGATTCGGTTCCTCGGTTTGACAGTCGTTTCAATGGCTGACTATACTCGCCACTGTGCCGGAAACCGGCGGGGTGTGGCGCAGTCGGTAGCGCGCGGCGTTTGGGACGCTGAGGTCGGAGGTTCGAGTCCTCTCACCCCGACTCGATGCGGCACGTGACCCGTGCGGGGGTAACTCAGTTGGTAGAGTACCTGCCTTCCAAGCAGGCTGTCGCGGGTTCGAGTCCCGTCCCCCGCTCCCCAAAAAGCCGCGGAGATATGCCAGATTCGAGACCGGGACGCTCGTCCCGGTCTCATCGTTTCTGTCGTTTTTTATGATCTGTTCACGCGAGCCTGCGCGGAGGTACTGTAGCGTGGATTCGATCTCCGGTGGGAAGGCGTTCACAAACGTGAGCGTCTTCCAAAAGCGTCCGAGCGAGGGCACGGTGGCGACAGCGGCGGCGCGGCCAGTGAAGTGAAATGAGCGCCTGATCGGGACCGGGGCGGCAAGTCGCTCCGTCGCCGTCGACCCGTTGGAGGAAGCACTGGATGCCTATCATCGTGCGGCGACAGCCACGGCCGACAGGATGGCGGCGCGTCCTGACGTTGGTGGGGCTCGCTGCCGTGCTGGCGTTCTTCGCCCTGGCCGGTGGGCTCGCCGATCGCTTCGACCTCCCGTCCTGGACGGCGTGGGTCGCCCTCGCGGTTGGCGCCACCCTTGGGCTCGCCACCGCCGTATCACGAGACACGGGTGAGAGGTGACCGGCGAGCGCTCGGCGCGCTGAAGCGTTCCATCCCACGCGAGTTCGGCGGTGCAGTGGATGATGTCATCGATCCCTTGCTCCACCTTCCAACGCTTCTTTCTCTTCCTCCTCGTCTTGCTCGTGATACTCACCGCCAAATGCCATTCCGGGCCGAGAACGCGCCTCACCCGTGATCCTTGGTCCGCCTGATCGTGGGCGGGCGCAAGTGACCGTGGCACAGGGATTTTCGTTGGGAACCTTCAACGTTCGGCCGCTTTGGTATCCTCCCTCCCGGCACAAGATCCGAGTCATGAGACGTTGTCCTTGAATTAGGAACGAAGGTTCCTTGGGTGGTGTGGCTTCAAGGGGAGAATCTTATGCTGTCCCGGAGGAACCTCCTTACTGGTCTGTTCGCGGTCACGGGATCACCTCGCCTCACGCGTCTGGCGCTGCCGGCGACGGCGGCCGACGGTACACCCGAAGCCGAAATCGATGTTGTTGCAACCCTCGACGGAACAACCGCGGTCGACGCCGCCGATCTTGCCGAGCTGGCGCGGGAGAGGACGCGCCTGGGTGCTGGATGGCTGGCCGGGGACCAACGACCGACCGGGGTGTTTTATTACATCTACGATCCCGAATCCGACCTCTACGAGGCGAATGACTACAACGAGGTGCGGCACGCCGGGACCACCTACTCGCTCTACCAAGCATTTGGTCTCCTCCGCGATGAGTCGGTGCTTAAGGTCGCAGAAGACGCCAGCGACTGGATTCGTCGGAGCATGGTACCGGTGCGGGCAGCCGGTCGCGCATTCCTGGACATCCAAAACGGGGATACGTCGCTCGGAGGTCAGGCACTTGCACTGGTGGCGCTCCTTGAGCGGAGGCGAGTTACCGGCGAGACCGACGCCGATGAGTTGATCCTGGACATGGCCAAGTTTCTGCTCTGGATGGAGAAGGAGGATCGCAGCGGACGCTTCTATTTCTCTTTCGATCACGGAGCACGAAGAAAGCTCGAAACGCCCGACGTCGTCTACTACCCTGGAGAAGCCCTTCTCGCATTGACCCGACTAGCGCAGCAGTTTCCCGATGGGCCCTATCTGGAGGTAGCGTTGCGAGCGGCCGACTACCTGGTACACCGCCGCGATGGGGACATCCCTCAGCTCGGCAGGGTGCCTCGCGAAGACCACTGGCTGACGATTGCCCTCAGCGAGCTCTACCGGCTGAACGAGGACCAGAGCTACGCGAAGGTGGCTTACCTGCAAGCCGACACGATGATCTCCAATCAATACACCGCGGAGAACGCAGACCCAGAGCGAATTGGAGGCGCCCGGCGCGATAGTGGGATCAGCTACACGTCGACCGCAACCAAGGGCGAGGCGATCGTCGCCGCCTGGGGGTTGGCGACGTTCACTGGTAACAAGAAGCGGGCTGACCGCCTCACACTCGGAGCCCAACGCAACGCCCAGTTTCAGATGCGCGTACAGTACACGGCCGAGAACACGGCGAGATACGTCCGACCAGACCGTGTCATCGGAGGATGGGCGGGAAGCGCGGACAATGCGGCGATAAGAATCGACTACGTACAGCACAACATCTCGGCTCTGATCGGACTCTGCCACCTGACGGTCGACGGCGACCTTCCGATCGCGACTCCGCTGGTCGATACCGAGACCTAGCCGCTCATGATGGTCAGGTTATCGTCTGATGGTGTACGCCGCATCGCACTTCGATAGTGCCCGAGGCACTCCCTCGCACTGCATTCCTAACGGCGATGGTTGCGACCATCGCCACCTCTTGCCGCCTCTGCTTGGCCCAAGTCGTGCTACCATCGAGAGGAACGGTGCTGGCCGTGCCGTGATGAGCGATCCAGCACGGACGGAGACTGTAATGGGCGCTTGACAGGGGTCGTTTTTGGATGTGGCGGCGCACGGGCCTGTAGCTCAGTGGCAGAGCACGGGGCTCATAACCCCAGGGTCGCAGGTTCGAATCCTGCCGGGCCTACCAGCCAGGTCATCACTCTGGGCGAAGCGTTCGAGCGACTCCCTGACCCGATTGCCAAGCCGCTCCGTCCTGGTATACTTCGCCATAATCGGCGGCGTCCGTTCGTGTTGTACGTACATATAGGCGCCGCAGGAGGGTCCCATCATCGAGTCTTTATCCAACCACGACGCCGTTCAGTCCCCGGCGACGTTCCCCGCGGTCTCGACGACCAGGGAACTCGCCGTGCGGATTGCGGAGATCATCGCGGACACGCCCGCTGCGGACACGGTGGTTCTGGACATTCAGGGCCTCTCGAGTTTTGCCGACTACTTCGTGATCTGCTCGGGGGAAAACGAGCGTCAGCTCCGGGCAATCACGGAAGCGATCTCGGTCAGGCTTGCCGAAGATGGTGTTCGCCCCGGGCGAGTCGAGGGCACGCCGGCTTCCGGCTGGGTGGTCATGGACTACGGGGACGCGATCGTCCATGTCTTCGATGTCGACCAACGTGCGTTCTATCGATTGGAAGCCCTTTGGGTGGAGGCTCCGACGCTACTGGTTATCCAGTGATATGACCCGATGGACGGGCAAAGGACCGACCTGACATGAGTGAACGGTCACTGCTGATGAACCACCTCACGAACGGTCATTCCGTGGCCCAGGGTCCTGACGGTCAGGACGCTTTGCTGCCGTTCCTGCTGGGCGCGGCCGTTGGCGGCGTTGCCGGGGCTGTCGTCGGCACGGTGCTCAGCCAGCACACCACCCAACTCGTCGCCACGCTGATCGGCGTCGTCGACCGTCGGCTGCACGAGGCGGATCGCGAGCGACTCAAGTTCGAGTTGTTGCTGCAATAGACCAACTGGCTAGCTCCGCCCAGGCGAGCGAGGCTGTGGACGCTACTTGTCCAATCCCTACCCGCGCGATCGGTCACGGATTGCTAACCCGCCGACGGTCGACAGTAGGACCAGACCGAGTGCCAGGATCGCGCCCAGCTTGAGCCCGCGCGACGGCAGGACCAGCGCCAGCAACCCAAATACCGCCGAGACTCCGGCGACGAAGAGGACGATCCGCGCCTGGCTCCAACCCCGATCGAGCAGACGGTGATGAAGATGACCGCGATCGGCGCCGAGTGGTGACCGACCGTGTGCCGCCCGATACGCGATCACCCAGGCAACGTCGAGCACGGGCAAGCCGAGGGCGAGCAGCGCCGTCGCGATCTTTGCCCCGCCGATAATCGACAACACCGCCAGCGCGAAGCCAAGAAAGTTCGCTCCCGCGTCGCCCAGGATGATCCGCGACGGGTGCCAGTTGTAAGGCAGGAAGCCGAGCACCGCCGCACCGAGAACGAGCGGCAAGATGGAGATGGTGAATTGCGGGTCGCCTCGAGGCCAGAAGTAGGTGTGCGCGAAGAGAACCGCGCAGGCGACGAGGCTGACCGAGCCTGCTAGACCGTCCAGTCCGTCGAGCCAGTTCATCGTATTCATCATGCCGACGATCCAGAAGATCGTGAAGCCGATGGCCGCCAGGAGCGGTAACGAGGCCTGCCCGGCGAACGGAAGATTGAAGCTGTCCAGCACGATCCCGTGTCCGGCACCGCGAAGTCGCGGCAGGACGACGAGCGCGGCAACCGCAATCTGACCGGCGAGCTTCAGCCAGGCAGGAATACCAATGGCGTCGTCGTAGACCATGAGCCCGACGATGAGGCAGGACCCTCCGAGCAGGAGAAGCAGGCGCTCGGGCTCGGAACCAAGTCGCTCTACATCGAACGAGAAGCTGAGCACGAGGCCGAACGTAAAGGCGAGAAAGACCGCCAACCCGCCCGCACGCGGCAAGGGCGTTTGGTGCACCCGACGGGGTCCGGGTTGATCGAGGAGTCCCAACCGGCGACTCAGGACGATCGTCCGCGAGACGAGTACCACCGACACTGCGGCCGTCAGCGCAAAGATGACCAGCACGGTCGCGGCATGTTCCACGGGCCGGTTCTAGCTCCGTTGGCGCGGTCGGTCGGAAGTATCCCTAAAGTTCGTCGGCTCCAGGCAGTGGGAACCGCGAGGTGAGTTCGCGCACTTCATCGGCGACTCGCTCCCGCACGGCGACGTTATCCAGGTCAGAGAGCACCGCGGCGATCATCTCGGCGATCTGGCGCGTCTCCGCGATGCCGAAGCCCCGCGTCGTGATCGCCGGCGTCCCGAGCCGAATGCCGCTGCCCTGGGTAGGAGGACGGGTGTCGCCCGGAATCGTGTTCTTGTTCACGGTGATACCGACGGCATCCAGCGCCTTCTCGGCTTGCTTCCCGCTCAGCCCGATCGCGCCGACGTCGACGAGCATGACGTGGGTGTCGGTGCCGCCCGAGACGATGGGGAGCCCCCTGTCGATGAGGCTCGATGCGAGTGCCTGCGCATTGTCGATGATCGCTTGCGAGTAGGCACGAAAGGCGGGTTGCAGCGCCTCGCCGAAGGCGACCGCCTTACCGGCGATGACGTGCATCAGCGGCCCACCCTGGAGTCCGGGGAAGATCGTCTTATCGATCGCCTTCGCGAACTCTTCGCTGGTGAGGATCATCCCCCCGCGCGGTCCACGCAACGTCTTATGAGTGGTGGTCATCGTGACGTGCGCGTGTGGGATCGGGCTCGGGTGCAATCCGGCCGCGACCAGTCCGGCAGGGTGCGCGATGTCGGCGAAGAGGTACGCGCCGACTTCGTCGGCGACGGCGCGGAACCGCGCGAAATCGAGCTGACGGCTGTACGCGCTCGCTCCCGAGATGATCGCCCGCGGTCGGACCTCCTTCGCCTTCGCGAGGAGCGCGTCGTAGTCGAGCAATCCCGTTGCCTTGTCGACGCCATAGAAATGGGCGTCGAAGAGCCGTCCGGAGAAATTGACACCGAGACCGTGGGTCAGGTGCCCGCCTTCCTGGAGGCTGAGACCGAGGATCTTATCTCCAGGATTGAGGAGCGCCAGGTACGCCGCCAGGTTGGCGTTTGCGCCCGAGTGCGGCTGGACGTTTGCGTGCTCGGCGCCGAAGAGGGCCTTCGCTCGTTCGATGGCGAGAGTCTCGACCTGATCGACGAACTCACAGCCGCCGTAGTAGCGCTTGCCGGGATACCCTTCGGCATACTTGTTGGTGAGCACGCTGCCGACAGCGCTCAGCACGGCGCCGCTGACGAAATTCTCCGAGGCGATCAACTCGATGCCGTCACGCTGCCGGCGAACTTCGCCTTCGATTGCCGCGGCAACATCCGGGTCGGTCGTCAGGAGAGACGGCGGCGCGCTGATCATCGCGAAACCTCACAAGCGAAAGATGACGGAGCTACTCGCAGTCGGAAAGTGCGGAAAATACGTCACTCGTCCGGGGCGGGCCACCCGGCTAGTGTACCATGCTGTCCGTGGCGATCCTGCCGCGCTGGCAGCGGATGAGGTAGAAGAGGACAGCATGCGGATCCTGGTTACCGGCGGTGCCGGATACATCGGCAGCGTCGCGGTCGAGTTGCTTGCTGAGCGCGGCGATGACGTGATCGTTCTCGACAATCTCTGGCGGGGCCATCGTGGTGCGGTGCCAACCGGGGTCGAACTGCTGAACGTGGATCTGCGCGACGCCGCTGCGACGAGTGAGGCGGTCCGCGCCGCCCGGCCAGACGCCGTCATGCATTTTGGTGCCGCGACAATCGTTCCCGAGTCCGTTGCCGACCCCGCCGCATACTTCGCGGCGAACTCGGTCGGTTCCCATAACTTGCTCGCGGCTATGAGCGAAGCGGGCGTAAGGCGGTTCGTCTTCTCCTCGACTGCCGCCGTCTACGGTGTCCCCGAAACCATTCCGGTGACCGAAGATGCCCCGACTCAGCCGATCAACCCGTACGGGCTCTCCAAGCTGATCGTCGAGCAGATGCTGCCCTGGCACGCCGCTGCCTACGGTCTTCAATACGTCGCTTTTCGCTACTTCAACGTCGCCGGGGCGACAGCCGTCCACGGTGAGCACCACGAACCGGAGACGCACGTCATTCCGGTCGCGTTGCTGACACTGCTCGGGAAGTTCGACCGATTCAAGGTCTTCGGCACCGACTACGCGACGGCGGATGGCACCGCAATCCGGGACTATGTCCACGTCGTCGACCTCGCCGAGGCCCACCTGCTTGCACTTGACGAGCTCGACCAGGGATTGGGGGCACTCAATCTGGGTACACGCGACGGCTTCTCGGTGAAGCAGATCGTCGAGGCCGTCGAACGCGTCACCGGCCGCCAACTCCCGATCGAGTACGCGCCTCGCAGGGCGGGAGACCCGCCGGTCCTGATTGCCGACAGCACCCGCGCCCGGACGCTTCTCGGCTGGCAGCCGAGGCGGTCCAACCTCGATGAGATGATCGGCAGCGCCTGGGAGTGGTTCCAGCGGCATCCGGCCGGATATGCGGATTAGCCGGACAGGTTGGGTCCGTAGAGATCGAGATGAAGCGCGACGAGTAGGACCCAACGCACCGGCCGGGGAAACTGGTCTATTCGTTCTCTTCGCGGCCGCGGAAGCTCATCCGAATCGGAGTCCCGGTGAATCCGAAGGTCTCGCGAAGCTGATTTTCGAGGTAGCGTCGGTACGAGAAGTGGATCTGGGCGGGGTCGTTGACGAAGAAGACGAAGGTCGGCGGCGAAACGTCCACCTGAGTGGCGTAGTAGAACTTCACCCACTTACCCGGCTTGCTCGCCGGCGGATGATTCGAGACGGCTTCGCGGAGGATCTTGTTGAGCTGCGCGGTGGTAATGCGTCGATTGCGCTCCTCGACGACCTGCAGGGCCGTGTCCATCACCTGATGAACGCGCTGTCCGAACTTGGCGGAAATGAAGGTCAATGGGGCGTACGGCATGAAGTTGAGCGCTTCCTGCGCCTTTGTCCGGTAGGTCTCCATCGTCGTCGGACCTTTGTCAACGAGGTCCCATTTGTTGACGACGACCACCAGACCCTTCTTCTGCTCTTCGACGTACCCGGCAATGTGGAGATCCTGGGCGGTGAAGCTCTCGGTGGCATCGATCACCAGGAGCACCACGTCCGAGCGGTCGATCGCTCGCATCGACCGAAGGACGCTGAACTGCTCGATGCCTTGCTCGACCCGCCCCTTACGCCGGATGCCGGCCGTGTCGACCAACGTTAGCGGTTGACCTTCCCAGACCAACTGCGTGTCCAGACTGTCGCGGGTCGTACCGGGGACATCGCTAACGATTGATCGCTCCTGACCCATCAAGGCATTGAGGAGACGGCTCTTGCCGACATTTGGCCGACCCACGATCGCGATATTCGGTCCTTCGGACTCCGGTTCCTCTTCGAACTCCGGCAGCGCCTCGACGATGCGGTCGAGGAGGTCGCCGGAGCCGGCGCCGTGGATGGCGGAGACGGGGATCGGCTCACCCAGGCCGAGGGAGTAAAACTCGACGGCGTCTTCGCGGCGGTGCAGGTTGTCGGCCTTGTTCGCGACGAGGATCGTCGGTTTATCGGTTCGTCGGAGCAACTCGGCGACCTCTTGGTCGCCTGAGGTGAGTCCAGCTTTCGTGTCGACCAGGAAGACGATCACGTCGGCTTCGTCGAGCGCGCTTTGCGCCTGCTCGCGAGTACGCCGGGCGATTTCCGCGAGCGATGAGGTCATGATCTCCTGCTCGTCTTGCAGACCCGCCGTATCGACGACGGTGAACTCGATCCCGCCCCAATCGGAGGAGCCGTAGACGCGGTCACGGGTCGTGCCCGGCGCGTCCTCGACGATCGCGCGGCGCTCACCGACGAGGCGGTTGAAAAGGGTCGACTTGCCGACGTTTGGGCGACCAACGATTGCGACGATTGGCTTTGACACGGATACCCCGCTCCCGACGGCACGATCACTGCGCGGAGCCGTCTGGCACATGAAGTCCGCCCGCGCCGTTGCTGTTTGGCAAACCAAAATACCGGTGCCTCGGCGACCGGCAAACCGGCAGTATATCAGAACGCCTGAGTACCTCGACTCGACGCGACAAACCGGGGACCGCTCAACTCGAAAGCGCGGTCACCAGCGCGTCGATCCCCGCCCGGTCGTTGAGCTCGGTCGTGCAAAGCAGGAGATGATGATCGAGCGCTGGGTCGACCCTTGCGAGATCGTAGCCCCCGATGATGCCAGCATCGGCCAGGCGTCGGTTGACGTCGGCGGCAGGAATCGGCGTACGCACGACGAACTCGTGGAAGTACGGGACGTCGAACGCGAGGTCGTAGCCGGGCAACTCGGCGAGACGTTCGGCCAGATAATGCGCGTTGTCGTAGCAGCGGCGGCCGACCTCGCGGAATCCCTCGGGGCCGACGCTCGCCATGTAGACGGTTGCCGCAGTCGCCATGAGCCCCTGATTGGTACAGATGTTGCTCGTCGCCTTCTCGCGCCGGATGTGCTGCTCGCGCGTCTGCAGCGTGAGGACGAAACCGCGTTTCCCCTCGGTGTCGGTCGTGATCCCCGCGAGGCGTCCGGGCATCTGGCGGACGAACGATTGCCGGGCGGCGAGAAGACCGACGTAGGGACCACCGTAGCTCTGCGCCACGCCGAGCGATTGCCCTTCCGCGGTCACGATGTCCGCCCCGAGCTCGCCGGGCGGTTTCAGCAGCGACAGCGGCACTGGCAACGTGCTGACCACAAGCGAGCCGCCGGCGGCGTGCACAAGATCGCCAACTGCCGCGACGTCTTCGATGGCGCCGAAGAAGTTGGGGTACTGGACGACGACGCACGCCAGCCCTTCGCCGAGGTGCGGTCGGAAGTCCTCCGCTTGGGTGACGAAGCCCTCGGTCGGAATCGGCAGTTCGATCACCTCGACCGGGAGACCTGTCGTGTAGGTTCGCAACACTTCCCGATAGCTGGGGTGAACCGTTCCCGAGACGATGATCCGCCGTTTCTTTTTCGGCAAGGACACCGTCATCAGCACGCCCTCGGCGAGGGCGGTGGCGCCGTCGTACATCGAGGCATTCGCGACATCCATCGCGAAGAGTGCCGCGACCATCGATTGGAATTCGTAGATGACCTGGAGCGTTCCCTGGGCCACCTCGGGTTGGTAGGGCGTGTACGCCGTATAGAACTCGCCGCGGGAGAGAATCTGCCCGACAGTGGCAGGGACGTAATGATGATACGAGCCTGCGCCAAGGAACGTATTCCCGTTGCTCGGGACCACGTTTTTGGCCGCCAGCTCTGAGAGCCGGGCAGCCGCCTCCATCTCTGTCAATACGGGTGGCAGGTCGAGCGTCGGGAAACGACCAGCTTTGGGGATTGCCGTGAAGAGGCTCTCGATCGAGTCGACCCCGACCGCGCTCAGCATTTCGCGCCGGTCCGCCGGTGTATGCGGGTTGAACGTCATAGGTGATTCGGGTCCCTTCGGTATCTGTTGGTCAGGATCGATTGCAGGCGGGTGGTCAGTGTGAAGCCGCAGTCTCCGCGAACTGGTCATACTCATCGGACGGCATCAACGATTCAACTTGTGTCGGATCCGTCAGCCGGACCTTGATCAGCCAGGCACGTTCGTAGGGAGATTGGTTGACGAGCTCCGGTGTGCCGACGACATCCTCGTTTCGCTCGACCACTTCACCGCCCACCGGCGCGTAGATGTCCGAGGCGGCCTTGACCGATTCGACGACGCCGAGCGGATCGCTCTGAGCGATCTCGTCGCCGACATCCGGCAATTCGAGGTACGTAATGTCGCCCAGTTCACTCTGGGCATGGTCGCTCAGCCCAATCGTGGCGAGGTCCCCATCCACGCGAACCCACTCGTGTGTCTTGGTGTACCGGAGGTCCTTCGGCGACGCCATGCTCTCCAATCCTCTCATCTGGGCGCTGTCAGCGCGATCTATTTCTGTCGTTTGTAGAACGGGGTTTTGACCTGGACGGCCGCCACCGGCCGGTCACGAACAACCACCTCGAGCGGCTTGCCAATCCCGGCGACGTCGGTCTCGACGAGCGCCAAGCCGATGTTCTCGCCGAGCGTCGGCGACATCGCGCCACTGGTGACCTCGCCGACCGGACGGCCCTCGACCCGAACTTCGTAATGGGTCCGTGGCGATCCACCTCGTTCGGTCAGCTTGAAGCCGACGGTCCGCCTCGGCGGCCCCGACTCCTTCATCGCGGCGATGTGGTCGCGACCGACGAAGTCGCCCTTGTCGAGCTTGACCGCCCAACCGAGTCCGGCTTCGAGAGGCCCGATGTCGTCGGCCAGCTCCTGCCCGTAGAGCGGCATCCGAGCCTCCAACCGAAGTGTGTCGCGCGCGCCCAGGCCAACCGGCACGATGCCTTCTGCTTTGCCGGCCTCCATCAGCGCGTCCCACAACGGGCCGATGTCGTCGATCGACGTGTAGAACTCGAACCCGTCTTCTCCGGTGTACCCGGTACGAGCCATCATCGCCGCGGCACCTGCCACGGTCGCCCTGTGCCAGGACCAGTATGGCATTCCAGACAGGTCGAGATCGGTCAGCACTTGGGTAATCCGCTCGGCCGCCGGCCCCTGGATCGCGATCATCCCGGTGCGGTCGGAGATGTCCTTTACCGCGACGTCGAGGTCATTACGTGCGGCAGCGTGTCTCTGCAGCCAGGCGACGTCTTTGTCCCGGTTCGAGGCGTTGATCACGACCATGTAGCCGTCGCCGGCCGGATTGCGATAGATGATGATGTCGTCCACCACGCCGCCCTGCTCGTTGGGCAGCAGGGAGTAGTGAGCATCGCCCGGTTCGAGGGTCGAGACGTCGTTGGTCGTCACGTATTGCAGGAAAGCCAGCGCATCGGGTCCAGAGACATCGACCTGACCCATGTGCCCGAGGTCGAACAAGCCCGCCTGGCTTCGCACCGCCCGGTGCTCGTTGATGATGCCCGAATACTGGACCGGCATGGTCCAACCGGCGAAGGGCACCATCCGGGCGCCGAGCGCGAGGTGTCTCTCGTAGATCGGCGTCCGACGCTCGGCAGACGCGTTCTCGATTATCGTCACAGACGCTCCCTTCGGACAGGACAACCCGTCCGGCGACGGCCGAACAGCCGGCCGATTCTAGGCAGACCAACTCGCCTCGTCAAGCGCCGACGGGAACGCGTTCCAGGACCAGTTTGTCCATCGACAACTGCACGGGCACGGGGTAGTTCCCGGTTAGACAACCGGTGCAGAATCCGTCCGAGACACCGATGGCGCGCAGCAGCCCCTCCAGGGAAAGATAGCCGATGCTGTCGGCGCCAATGAACTTGCCGATCTCCGGCACGCTCATTCGCGCGGCGATCAACTCCTCGCGCTGCGCGAGATCGACGCCGAGGTAACAGGGCCACATCATCGGGGGCGCGTGCACCCGCATGTGTACCTCCTTTGCCCCGGCCTGCCGGAGTAGCTGGACGATCGGCTTGCTCGTCGTCCCGCGGACGATCGTGTCGTCGACGAGCACGACGCGCTTACCTTCGAGGACCTCCGGCAGGGCATTGAACTTCAGGGAAACGCCCATCTCGCGCAATCGTTGATCCGGTTGGATGAAGGTGCGGCCGATGTACCGGTTCTTGATCAGCGCCTCCATATAGGTGAGACCCGAGGCGCGCGCGTAGCCGATGGCGGCCGGGGTTGCCGAGTCGGGCAAGCCAACGACGATGTCGGCGTCGGCCGGTTCTTCTCGCGCCAGTTCTTCGCCCATTCGCTGTCTGACCAGGTGGAGACGCTGGTTGTAGATCATGCTGTCAGGTCGCGCGAAGTAGATCAACTCGAAGAGGCAGGTCGCATGGCGGCCGGTTTGTGCGGGCAAATGCGAGCGAAGTCCCGTCGAGTCGATCTCTACGATCTCCCCGGGCACCACTTCTCGTTCGAGCGTCGCCCCGACCGTCGCCAGCGCGCAGCTCTCGGACGCGATCACCCAATGATCGCCAAGCCGTCCGATACAGAGTGGACGGACGCCAAGCGGATCGCGAACCGCCAGCAGTCGATCGGCGGTCATGATTGCCAGGCTGTAGGCACCGATCATCCGTGGCATCGCGCGTCTGATCTTGGCAACGATCTCGTCGCCGGGACTGAGGGCGATCAGGCGCGTCAACACTTCGCTGTCCGTCGTGGTGACGAAGCGCTCACCCCGCTCCTCTAACTCGGACCGCAACGCGTAGGCATTCACCAGATTGCCGTTGTGTGCAACGGCGATCGGTCCAATGTTGCTGTCCGATACGAGCGGACCCGCGTTGCAGGCATTGCTGGTGCCGGTGGTCGAGTACCGTGCGTGCCCGACCGCGATCAAGCCGGGAAGATCTCGTAAGTCGTCTTCGGCGAACGCCTGGTTGACAAGTCCGAGCCTTGTTCGGATGTGAATCCGTTCACCATCCGAGGTCGCGATACCAGCGCTCTCCTGTCCACGGTGCTGCAACGCGTACAACCCGAAGAACGTGAGCCGCGCCACATCCTCGCCGGGGCCATAGATTCCGAAGACGCCGCACTCCTCGTGTGGCTTGTCGTCCCTCATGACACCCCCCGACGCAGATCCACTTTCCGTGCGATTGTACACCGCAGCCAGTACAAGCGTCGTGTTATGACAAGTAATCCAGCGCACCCTCGTATCTGGCCCGAACGACGGCGAGTGGCAGTCGGGCGGCCCCGCCGAAGGCGATGTCGCTGCCGCCGACGATGCCGAGCCGTACCAGGGGAACCTGTAGCGCTTCGGCTCGCCGCCCGATCTCAGGCAACGTGTCAGAGTCGCAGGTGATGACGATGCGGGACGCGGCTTCGCCGAACCACACGTCGTCGATGCGCTGGTCGGTGCCGATCGGTGGCGACGACACCTCAACGCCGACGTTCGAGACGATCGCCATTTCGGCGAGGGCGACGGCGAGTCCACCCTCTGAGCAGTCGTGCGCCGTTCGGATCACTCCGTCGGCAATCGACGAGCGCACCAATTCCTGGACCCGCCGTTCAAGGTCGAGGTCGAGAGCCGGCGGCCTCCCTGCGGTCATCCCGTGGTGAACCGCGAGGTATTCGCTGCCGCCGATCGTCGCTGTTTGGCTGCCGAGCAGAATCACGGTGTCACCAGCCGCCCAATGCATCGTCGCGTGGCGGTCGGCCCGTTCGATCAAACCGACCGCACCGACGGTCGGCGTCGGCATGACCGCCGCGTCGGCAGTCTCGTTGTAGAGGCTGACGTTTCCACTAACCACCGGAACGCCGAGGACGGTGCAGGCGGCTGCCATCCCAGAGACGGCCCGGTCGAGCTGATAGTACCCGGCCGGTTTCTCTGGACTCCCGAAGTTGAGGCAATTCGTGATCGCGAGCGGCGTCGCCCCGACGCACGACACGTTCCGCGTCGCCTCCGCCACCGCGTGCATGCCGCCCAATTCCGGATCGAGAAAGCAGTAACGGGAGTTGCAGTCGATCGCCGTAGCGATCGCACGCTCCGTTCCCTTGATCCGAAGGACAGCGGCGTCCGCCTGTCCAGGGGGCACGACCGTATTCGTCAAGATGGTGTGGTCATACCGCTCGAAAACCGGGCGTCGGCTGCCGATGTTCGGTGACCCCAGCAGATCGAGGAGGACCTGGGGGGTCTCCTCGGGGCAGATGTCGGAGATCTTCGACAGATCCGTTTCACGCGCGGATCGAACAGCCGGAGATTCAGCCGCCGGGCGAACGTAAGTGGGACATTCATCCGTGAAGAGCGGCGCGGGAACCTCCGCCACCACCTGGTCGCCGTCGCGAATCCGGACCATGCCGTCGTCGGTAATCCGGCCGATCGCCGCCGCATGGAGCGACCACTTCTCGACCACGCTTCGGACCCGCTCAAGGCCGTCCGGTCGAACGACCAGGAGCATCCGCTCCTGGCTTTCGCTCAGCATCACCTCGTAGGCGGACATGCCGGCTTCACGCCGTGGCACGAGCGCGACGTCGATGTCTGCACCGACACCGCCGCGACTGGCGCATTCGACGGTCGAGCTGGTCAGTCCAGCGGCGCCGAGGTCCTGCATCGCCACGACTTCGTCGCCTTCGAGCAGCTCGAGACAGGCTTCGAGCAGAAGCTTCTCGAGGAACGGGTTGCCAACCTGGATCACACCGCGATGGGAGGACTCCGGATCTTCGACCGAGGCGAAGGTCGCGCCGTGGAGACCGTCTCGCCCCGTGTCGGCGCCGATCAGGACGATGATGTTTCCCGGACCGCTCGCCTTGGCGCGCATGATCCCGTCGTGTCGCGCCACGCCGACGCACATTGCGTTGACCAACGGGTTGCCGCTGAATGACGGGTCGAAGAAGAGTTCGCCACCAACTGTCGGGATGCCGAGGCAATTGCCGTATCCTCCGATCCCGCCGACCACGTTATCGAAGAGGTAGCGGTTGCGTGACTCGGCGAGCGGGCCGAAGCGGAGGGAGTCGAGGATCGCGATCGGACGGGCGCCCATCGTGAAGATGTCGCGGACGATGCCGCCGACACCCGTCGCGGCACCCTGGTAGGGCTCGACCGCGCTCGGGTGATTGTGGGACTCGACTTTGAAGACGATCGCGTAGCCTTCGCCGACATCGACGGCGCCGGCATTCTCGCCCGGCCCTTCGAGAACCCACGGCGCCTCGGTTGGGAACCGTTTCAGCAGTGGCCGCGAATGCTTGTAGCCGCAGTGCTCGCTCCACATCGCGCCGAACATGCCGAGCTCGACCGGGGTCGGTTCACGACCGAGGAGCTCGACGATCTGGTAATACTCCTCGTCGCTGAGTGCGACCTCTCGCCATTGTCCGGGGGCGACTGGCAACCGTCTCTCTCCTGGATGATGCGGCAGAATGCCTAAGCGGGAACGCTGAGCGTGGACAAAATCGATCGCAGCAGTCGCAGGCCATCGTCTCCGCCGATCGTGCGATCGGTCGCACGTTCCGGATGCGGCATCAAGCCAACCACGTTGCCGGTCTCGTTCGCCACGGCGGCAATGTTGTTGACCGAGCCGTTCGGGTTTGCGTCGGCAGTTACCCCGCCCTGGTCGTCGCAGTACCGTGCCACGACACGACCGGTCGCTTCGAGTCGGTCTAGGGTCTCCGCGTCTGCAAAATATGCCCCCTCACCGTGCGCTATCGGCAACCGGATCCTTTCGCCCGATGACAATGCCTCGGTCCAGGGGGTCGCCGTCTGCTCAATGCGCAAGTGCGTCCAATGGCACTGGAAGCGGAGCGACTCGTTGCGTAGGAGCGCACCGGGGAGCAGATGAGCCTCGGTCAAGATCTGGAACCCGTTGCAGATGCCAAGGACCGGACCGCCTCGCGCCGCAAATTCGCGTAGCGGCTCGATCACCGGCGCGAACCGGGCAATAGCGCCGCAGCGGAGGTAGTCGCCGTAGGAGAACCCGCCTGGGACGACGAGGGCGGAGAACGGTGAGAGGTCTGTTTCTCGATAGTCCACCATGCGGCTCGGGACGCCGAGGTCGTGAGAAAGCGCATGCAGCGCATCGTGGTCGCCGTTGCTACCGGGAAAACTGATGACACCGACCTGGCTTCGACTCGCCATCGCTGGATCAGACCCTCCCGATCGCGGATTGGTCCGGTTGCACCGATTCAATGCGAAACGTCTGGATGACCGGGTTGGCAAGCAATCGATCGGCCATCCGCGAGGCGTCCTCGCGCGCGGCGTCGGCATCCGGGGCGGAAACTGTCAGGGTGAAGAACCTCCCGGACCGTGCCCGCTGGACCGTCGCGTAGCCGAGACTTCGGAGACCGCCCAGGATGGCTTCGCCCTCCGGGTCGTTGACGCCCTCCTTGGGAACGACCACGACCTCGACGGTCCACTGCTGGAGCGCGCCACCGGCTCCGTTGGGTTGATTCAACGTCATCGCACGCGCCTCATTGGACTTAGACATGAAGGGGCGAACCGGTCAAGCGTTCGTAGGCCTCGTGGTATCGAGCCACCGTTCCCGACACGACATCGGGTGGAAGGGATGGAGCCGGCGGCTCCTTGTTCCAGCCGGTCTGGCTCAACCAATCGCGGACGAACTGTTTGTCGAAGCTCGGTTGATCCCGACCTGGCTCGTAGCCGGACGCGTCCCAAAACCGGGAGCTATCGGGGGTCAAGATCTCGTCGATCAGCCGAAGCTCACCGTCGATCCAGCCAAACTCGAACTTGGTGTCGGCGAGGATGATTCCCCGTTGCAGAGCGTGATTCGCCGCGAACTCGTAGAGGGCAAGACTCGTCGCTTCGAGCCGTTCGGCCAGCTCTCCGCCGACCAGGCTACGAAGTTCCGCGATAGAGATGTTCTGATCGTGCCCGGCGTCGTTCTTGATCGCCGGTGTGAAAAGTGGCTGTGTGAACCGATCAGACTGCCGCAGTCCGGCCGGCAGAGCCTCGCCGGCGAGCGTCGAATGCTCGCGGTACTCCGCCCAGGCCGTGCCCGCGAGGTAGCCACGCACGACGCACTCGACGTCGATTCGCTCCGCCCGTCGAACGAGCATCGACCTGCCGCCGAGATCGGTTCTATACGCCGCCAGCGCCTCAGGGAACCCGTCGACCGCCGCGGAAATCACGTGATTGGGAACAATCGACGTGGTAAGGCCGAACCAGAATCGCGACAGCTGGGTGAGGACCACGCCCTTGTCCGGGATGGGCGTCGGCAGGATGACGTCGAACGCCGAGAGCCGGTCCGTCGCCACCATCAGCAGATCTTCGCCAACGACGTAGGAGTCTCGTACTTTGCCCCGGCGGAAGAGGGGCAGACCCGGCAAGGCAGTCTCGCGGACCGGAGCGATCACGCCAGGACCGCCTCCGCGAACCGCGACTCGACCGACCCGACATCGTTGCCGAGACCCAGTCGAGCAAAGATCTCATCAACGTTTACCAGCTGTTCCTGCGGATCGAACAGCGATTCGAAGAGCGACGGTTCCAGAAGGCGATTCACCTCAGGATCCGAGCCGAGCGTCTCCTTGAACGACGTTCCGCGATCCCAGGCGTCCATCGCGTGCCGCTGAACGAGCTTGTAGGCGCGCTGCCGATCCATCCCGGCATCGACGAGCGCGAGCAGGACGCGCTGTGAGAAGACGAGCCCGCCGGTGAGGTCGACGTTCGCTCGCATCCGATCCTCGTAGACGACGAGGTGTTCGACGAGTTCGGTGACGAGGTCGAGCAGATAGTCGGTCAGGATGCAGGCGTCCGGGAAGATCACGCGCTCGGCCGAGCTGTGGCTGATGTCGCGCTCGTGCCAGAGTGCCACGTTTTCCTGGGCGGTGACCGCATAGCCCCGCAGCAAGCGCGCCAAGCCGGCGACGCGCTCCGACGCGTGGGGATTTCGCTTATGCGGCATTGCCGACGAACCCTGATTCCCGGCTGGGAACGGCTCCTCCGCTTCCCGAACTTCGGTGCGCTGGAGCATCCGAATCTCGGTCGTGATCTTTTCCAGGGTCCCGCCGATCCCGGCCAGGACCGAGAGGAAGAAGGCGTGCCGGTCGCGCTGGACGATCTGGGTCGAGGCCGGGGCGGGGCGAAGTCCTAGGTCGGCGCAGACCTCGTCTTCAAGGCCCAACGGGACGTGGGCATGCGTGCCGACCGCGCCGGAGAGTTTTCCGACCGCCATGTCCTCGCATGCGAGTGCGAGCCGCCGCTCGTGCCGGCGCAACTCGTCGAACCAGACGGCCAGCTTGAGACCGAACGTCGTCGGTTCTGCATGGACGCCGTGCGTCCGACCGATCATGACGGTGTGCTTGTGTCGAACGGCCTGAGCGCCGACCACGTCGACGAGTCGGGCAAGCCCGGCTGTCAGCAATTCTCCAGACTGGCTGACCTGAAGCGCGAGTCCGGTGTCGACGATGTCGGAGCTGGTCAGGCCGAGGTGGATAAATCGAGCGGCATCGCCAGCGGTCTCACCGACGGCGCGGAGGAAGGCGATGACGTCGTGGTCGGTTTCCTGCTCGATCTCGCGCATGCGATCGAGGTCGCAGGTGGCGGCGCGGATCGCCGGCATCGCCCAGTCAGGAATGCGGCCCCGCCGGTACCAGGCTTCGCAGACCGCCTTCTCAACCGCCAGCCAGGCATCGATCTTCCGTTCGTCGCTCCAGACCGCACCCATTTCGGGTCTGGTGTAGCGACCAATCACGTCTGAAGTCCCTTCCGAGCGAATGAACGGACACCCTTGGTCCACGCCGAGTATACGGCATCGCATTGCGCTGAGGCAGACCGACGACTACACTGAGCGCGGATCACACTGGGCATGAGGACGCGAAATCAGGGGTGGAGTCAACGTCTTTATCACGCACGTAGCGCCAGGACTCGCGCGGAGGCTGCGAGTTGACGAGGTGGGAGCCGATCGAACCCTTCGGCGGATGGCTCCCCGGCCGGCACGGTCGTCAACGTCGGGACAAAAGAACCGGGCAACCGGTGTACAAAACCCGACTTAAGTGCCATCACCACACCCCCCAAATGTCCCCTCCCGTGCCATCCTATCGGTAGGTACCCGAGATGCCCAGGCTGTCGTTCAGGCAGCCATCAGGGCATTCATACCGTATGCGCCGCCGGCCCCGTCGCAGAGACAGGGACGAGCGCTGGCGCGTTCACGGGAGGTTGGTTACGAGTATGTGCGGAATCTTCGGCTACGTCGGTGAGCAGATGGAGGTCGGCGGCGCCGTCCTCAATGCCCTCAAGACCCTCGAATACCGCGGCTACGATTCCTGGGGTGTGGCCATCGGCGTCAACGGACACATCGGCGTCGAGAAGCGTCCCGGCAAGATCGCCAATGCAACGGTCGACTTTCCCGCGTCCGACATCGGGTTCGGACACACGCGTTGGGCCACGCACGGCGGCGTCACGCAGGCGAACGCCCATCCCCATCTGGACTGCACTGGACGCCTGGCGATCATCCACAACGGCATCGTCGAGAACTTCCGAGAACTCCGCGACGGACTTCTCGCACGCGGTCACGAGTTTCAATCCGAAACCGATACGGAGGTGATCGCCCATCTCCTCGAGGAAGAGGTCGCCGGCGGGACGACGGACGTCACCGCGGCGCTCGCCGCGGTCTTTTCGCGCCTGGAGGGTTTGAGCGCGATCATCGTGCTCGACTTGGGATCGCGCTCGCTGATCGCCGCCAAGAGCGTGTCGCCGCTCGTCGTCGGCATCGGACCGGCGGGAACCTCAATCGCCTCCGACGCGCTGGCCCTGCGGGGTCACGCCGATCGCATCCTCTACCTGGAGGACCATCACCTGGTTCGCCTCGGCCACTCCGGCATCACGGTCTACGACAGGCGGACGATGCAGGAGATCGACGGCGACTTCGTGGACATGGACCTGGAATCGCGCGACGTGGAGCTCGGCGAGCACCCGCACTTCATGTCGAAGGAGATGGCGGAGCAACCGGCTGTCCTGGAGCGGCTGGCCAACGACGGCAAAGATCAGATTCTTGCGCTCGCGGACGCGATCCAGGAGTCGTACGGAACGTTTTTGATGGGCTGTGGAACGGCATCATACGCGGCATTGACCGGCTCGTATCTCTTCAGCCGCGTCGCGTCGCGCCACGTCAACTTCGTCGTCGGTTCGGAGTTCAAATACCACGAGCACTTTCTGACTCCGCGCAGCCTCGTGGTCGCGCTCTCGCAAAGCGGCGAAACCGCCGACGTGATCGAGGCGATGCTCGCCGCGCGAAAGCGGGGTTCGCGGCTCGGTGCGCTCGTCAACGTGCCCCGGTCGACGCTTGACCGCATGGTGGATCTGCGCGTCCATCTCGGCGCCGGGCCGGAGCAGTGCGTGCTCTCAACCAAGGCGTACACGGCCAAGGTGGCGACGCTGCTGCTGACCGCGCACGCATTGACGGGCAACTACGAACGGGGCCGTGAGCAAGTCCTCCTCGCGGCCGATGCGCTGCGCTGGATGCTTGCCGAACCGTGGCTCGGTCGCATCAGAGAGGTTGCTCGACAGGTCCATCGTGCCGACCATCTCTACATCATCGGGCGTGGTCTGTCCTACCCAACCGCCCTCGAAGCCGCGCTCAAGATCAAGGAAGTCAGCTATATTCATGCGGAAGGCTTCGCGGGCGGCGAGCTGAAGCACGGCGTCATCGCTCTGATCGCTCCCGGCACCCCGTGCGTCGTCTACGCACCGAACGACGAGACCCGCGCCGACATCCTGTCAGGGGCGATGGAGTTGAAGAGCCGCGGCGGCTACATTATCGGCATCGGCCCAACCTGCGATCCGGTCTTCGATGTCCATCTGCCGACACCGGACGTGGGCGAGGCCGCACCGCTGGTTCAAGCGTTGCCGGCCCAAATGCTCGGCTACCACGCGGCGTTGTTGCGCGGGAACGACCCGGACAAACCGCGCAACCTCGCGAAGAGCGTAACGGTGAAGTGATCTCAGGCAACGACACACCGACCTTCGTCGATACGCATGCCCATCTTGACGATGGGCGCTTCGAGGGCGACCTTGACGCCATCCTGGCCGCGGCGACGAATGTCGGTGTCCGGCATGTCGTCAACATCGGTTACCGCCCGCATCGCTGGCGGACGTCAATCGCCCTGGCCGAGCGTCGCCACGACGTTTCATTCACGCTCGGTCTGCATCCGCATCACGCCGACGAATTCAGTGCCAGCTTGCTCGCGGACCTCGCTGCGACGATCGAGAAGCATCGCCCAGTCGCGCTCGGAGAGATCGGGCTCGATTACTTTCGCGACTTGTCCGACCGGGACTCCCAGCGCCGCGCCTTCGCGACCCAACTCGACCTCGCGACACAGTGTCGCCTGCCCGTTGTGATCCACATGCGCGGAGAGGTCGAGGAAGATCTCCGATCTGAGCTCGACCGCATCGGCGACCACCTGATCGCCGTGTTGCACAGCTTCGACGGCTCCGAAGAGCTGGCCGAATACGCCCTCGGCCGGGGATTCTTCTTCGGCGTCGGTGGCCTGGTCACCCGCGAATCGAATGCCCGGCTCCGCGAGATCGTTCGGAACCTCCCAATGGACCGCCTGCTGCTGGAAACTGATGCCCCGTATCTGACCCCGGCGGGGATCAAGGATCGCCGCAATTCTCCCGTCAACATCCCGGCGATCGCCGCCACCCTCGCTTCGCTAAAGTCGGTTACGCTCGACGATGTCGCGAACGCGACGACTGAAAATGCTCGCCGCGTGTTCGGATTGTCCGTCGGGATGGAAGAGGCAAAGCCGGCGGAGTCAACTCGATGAGCACAGGAGCACGACCGCGACTGCTCGTCGCGACCGGCAACCGCGGCAAGCTGAAGGAGTTCAGAGCGCTGCTGCCTCGTCCGTTGGAGCTGCTGTCGCTGACGGACGTCGGACTTGAGTCTCCGCCTGAGACGGGAACCACATTCGCCGAGAATGCTCGGTTGAAGGCACGGGCAGCCGCACGCCAGTCGGGTCTGATCGCGCTGGCCGATGACTCGGGCCTCGAAGTGGACGCCCTGGGCGGTGCTCCCGGTCTTCATTCGGCACGGTATGCCGGCGAAGGCGGAGACGACCGGGCCAACCGAGAGAAGCTCCTGGCCGCGCTGACGGGTGTACCCTTTGCCCAAAGGGGCGCCAGGTTCCGCTGCGTTCTGGTGGTTGCGACACCGGACGGGCAGGAGGTAGAGTCGGAAGGAGTTTGTGAAGGCTCGATTGCGTTCAGTCCGTCCGGCGAGCACGGTTTCGGCTACGACCCCCTGTTCGTGTTTCCCGATGGTCGAACGATGGCGCAACTCCTGCCGGACGAGAAGAACGCGAAGAGTCACCGAGCAAGGGCTTGCCAAACGGCCTTGCCCTCCCTATTGGCCCTATTTGGTCTCACCGAGGACGCTGAGACATGAGCTCTATGCAGAGCAGTAGCCCAGTTGCATTCCCGACATTCGCCGATTGGCGCTCGCGCATCACGAGTGCCGGAATCAAGCCGGTCGTCGTCGTCGCCGGTTCTCGCGGAAAGACGACGGTCGTCCGGCTTCTCGACGCGATCTTCCACGAGGCCGGCCTACGGTCGGCAATCTGGACGGACATGGGTGTCGAGGTCGAAGGGACACCCCAACGCGGGGAGCTGGTGCCGTGGTCGCGAGTCGACTCGCGTCTCGACGAGGGAACGCTGGACGTCGCGGTTCGTGAGATCGGCTGGTCGACGGTTCGCACGTCCGGCCTGCAGCCGGCTTCGGCGGCGATCGTCGCCGTCACCAATGTCTGCGCCAACCGAGAAGCCTGCATGATCCACGGCGAAGCCAGACTGGCATCGCAGACGCTTCCCGAACTCCTCTCCGCGGCTAGCCCCGAAGGTCTCGTCGTGCTCAATGGGGAGGACTTCTCGGTCTCAGGGGACGAGGTCCCTCGCGACCGACCGCAGTGGCTTGTCGCCTTGCATCGGGTGACTCCCCTTCTGCGCGAGCATCTCAGTGCCGGCGGGAACGCCGCTTGGGTCGAAGACGGTTCACTCGTCGTCGGCGACGCCACCGCCACTCGGCACCTGGGCAGAACCGACGAATTGGCGTTTGCCCTGAACGGTGCAGCCGGCTTCGAAGTGCACAATGGGCTTATGGCGGCAGCGGTCGCGACGGCGATGGGAATCGGTGAGGCTCACATCTCGCGCGCGCTACGCGCCTTTCGACCCTCTCCGCGCTCGATGCCGGGGTCGTTCAATATCGTGGACGTCAACGGAGTGACGGCGATTGTCGGCCTACCTGAACCGTCGTGGTTCCTTCGCCCCGTGCTGCGCGCGGTGAAGGACAGGGCGATTGGGCGTCTGATCACCGTGGTTGGCCGGCTCGATCCGGTTCCGGATGTCGACCTGGCGGAGGTCGGCCGCCTGCTCGGTCGGGCCAGCAGCGGCCTGGTGCTGCACTCTGAATCGGAGAACACCAGCCGCGCCACCAGCTTCAGGCAAGGTGTCGCCCTCAGCGACGTACCGCCGCCGATCGTCCACACGCCCTCGGAGCGCCGGGCAATCAGCCGTGCGCTCGCCATGGCGAAACCGCGCGACTTCCTCCTCGTCCTTGCCGACCGGCCGCTGCCCGCGCTCAGAGCGCTGTCTCGCGCGACACGGGCGGGATCGCGGGATATGTTGGCCGCCGACTGAACCGTTTTGGGACGAATGTTCGTCCTTTCGGGTACGGCATGACCGATTTTGTGAATGACGAGATCGCGGAGCTCCTGCACCGTTACGGTCGGATGCTGGAGCTCAGTGGAGAGAGCGGCTTCCGCGTCCGTGCCTATCAGCGCGCCGCGGACGCGGTGCGCCACCATCCAGAGCCGGTTACGAACCTGGCGCGGACCGGACGCCTCCGTCAGATCGAGGGCGTCGGCGAGGGGCTTTCGGCGCTGATCGAGGAACTCGTCCGCACCGGCACCGCGCGGGCCATCCAGGATCTCGAGCGCCAGGTACCCCCATCCTTGCTCGAGCTTGCCGAGGTGCCCGGACTGGGGGCGAAATCCGTGGCACGCCTCCATACGGAGCTCGGTATCGTCGACCTCGCGGGACTTCAGGAGGCCGCACAGACCGGCAGGATCCGCACCTTATCCGGGTATTCCGAGAAAACAGAGGCGAAGATTTTGGCCGGGATCGCGGCGCTGCAGCGCAGAACAGGCCGGTTTCGCCTGGGCACGATCCTACCGATCGGCAGGCGTCTGCTCGCTCTACTCGAGCCGCAACTTCCACCGAGCGCCAAGGTCAGCCTCGCCGGGAGCGTGCGCCGCATGGAGGAGACGGTCGCGGACCTGGATCTTGTCGTCGGTACCGATCACC
>JAXDKI010000105.1:0-3690 GCA_034667245.1 Thermomicrobiales bacterium | reverse complement strand
TGACGACGCGGGGGTGGGGGGCCATCATCCGCTGGAGGTGGACCTTGCGGATGAAGTAGTGGAGCATCATCTCGACGGTGTCGAAGTCGGCGATGACGCCGTCCTTGAGGGGGCGGACGGCGATGATGCTGTCGGGCGTCTTGCCGACCATCGCCTTCGCCTCGACCCCGACGGCGAGGGCCCGGCGGCTCTTCCGGTCGATGGCGACGACCGAGGGCTCGGAGATGACGATCCCCTTGCCGCGGACGTAGACCAGCGTGTTGGCCGTGCCGAGGTCGATCCCCAAATCGCGGCTGAACAGACCCAAGAGAGTCGAAAGCGGACTGATCACCGGCATGGGCCTTCGAAGTCGTCAGCGGTCACGACGGTCGGGAACCGCGATCGGGCGGGGACTCGTCTTGCGGGACAGGTTCGAGGGTGAACCGCTCCTGACCCGGCGCCCCATCGTGGTCGAGAACCCGACCGGCCAATCGCGAACCGAGCTCGACATCGATGAAGAGGATTGGAGTGTCGTCCCGGGAGAACACCCGGTCACGGGCGCCGGGCAGATCCAGCACCAGGCTGACGCTCCCAGCTGGTCCCACCACGAGTCCGAGGGCTTGTCCTGGCATCGCATGCTCCGCTGTCCGCAACGCCACCAGTGCCCGCAAGGCCCGCTCAGTGACGGCGACCGGGACCGTCCTGCTCTCCCGTGCGAGCCGGCCACCACGACGCAGTCCGTTCACCGCTAGTTCAGGATCAGCCCGAGCGAGCTTGATCATCTCGAGTCTCCCGTCCTCTCCCCTTGTCCATTCGCGTGAGTCGCGTCGATCCAGCCCTCCCCGACCGTGCGCCCATTCGTCACCGGGTCGAGACCGGAGGAGGCTGCCGCGCTCGCCACCGCCGCTGCTTCCATGAAGATGTCTTCGACACGGGCGCGGAACACCTCTTCCTCCACGGCCGCATGGCGTGCCACGGCGGCGAAGAAATCCAACAGCTGCTGTAACAGCGGCGGCGGAAGCGGCGATGGCCTTGAGCTGGGGGACGTCGGCCAGACTGCGAGGCTGTGGAGCGAGATTCCTTGGTCGCGGAGGAACTCTCGCTTGAAGACCGAAGCAGCCTCTTCCGGCGTCGCACCGTCCAACTCGATTGCAACATGGGTGACGATCTCGTAACGAGGCATTTGGTTCTCCTCTGTGTCGTCCACCTGATTCCCCGTTCTTGTGCCCTCCGACGCCGTGGCAGGACCGGAGCGGGACGAACCCGGCGAGAAGATAGTAATGGTACGGATACGGCGGGCGACGCGGACGCGACGACGCCCTCCGGGGATCGAGCGAAAGGCGGACCGGAGGGTCCGAGGATGTGCAGTCGCTCCCCAACGGGCGGCTACAGCAGGCAGCTCCTGCCGGGGCGCAGGAGGGGATGGAAGAGGTTTCCAGGGCGATGTCTGGCTCTGGTTGTCACCAGTCTACACCAGTTGGACTCGGGGCCGGCGAGCACGTCGGGAACGGCAGTCGGCAGACATGCGGGCGATTTGCCGGCCTGCATGCCGGCGCTGCCTTCACACCTCGGCTGCGCGCTCCACCAGGCGCTGGCGAAGGAAACCGACCGCTTCCGGCACCTCGTCTTCGGTCAGTCCGTGGATGATGAGCGGGCCGGAGAAGTTCGCGCCTCTTAGGAGGGCAATGTAGTGTTCCCAGGGGACGATGCCTTTGCCGGCTGCACAGAACTCTCCGTCGAGAGCGATGTCCTTGGCATGGGCAACGGCCAGGTGCTCCCCAAGTAGGTCAAACGCGTCTGACAGCACCGTTTCCGGTGCGCGCGCCCGGTCGGTGGCGACGATGTTTGCGGGGTCGACGATGATGCGGAGGCGGGGACTCTGAAGCTCCTGGAGGAGTCTCCGGCCACGGGCGGCGCTATTGACAACATTCCCCGGCTCGGGTTCGACGGCGAGGGTGAGGTCGTGCTCCTCGGCGATAGCGAGGGCGGGTTCGAGGGTGGCAACGAGGTCCCGCCAGGCATCGCGGGAATCGTTCTCAGGGTGGCGGTGCCACATGTTGTCACGATGGCGCGTGCCGGTGCAGAGGGTCATGATCGAGGTGCCCATCGGGCGGCAGGCAGCGGCGAGCACACGCAGACGAGCGATCCCCTGCTCACGGACGAGCGGGTCGGGATGGGCCATGTTGAAGGTGCCGGACAGGGCGGCGATCTCGATGCCACGGTCAGTAGCAGCGCGGCGGACAAGGTCGGGTACGTCGGGCGGGATATCGTCCGGCATCGCGTTGAGGCCGGCAGCGGCCATGTTGAACTGGACGCTGCGCAAGCCGTACCCGGCGACGGCGGCGAATGTCTCGTCGATCGACGGGCGAGCGAAGGTTTTGGAGAAAATGCCGAGGTCCATCAGACGTACCCCTTGACGTCGGCCAGGCGGACACGCTCGCCGGTCTCACTCGAGCGTGCGATCGCAACGAGGGCGCGGACCGCGGCGACGCCGTCGTCGATGTTCGCGCCTTGCATGGGGGCATCATCCAGGATCGCGTCGGCGAAGCCTTCGATTTGAAGGCGGTAGAAGTGGGCATCGGCGCCGAGGAGGCGGTGGTACTGTCCATCGCGCTCGGAGTAGCACTCCACGTCGCTCGCTTTGAGGTACCAGGGATTGTAGGTCTTGCCGAGGACGCTGCCGTGCTCGCCGTAGATGTGGAAGCCCTCATGCCAATCCATCCGGGCGGCAATCGTGAGGTCGAGGTGGCCGACGGCACCATCGGCGAAGCCGACCTCGACGAACCAGCAGTAGGCGTCGAACTTCTCGACCAGCGTCGCGCGGACCGAGTCGATCTCGCCCCCGAGGAATCGCGCTGTGTCGACGAGGTGACTACCGTGCCCGAGGAGGTTGTAGCGGCGACGGTTCTCCTTGGGGTTGCCATAGGGTCGACGAGCCTGTCCGCTGGTGACGATGATCGGCTGGAGATTGTCGGTCATGGCGTAGCGGTGGGTGGAGTCGCAGTACCACGCCTTCAGTGCGAGGAGCTGCCCCATCTCCTCGGCGATGAAGCGGCGGGCGAAGGCGATGCCGGGGTCGAAGCGTTTCATCGTGCCGACCTGGAGGATGAGTCCGGAGGCACGCACGAGCCCCTGCAGCTCCTCGACCTCCTCGACGCTCACCCCGAGCGGCTTCTCGACCAGGACGTGCTTGCCTGCCTCGATCGCCCGCTTTGCCGCGGCAACGTGGAACTGGTCGGCAATGGCGACGACGACGGCGTCGATGTTCGGATCTGCGAGTAGCTGGTCGTAGTCGCGGTACGCGACGCGCGGTTCGTGGACGACCGCCATCCGCGCCAAGAGGTCTTCCGCGACGTCACAGATCGCGTAGAGCTCGGCATTGCGGGCGCGTCGGCAGACCTCGAAGTGGGCGGCCTGAGCGATGGCCCCGCAGCCGAGAACGCCGACCCGGAGCCGGCTCGGTTCGGTGGTCATGAAGCCGTCCCCATCATCGAATGTTGGTTCAGCACGGCGACGTTATGGACGCGGCGGACAGCGGACGACCGGGGCGATGATGCCGCCCCGGTCGCTCTGATCGAAGCAATCTCGGACTCCGTGACTAGACCGTCGCCGCCTGGTCAGGCGCTTGTGCAGCTCCGGCGAGCCGTAGCACGTCCGGCGCGCCGACGCTCACCTCCGAGGCGACCTTGCCGTTCTTGTCGATCAGCACCG
>JAXDKI010000104.1:0-11554 GCA_034667245.1 Thermomicrobiales bacterium | reverse complement strand
GTGGGCCGACTCGGCGATGGGCGGCTCGACGGTCAGGACCTGGCCCTCGGTGGGGTCGAAGGTGGCGCCGGCGGCGGTTGTGGGAGAAAGGGTGGTCGCGTTGTCGGCCACGGGTGTGTCGTCTCCTTGCGGGGTGGGTGCGTCTCACGAGACCTGACTTCGGTCTCGTGGGGCATTTTACCTGTGCCGGGCAGCGGAGCGTCCGCCTCGGGGCTTTGCTTCGCGTTTGGCGCGCGAACGGTCATTCTTCCCGGCTCGTCGGCTGCGAGGACGTTTTGGCGTGACCGAGCGCTTTCTGCATCGACGACCTGGAGTGGTGCGTAGCCGACGCTGCTGATCGCTTTCGACTCGTTGTGGAACCTCACGGTTTAGGTAGATTGACCCGGTCGGCTGTGACGTGTAGGCTGCGATAGTTCACAGGCAATGAAGAGGAAACGGGTTCGAACCGCACCGCGGGGGACCGGACGCCGGAAGGGCGAACGATGGGCGATCACCGATCGCGGCGATCGACGGCCGAACGACGCAGGGCCGGGGCTGGCAACGACGCCCTTGACGCCTCGCGCGGTCCGGATCGAGACGGTGCCTCGTCGTTCGACTCCGCCGCGGCCGCCTGGGCCCTCCTCGCCAAGCCAGACGGAAACGACGCGGCGATCGGGCGCAAGATTGCCCCACACGAGCGCCGGCGCGCCCTTCTGGCGCTCCAGCGCACGATCGGCAACGCCGGCACCGGGTGGATGGTGAGCCAGGCGAACCGGCGTGGACACCGACACGCCGCACAGGCGGGGATCATCCAGCGCGACGAAGACGACGAGGAAGGCGTCGAGTCGTTCGACTTCGGCGACGGGCTCGCGGACATCGTGTCCGACGCGGTCGAGTCGGCGACGGAATCGGCCTCCGGCGTCCTGGACGCGGGGTCGGAGGCGTTGGGAGAGTTCGCCGAGGGGGCGGCAGAGGCTGTCACCGAGGG
Source organism: Thermomicrobiales bacterium (assembly GCA_034667245.1). Taxonomy (GTDB): domain Bacteria; phylum Chloroflexota; class Chloroflexia; order Thermomicrobiales; family UBA6265; genus DATBFX01. Next base: position 10,587 of record JAXDKI010000104.1, on the reverse strand, counting down.
AGCCGGAGCGGTCGAATCGGCACCCGGCGAGCTGGCCGAGGGGGCGGGGGAACTCGCCGAGGGAGCCGCCGCCGAGGCAAGCAGTCTGCTCGACGGCGGAGGGATTACGGGAGAAAGCGGCGGATTGATCGTCGACGACGATGCAGACGCCTCGCCAACGCAGATGCGCAAGGGCGATTTTGTGGGCGTCGTCCGCGCGGCCGTCGAGGCGTCGGTTACCGCGCTCCTGGGCGAGGACCAGTCAGGAGCGACCGCCGCGGAGATCGACCGGCAGTTCGGCCGCCACGCGGCGCTCCCCGCGGCCGAGCTGGAGCGCGAGATCCAGACCCAGGTGCCCGGTGCCGCCTCGGTGCCCGCCGCGCAGCTCTACGTGCCGCTGATCGTCGCCCAGGTGGCCGCGGGCATCGAGGCAGGGAACGAGGGAGACGGGAGTGCGGAGGCAGAGTCCGCGAGCGCGCCGGCCGGAGACGACTCGCTCGCCGGGATGGGGAGCGTGCTGCGGAAGGCGCGGATGGAGACGGGCAACATCCCGACCGATCCTCGCGCCGTCATTGCCCGGCTCGGCGCCGGACGGCCGCTTGACGCCGCCGTGCGGTCCGGGGTTGGGGGTGCGCTCGGGCAGGATCTGTCGGGTGTTCGCGTCCATGCCGACGGCGCGGGTGGCCGGATGGCCGACGCGCTCAACGCGCGTGCCTTCGCCGTGGGGAACCACGTCGGCTTCGCGCCGGGAGAATACCGGCCGGGGACGCCCGTGGGCGATGCCCTGATCGCGCACGAGCTCGCCCACGTCATCCAACAGGGCGGCAGCCCGGCCAGCCTCGGCCGGTCGAGCGCGTCGACCGACGATGCGACGCTGGAGGCCGACGCCGACCGGGTTGCGGTTGCGGCGGCCGGATCGCTCTGGGGGCGCGGCGTCGCCGGGTTGAGTCGATTCGCCGCCAACGTCGTGCCCGCCGCCCGCTCGGGCCTAAGGATGAGCTTGCGCAGTTGCGGCAGTCGCAAGGACGAGCCACCCAAGGTCAGCATCGCGACTGTCAACCGTCCTCTCGGCGGTGTCCGCGGCATCGACCGCATTCCGCCCAACGTCGACACCGAGGTCGAGGTGAGCGTCGACAATGCCGACCCGGCCAATCCGGTGACCCTCGCCGCGGAGGCCGGCGACGCCGGGGCCGCGGCCGGGAGCGTCACGATCAACGGCAGTCCGCAGCATCAACTGACGTCGACCGAGAAGGTCAAGGTCCGGGGGGGTACCCAAACGGCCCCCGGCTCCAAGGACAGCCTGCGACTCGTCGCCACCGTCGCGGGAGTGCAGGTGGCGCAGAGCAACACTTTCTCGGTCGCGGCTTACCCGATCGCGGTGGAGATGGGCTTCGCGGGGTTGGTCGAGGGGACGAGTGTTGCCCAGTTCGCCAAAGCGTGGGGGGCTCAGTACAACCTGACGATCCGGTCCGATTCCGGATCCGCCGCCGATCTCGACGAGGTCCTGGTTTCGGAAGTCGTCATTCCGCTGCAACAGACCGGGATTTTCAGCGGTCTCGAAGGTTTCGGGAGCAAATTTCTCCCGGCGAACCAGTCCCAGACCGATACCCACGCGATGTCCTCCAAGTCGGCCGATGCGGGGAGCGCAGGACGGCTGAAGGGCGTCATCGATAAGGTGCCCAACAGCAGCGCCGAGCAGGAACAGCGCCTCATCTTCAAGGATCAGCGAACGGGGAACCAGCCGGTGACCGTCCTGAAGTCCGGCTTCGGGATCAAGCTCGTCACCGTCATCGACTCACCGGAGGGCGGCGGTGCGAAACGCCACTTCATCGTCGTGACGAAGTCGCCGAAGAGCAACGGCCAAGCGGATCCCGGCATCGTCGACGCGACGCCGCACCGGGCCGAGGTCAAGTAGGGCGTCGCGAGCGGCCGCGGTAGGAACGAGCATGGTGGTATCGGGAGCAGTCGAGCAGTTGGAGACGGCGACCGGCGACGGCCGTCGGATCGCCAACCGGCTCGGCCGGGCGGTCAACCGGGCGTGCGACCGCGCGGTCCGGACGACGGTCAACGTCCGAGGACGCAATTGGGCGGCCTTCCGGGTCTGTGGTGTGGTCGGGTTCGCGCTCGCCGTCGCGCTCGGCGGCTGGTTGGCCGTCCACCAGCAGCTCTCGGCGGGTGTGCTCGGCGTGCTCGCCCTCGGCGCCGCCCTCACGTTCTTCGCCCTCGCCTTCGGCGCCAAGGTTCTGACCGGGCAGGAGCGCCTGGTCTACTACCACCACGAGCTCGCGATCTTCGCCGTCTCGACCTTGATCCTCACCGCAATCGGCCGACCGGTGCTGCCCTACCTGGATCTGACCGCGTTGGGCGTCGGCACCTTCCTTGCCTGCGGTCGGGTTGGTTGTTTTCTGGCCGGTTGTTGCCACGGTCGTCCGAGTCGGTGCGGCGTCGCCTACGGGAACGACCACGTCGCGATCGGGTTTCCGGCACCGCTCGCGAGCGTGCGTCTCCTGCCCGTCCAGCTCGTCGAGGCCCTCTGGGCCGCTGCCGCCGTGGCGCTGGGGACGGCGTTGGTCGTGCGCGGGGCGGCACCGGGCGCCGCCTGGTGCTCGTACGTCGTGCTCTACGACCTCGGTCGGTTCGGGCTGGAGTTCGTGCGCGGCGACGCCGAACGGCCGTATCACGCCGGCTTCTCTTCCGCGCAGTGGCTGGCCCTCGGGCTGACCGCGCTCGTCGTCGGCGGGGAGGTAACCGGCGTGCTACCGATGGCAGGTTGGCACATCGCGGCGCTGGTCGCGCTCGTGGTCGCCATGACCGCGGTCGTCGTCCGGCGGCGGACGCGCAGCGTTCCGCGCCATCTCCTGCTCCACCCTCGGCACGTCGCGGAGCTCGCCGAGATCGTCCAATGGGGCGGCGACGTCCCGGTCCATGCGCCACGGACGACCGAGCCGGCGCAGCTGCGGATGGAGGAGACATCGCTCGGCGTCCGTATCTCGGTCGGCAAGACCGCGGACGACCGCCTGGTGACCCACTATGGCATCTCTTCCGCCGCCGGCGAGATGACGGCGGAGTCGGCCCGGGCGATTGCCCGCGAGATCCTCCTCCTTCGCCATCCCGACGCCGCGAGCCAGTTCCTGCCGGGTCGCCTGGGTGTCTACCACCTCCTCGCCTTCGACCCGGACTCCTCAACCGCAGCGTGGGGCAGAGCCGATGACCGATCGCGCTGACCGCGACGCCGCGCGCCGGACCCGCTCGCAACGGGACCGGTCGAAGCCGGCTTCGACCGACGAGACGCTGCTCGCCGCGATCGCCCGCGAGGTGAACACGCGGTCCGAGATAGGCGGGCTCGGGATGATGACGCTCCCGCGCGGCGATCCGGGTGGACGGCGGGCCAGGGTCCATGCCCTGCAACGGACGGTGGGCAATGCCGCCGTGGAACGGATGCTCCGCGGCGGCTCGCGCGGTGGGGGGACGATTCAGCGCCAGGATGAGGAGGAGGAAGGGGGCTGGTTCAGCGAGGCGACCATCGAAGAGGCCGTCGATCAGGCGATCGAGGAAGCGCCTGCCGAAGGTGGAACGGTCGAGGAGCCTACCCCTGAGAGCTGGGGGATCGAGGAGGCCACTCCCGAGAGCGAGCCGGTCGAGGAACCGGTTTCCGAGGCCGAAGCCGAACCGATCGGGGAGGAGGCGGGCGAAGAGGTCGAGGAAGGGATCGACGCGGAAGGCGAGAGCGAATCGGACGAGGGATCGGGGCTGATCGTCGAGGACGATGCGGCCGACGTCGGGTTCGCGCAGATGCGGAAAGGGGAGTTCCTGGGGGTCGTCCGCTCCGGTGTGGAAACACTGGTCGCCGCTACGCTCGACGATCCGGCCGAGGCCGGACCGGAGATCGACCGCCGGTTCGGGCAGTTCGGGGGCATGTCCGCGGCCGACCTCGAAGCGACGATTCAAGCGCAGGTGCCCGGCGCCTCCGCGGTCCCGGCCGCCCGCCTCTACGTGCCGCTGATCGTCGCGCTGGTGGAGCAGGGTCTGGAAGGCGGGGACGAGTCGGGCGGCGAGACGACCCCGGATGAGGCAGCGGGCGGCATCGAGGGCGGCTTCAATGGGCTCGGCCGCGTGCTCCTGATGGCCCGCCACGGGGGAGCCGCGAAGGAGTCGGCGGGCTCGATCGCGTCCCAACTCGGTCCGGGGCAGGCGCTACCGGAGGGAGCGCGCGCGGAGATGGGGTCGGCGTTCGGCGCGGACTTCGCCGACGTCCGCGTCCACACGGATGCCGAGGCCGACCGGATCGCGGGGCGTCTGGACGCCCGCGCCTTCACCATCGGCCGCGACATCGCCTTCGGAGCCGGCGAGTACCATCCCGGGACTCCTATGGGCGACGCCCTGCTCGCCCACGAGCTGGCCCACGTCGTCCAGCAGCGATCGGCCGGGCCGGGTGGCGCGGCGATGCCGATGGGTGAGATCGCGGACGCCACGTTGGAGGAGGACGCCGACCAGGCCGCTACCGGTGCGCTCGCCGCGCTCTGGGGACGCGGCAAAGCGGGGCTCGGCGACTTCGTGCAGCAGGCGATGCCCAGACTGCGATCGGGGATCGGAATCCAGAGCTGCAAGGGGAAGGGCAAACCGAAGACGGATTGCCTCCATCCGGTCAACAGCAAGCTCGCCGACCGATTCAACGCCCCGAAGAACTTCGGGATGGATGTCGTCCAAACCTGGACGGCGCCGGAGGGACGCACCCTTGCGGATCTGAAGGGGTGCAAGGTCCGGGAAGTGCTCCAATTCAGCGATATCCCCTTCCCGCCGTTTACCGCCCACAGCGGCTCCGGCAAGGACACGGCGCGTAGCGGGCAAAAGCAGATCAAGGGCGACGCCTTCGGGGAGATGGGACGGACAAGCGATTCCCACACCCATCCGCGTCACATGGTCACCACGCCGCCGACGCCGGCCAATTACTCCGTCGACCAGACCTACGAGTATCGTTGCCCCGGCTGCGGGGACGATTGGGTCCCGTTCGACCACTACGTGATCCGCTACGAGATCAGGGGCAACCCGGGCGGCCCGATGACCTTTGTTACCAGCAAGAGCGGCGATGGCGGCAAGGTCGACCCGATGGAGGAGCAGTTCGAGACGGATGGGCAGTAAGGGCGCGAGGGTGCCGGTCCTCCCGGGCCACCCGGCCGGATGTAGGCGTGCGGAACCTCTCGGTCGATCGAGGAGATTCGGTGGCTTAGCTGGATGTTCACCGATCGGCAACGCGACGGCGGCGCAGCGATCCGGCGTCCGTCTCGAACACGGCGCACGTCCCACCGCCCGACGCGAGCCTCGTCCGTCGGCATGCGGTCGGCAACCACGCGGTGCAACGGATCCTGCGGGCGGGACGGGTGCCTGCCGCGGTGGTCCTGGCGCCCAACCCGGCGATCGGTAACCAGGCTATGCAACGGTTGCTGTGCTCGCCTGTGGTCGGCTCCAGGTCCAGCGGCGACCCACGCCGACCGGGGCAGATTGCAACCGAGGGCGAGCGCGCAAGGCCGGCGGGGATGTCGTGTCCAGGGGCGCGGGCAGGAGTCTTGCGGCCGGTCCAGCGACAGCCCGCCGGCAACAGCGGAACAGGCTCGGCCTGGACGAAGACAGAGAAGCGCGATCCAGAGCGCACGCGCGAAGCCATCGCGGCGGTGGCGGCCACGGCGACCTTCCCAGCCGGTGTGGCCAAAGCCGACCCCATTCCGGACGAGATCCGCCTCGACCACAAGCTCGGCGGCGACGCCCTCGCCCAGGTTCGGCCCAAGAACATCCCGTCCGATCCGGCCAACCACTGGCGCTGGATGGCCTTCGCTCCGAGTCTGATCGAGGGCAGCGAGGTCCAGGCGCAGGCGATCATCACCCACGAGCTGGTCCACATCGCCCAGTTCAAGAAGGTCTGGGGCGCCTACGAGAAGGACACTTCGCCCGGCAGGCCGAGCTGGGAAAAGTACCTCGAGCCATTCCAGAAGCGAGCGCGGGTGGAGGGTCCGGAGGAACTCGAGGCCCATGTCACCAGCCTCGATTTCCTGAAGCGTCTGGCGCCGGACGAGCAGGGAACGGCACTGCGCGGCCTGTTCAGCTCGTACGTGAGCACGTCGGCGTACGTTCCACCCGCGGGCGAAACGATGGCCATCACCACGGAAGAAGTCGGGCCGAGGATCCTTGACTCGTACAAGGGGGCCGATCCCGCGCTGCAAGAGCGGATGGGCAGGGTGCTTTGGTGGGCGCTGCTGGACGTCGGCCCGGCCAAGGCCACCTGGGTGACGGTATTGCGTGAGTTGAAACCGATTGCCGTGAAGGGCTACGCCGACCCCACGTTTCGTCAGCTCTACGACGATGCCCTCGCCGCGGAAGGGATCAAGCTGGCGACCCGGCGCTAGGGGCCCGTGTTCGGTCTTAGGTTGGGCCCCCGGTGCTGTCGACCTAGGCCAGAACGGCTCTGCGGCGGGCTTCTACGATGTGCGGAGGTGGATGACGTTTGACCAGGGGTCGCGGACGGTGGTGGTGCCGTCATGGGTTTCGGTGGGATGACCGGCGGCGTTGAGGCGGGCGACGACCTCATTCCGCGCTTCGTCGTTGGGGAGGACGATGGTGAAGGAACGGAGGGCGGCGACGTTGGGGTCGGCGGGGGAGCCGCCGCGGCTGTGCCAGGTGTTCATGCCGAGGTGGTGGTGGTAGCCGCCGGCGGAGATGAAGAGGGCGGTCGGCATCTCGGCGACGACGTCGAAGCCGATGACGTCGACATAGAAGGCGCGGGCGCGGGCGATGTCGCCGACCTGTAGGTGGACGTGGCCCATGGTGGTGCCTGCCGGAGCGCCGGTCCAGGAGATGCCAGATCGCTCGGCTTCTTCGAGGAGACCGGGGACGTCGACGGGGAGACTGGCCATCTGGACCCGACCGTTTTGCCAGCGCCATTCTGAGCGAGGGCGATCGCGGTAGATCTCGATGCCGTGGCCGTCGGGGTCGCGGAGGTAGAGAGCCTCGCTGACGAGGTGGTCGCCCTGACCGAACTCGGGCATGCCGAGGTCGTACCAGTGGCGAATCCAGCGGCCGAGATCGGCGCGGGTGGGGAGCAGGATGGCGAAGTGGTAGAGCCCGGTCGAGTACTCGGTCCAGGGTCGGGCGCCGGGGAGCTCGACGAGGTGGAGCAGGGAACTGCCGGGGATGCCGAGGGTTGCCTCGTCGCCGTTCCTCTCCAAGAGGGTGAGACCGATCGCCTCGGTGTAGTACCGGAGGGAACGGTCGAGGTCGGCGACAGTGAGGGAGACGGGGCCGTTGACGTGCGTGTCGGGGTGGATTGATGTTGTGCCGGTGGTGGATGCTGATTGGGACGTAACCATGGCGTGCTCCAGTACTGACGGCGGCGGAGCCGGACGCAGCGCCGGCAGGCGGGAAGAGTAGCCCATCACGTTTAGCTTGTCCATTGTAATGAGATTATGAATAGTAACCGCATTGGGATACCGTCGAAGCCCGAGATGGAGGACGATGTAGTTCGAAACAAAACGTGCTATGAATCGTGCCTGACCCGGTGTGATCAGGCGAGACGACGAGATGGAGCTCCTCGGGAGATCCGACATGATGTGGAACGCCGAAGCCGAGACACTGCCGCGAGAGCAATTGGAGGCGCTGCAACTCGAACGTCTCAGGGAGACTGTGACGCGAGTTCTCGTCGCCGGCACCCCGCTCAGCGACCGGTTGCGCGCGGCGGGGATCGGAACGGGGGAGGATGTCGGGTCACTCGCCGATCTGAGGCGGTTGCCGTTCACGCAGAAGACCGACCTCCGGGAGCACTATCCGTTCGGGTTGTTTGCGGTGCCACCGGAGCGGTTGGTGCGGGTGCATGCCTCAAGCGGGACGCGAGGGAAGCCGACGGTGGTCGGCTACACGCGTCGCGACCTCGACGTTTGGAACGAGGTGATGGCCCGCTGTCTGGTGATGGCGGGTGTGCGGCCGGGGATGGTCGCCCACAATGCCTACGGGTACGGACTGTTTACGGGAGGGCTCGGTTTCCATCAGGGGGCCGAGTTCATGGGTTGCGTCGTCGTGCCGGTGGCGGGTGGGATGACGGAACGGCAGGTGATGCTCCTGCAGGATTTGGGTGCTCAGGCGCTCTTCGCGACGCCCTCCTACGCCCTGAGTATCGCCGAAGCGATCGAGCGAGCGGGGATCGACCGGCGCAGTCTCAAGTTGGAGGTGGGGGTCTTCGGCGCCGAGCCGTGGACCGAGGAGATGCGGGGCGAAATCGAACGGCGGCTGAACCTGCGGGCGATGAACATGTACGGTCTCTCCGAGATCATCGGGCCGGGCGTGGCGGCAGAGTGCGCGGAGGGGTGGGGGGGATCGCACATCCAGGAGGACCACTTCTTGCCGGAGGTGGTCGATCCGGAGACGGGCGAGCCGCTGCCGCCGGGGCAGGAAGGCGAGCTAGTCTTCACGACGCTGACGAAAGAGGCGCTGCCGTTGATCAGGTACCGGACCGGCGATATCTCCGCGCTCGACGCCGCACCCTGCTTCTGCGGGCGAACGACGGTCAAGATGGGTCGGATTCGCGGTCGGTACGACGACATGCTGATCGTGCGCGGGGTCAATCTCTACCCGTCCGAGGTGGAGCGAATTCTGCTGAGCACAGGGGAGGTGGCGCCCTACTATCAGATCGTGCTGGACCGGCCGCGGGCGATGGACGAGATGACGGTGCTCTGCGAGCCGGTGCGGGCTGATGTGGATCGCACCGAGTTGCAGGGACGCCTGGAGCACGCCCTACAGGCGGAGACGGGGCTCTCGATGGTGGTCCAGGTGTTGCCGCGCGACGGTGTGGCGCGGAGTGAGGGGAAGGCGATCCGGGTGGTGGATCACCGGCCGCGATGACGCGATAGTCGTCAGTCGTCAGTCGTTAGTCGTCAGTTGCTGGATGTCAATTTGGTGCCCGTCGGGTTCCGCGGGCGAGTGAGAAAGGAGCCGGCCGGTGGGTGTGGAGGTAACGGCGCCGGATTTGCTGACGGCGGTGGGACTGCCGGCTGGTGATGTGACGGAGTGGGGGGCGGCGGAGCCGGTAGTGGCGGCACCTGGGGGTGTAAGCAGGGAGACGCTGGCTGGCGATGCGGAGGCGGCGGCGCGTTTCTTTCGGTGCAGTGACGCGCTGGTGCGGGGGCTGCCGGCGAAGAGGGATCGGGAGGAGCGGGAGCAGGCGGCGGCGGAGGTGGTGCTGGAGGCGGCGCGGGCGGTGCGGACGCGCTTCTTGCGGAGCTACGGCGATCTGATCTATGCGGAACTGACGGACGATTACGGGAAATATGTTCGGCTCGCCGAGTTGGTCTATGGGGCGGCCGAGCGCTTCCCGGGGTTGGTGCCAACGCGGGAGGAGATAGCGCGGGAACGGCGGCTGCCGCTGAAGGAGAAGGATGGGCTGGAGATCGACCAGGGGATCTTCTTTGGGCAGATCCTGTCGCGACGGTTGCCCGGTCTCCATCTGGTGCAGGCGATGCTGCGACCGACGGCTCAGGCGGAGGAGCTGCTGCCGCGGTTTCGGGCGGAGGGGACGCTCGACCTGGGACCGGTGCGGGTGGAGCGGGTGGGGAAGGCCGGGTTCGTCACGTTGCGGAACACCCGGTATTTGAATGCCGAGGATGACTCGACGGTGATGCCGATGGAGATAGCGGTCGATCTGGTACTGCTGGACCCAGCGATCGAGGTGGGAGTGCTGCGGGGCGAGGTGGTGGAGCACCCGAAGTACGCGGGGAGGAGGGTCTTCAACGCCGGGATCAATCTGACGCATCTCTACGAAGGGAAGATCTCGTTCGTCGACTTTTACCTGGTGCGGGACTTCGGGTTCGTGAACAAGTTCTACCGGGGGCTCTCCGGGCCGGAGTTCTGGCCGGACGAACCGGAGGTGACCATCGAGAAACCGTGGATCGCGGCGGTCGAGGCGTTCGCGATCGGCGGCGGCTGCCAGCTCCTGCTAACGATGGATCGCGTGCTCGCGGAACGGGGCGCCTATTTCAGCCTACCGGCGCGCAAGGAGGGAATCGTGCCCGGCGCTGCCAACTTACGGTTGACCCGTTTCGTGGGCGACCGGCTGGCACGGCAGGGAATCATGTACGAGCGCGGGTTCCCCGTCGACTCGCCGGAAGGGGCGCTGCTCTGCGACGAGGTGGTGGCACCGGGCGAGATGGACGCGGCGATCGCAAGCACGGTCGAGGGACTGACGAGTTCGGGTGTGGTGAGTGCGGCGGCGAATCGGAAGGCGTTGCGGGTCGATCAGGAACCGCTCGACACGTTTCGGCGGTACATGGCGACGTACGCGGTGGAGCAGGCACGCTGCCATCTGAGTCCGGCCCTGATCCGGAATCTGGAGCAGCACTGGGAGGCACGGCGGCGGGCGCGGTGACGGCGCGAGCCCGCGCTTCTCCGCGGACCTCAAGCCGGAACGGCAAGTGGCTGGCGCGAATCGATCTGATTCGTCAGCCATTCGCCTCCTTCGCCGAAGCGGCGCATCGTGTAGCAGTTGCAATCCCCGCTCAGATCACGGAGTAGCTCAACCGTGGCCGGGTGGCACGTAAAGAGGAGAATCTGGTGCTCCCGCGCAAACTCGAT